>DATDFN010000054.1:0-23587 GCA_036522615.1 Binatia bacterium | reverse complement strand
CCACACCGTTAGCCAGATGGGGTCCGCGCCCGGCGCGAGCAGCCGGCCCGGCAGCGCGCCCGCGAGTGCGGCGAAGATCGCGCTCGGAACCAAGTGCCCGACCGCCTGGCGGCTCGCCACCGGAGCGGGGTCACGCGCGTTCAATATGCTGCCTTCCGGCGCTGTCACGCGCACGGGGCGGAAGCTGCCTTCGTTGTGCGGCACGTCGGGATAGATCGCCGCTTTCACGGCGAAGCTCGCATAGGCATGCGTATAGTTGAGCACGACGTTGATGCCGTGCGCGCTCTCCGGCGATGAGTCGGCGAAGTCGATGTCGATCGCGCCGCCTTTGACTGTCAGCCGGCAGCGGATAACGATCGGCTCCTCGAAGCCGTCGCTCCACGTCTCGCTCGTCCACTCGCCGCCAGGCAGCGCGCGGACTTTTTCTCTGACCGCCGCTTCCGAGCGGCGGATGATTTCCTCGGCGATCGGATCGATCGAATCGAGGCCGAACTCGTCCATCATCTCGAGCAGCGCGCGGCCGCCGGCGTCGTTGCACGCCGCCTGTGCGTGCAGGTCGCCCACGACTTCGTCGGGCAAGCGCACGTTGGCGCGGATGAGCTTCAACAAGACGTCGTTCGGCGCGCCGCCATCGAAGAGCTTCATGATCGGGAGCCTGAGGCCTTCTTCGAAGACTTCGCGCGCCTCGGCCGAGAGAATGCGCCCGCCGATGTCGGCGGCGTGGCAGGTGTTGGCGAAGAGCGCGACGAGCTTGCCGTTCTTGAAGATCGGCGAGGTGATCGTGATGTCGTTGATCTGTCCCGCGGTCATCCACGGGTCGTTGGTGATGAGCACGTCGCCTGGCGCGAGCTTCGCCGGCGGATAGGCCGCGAGAAAATGGCGCATCGAGCTCGCCATCGCGTTGATATGTCCCGGCGTGCCGGTGATCGACTGCGCGATCATGCGCCCCTTCGTGTCGAAGACGCCGCAGGCCAGGTCCTGGCTCTCGCGCACGATCGTGCTGAAGGCTGTGCGAATCAGCGCGTCCTGCTGCTCGTTGGCGACCGAGAGCAGCCGGTTCCACACGACTTCCAGCGTGACCGGATCGATTCCGTTACTGGCCACCGGCGAACTCCACGATGACATTGAGCTGATCGTCGATGCGGCCGCGCCCGCGCGCGCCGACGATCAGCGTAGACTCGCGTTCTTCCACGATCGCCGGTCCGGTGAACGTAGCGCCAGGCGCAAGCGCATATCGGTCGTAGACCGGCGTCTCGATATAGCCGTCGCGCTCGGGAAAATAAGCGCGGCGCTTTCCCTTGAGCGCGCTCCCGCCGTTCGTTTTCTGCGGCAGGCGATAATCCATCGCCGGGTTCGGTCCGGCGGCGACGACGCGCCAGTTGATCACTTCGAGCGGCACGTCCGGTCCCTTGCGCCCGTACAGCGAGCGGTAGACGGCCTCGAAGCTGTTTTGAATGTCGCTCAGGTGCGCGTCGCCCAACGTCCCATTCGGCAGCGGGACGGATACCTCATGCCCCTGGCCGACGTAGCGCATGTCGGCCGTGCGCTCGTAAGATATTTCTGACGCGGACAGGCCGGAGCTTTCCAATACGTCCCGGCCTTCCGCCGCCATCTCCTCCAGCAGTTTGTTAGTCGGAGCCCAGTCCATACCGCCGAGTCTGCTGTAGGCGCTGCGCACGAAATCGAACGCGAGCGGCGCGGCCAACAATCCGAAGGTCGAGCCGACGCCGGCGCCGAAAGGGGAGACGAGGGCAGGCAAATGCAAAATCTCCGCGACGCGGTAGCCGTGTACCGGCCCGGCGCCGCCGAAGGCGTAGAGCGGCATCCGGCGCGGGTCTTTGCCGCGCTCGCCCAAGTGCGTGCGCGCCGCGTTCGCCATGTTCTCGGCCACGATCTGATGAATGCCCCAAGCAACCTGCTCGATCGTCAGCTTGAGCTTTTCCGCCACGCGCGAGAGCGCGCGGCGCGAGGCGTCGACGTCCAATTCCATCTGCCCGCCGAGGAAGTATTTCGCGTCCAAATATCCCAAGATCAAATCGGCGTCGGTGACGGTCGGCTCCGTCCCGCCGCGGCCGTAGCACGCCGGGCCGGGCTCGGCGCCGGAGCTTTCAGGCCCGACCTTGAGCAGCCCGAGGGCGTCGACGCGCGCGATGCTGCCGCCGCCCGCGCCGATCTCGATCATGTCGATGACGGGGATCTTGACCGGCAGGCCGCTGCCTTTTCTAAATCGATAAACGCGGTCGACCTCGAAGTCGTGGGCCTTGAGCGGCCGGCCGTCCTCGACGGCGCAGAGCTTCGCGGTTGTGCCGCCCATGTCGAACGAGAGCAGATCCTTGAATCCGGCGCGCGCGCCGAGATGCGCCGCGGCGAGGGCGCCGGCGGCGGGACCCGATTCCAACAGCCGCACGGGGAAGCGCGACGCGGTCTCGGCGGTCGCGATGCCGCCGCTCGAAAGCATGACGAAGAAGCTGCCCTTAAAAGAAATAGCCTCGAGACGGCGGTTGAGCTCCGCCAGGTAGTCCGAGACGCGCTCCTGTACGTAGACGTTGGCGACGGTCGTGCTTGTGCGCTGGTATTCGCGGATCTCGGCGACGACATCGGAGCTGAGCGAGACGCGTATTTCCGGCGCGACTTCTTGAATCAGCGCTGCGGTGCGGCGCTCATGCGCCGGGTTGCGGAAGCTATGGAGATAGCAGACGGCGATCGCGCGGATTTCTTTGTCGTGCAGCTCCGCGGCGAGCCTCCGGACGAAATTTTCGTCGAGCGGCTGAAGAATACCGCCGTCTGCCGCCGTGCGCTCCGGCACGTCGAAGCGGAGGTGACGCGGCACGAGCGGCTTGGGGAATTCGAGATTGAGATCGTAAAGCTCGTAGCGCTGTTCGCGCCCAATCTCCAGCGCGTCGCGAAAGCCCGCCGTCGTGAGGAGCGCCGTCGGCGCGCCCTTGCGCTCGATGATGGCGTTGGTGACGAGCGTCGTGCCGTGAACCAGCGTGCCGCGCTCGGCCGACTGGGCGAGACCTTCGCCTAGCGCGCGCTTCAGCGCCGTTTCGACCGCGAGACTCGGGTCTGTAGGCGTGGTGAGCGTCTTGCCGATGACGGCGCGGCCGTCCGCGCCGATCAGAAGCAGATCGGTGAACGTTCCGCCGATATCGACGCCGACACGATACATAAGAATCAGGCGCGAGGCGTGAGGCGAGAGGCGACAAGTTCCGAAGGAATTTCTTTTGACTCGCGCCTCACGCCGGTGGCCTCACGTCTATTTTTGTGCGAACAGCTCCAGCACTCGCTGGGTCTGATGGTTCGCGGCGGGGCGCAGCAGCGGGATTTTCACGCCGGCGTCGCGATACTGCTGGACGCGCTTTTTGACTTCGTCGGGCGTGCCGCTCGCGGTCATGCCTTCGACGTAGGAATCGGGAATCGCCTTGATGAGTCCATCCATGCCGCCGGCCGCGTGGGCCTTCTCGAACTTCGGGATGTCGTCCTTTTTGATGTAGGGCTCGCCGACGCGCATCTTCGGCCCGGCGATGAACGAGATCTGCACCGGATCGAGCTTGGTCGCGACCTCCCAGCGCACTTGGTCGAGCGCCTTGTTGTGATCGTCCTCGACCGAGCAGTTGATGATCTGGGCGATCTCGAATTTGGAAAAATCCCGTCCCGCTGCCTCCGCCGCCTGGCGCACGATCTTGAGCGCGTTCACCGTATATTCCGGCGAGCACACCGCGTTCAGCACGACGCCGTCGGCGACCTGCCCGGCGAGCTTGAGGCCGGTCGTGCTCGTCGCCGGCGCGTAGATGGGGATCGATTTGCGGATCGGCTTCCAGCCGAGCCCGACGTTGTCGAAATTCACGTACTCGCCGTGATAGGAGACTTTGTCGCCGGTGAGCAAAAGGCGCATCGACTCGATATATTCCTTGAGCACCTGGGCCGGCGTCGCGCTCACTTCCGGATCGAGCGCGTGCACGCGCGCGTGGCTCTTGGTGCAAGCACCGGGCGCCAGCGTCATCCGCCCGCCGGTCAATTCATCGAGGCTCGCAAGCGTCTGCGCCATCACGATGGGGCTGCGCAGGCGCACGATCTGCGTCGAGCCGAGGATCATTTTCTCCGTCGCGAGGCCCATCGCCGCGAGCGCCGTGACGGAATCCCGCATGATCTCGATGGTCTCGGAGAAAAACGCCATCTCGTAGCCGCGCGCCTCCGCATGCCGCATGAGGTCGGCGATCTCTCTCACGTTGGTGAATTTCCCGTAGCCTAATGCAAAACCGACTCGTGCCATTCTCGTTGTCTTTCCTTTCGTCTTATTTTCCCCAGAGCTGTTTATAGAATCCCGCCGCGTCCAGTTCCTTGACGTAGCGATCGTCGTAGAAGCTCTCGGGCGCCATGCCCTTGGCCTTGGGATTGCGCGCGGCGATCTGGTTCAGCACTTCCTGCACGCCTTCGCGCGTGTTGTAGGGAATCCGGTCGATGTAATCGACGGCGTACTGGTAAACCGCGTCGAGCGTCTTCGCGTCCTCGGCACGGACATATTTCTTGATCGCGCGCTTGCTGCTGTCGGGGTCGGTCTGGAGCTTGTGGACCGCTTCCGAATACCCCTTTATAAAGCGGCGCACGAGATCCTCGTTGGCCGAGAGGAACGCCCGGCGCGCCATGAAGGCGTCGTGCGGGAAATACACTCCGGCCTTACCCATGTTCATGAGCGTTTTCGCGCCGGCCTCCTCCGCCTTGAGATTCAACGGACTGGAAAAAGGCGCGGCGACGATCGCCTTCGTCTTCAGCATCGCCGCGGCGCCGAAAAGATCTCCCGTCTGAAGCAGCGTCACGTCTTTGCCGGGTTCGAGACCCTGTTTCTTGAGAATATAGCGCATGGTGAAGTCGGTCGAAGAGCCGAAGCGCGTCACGCCGACCGATTTGCCGCGCAGGTCGTCGATCGACTTAATCTCCGGCAAGGCCATGATGTAAAACGCCGGCACCTTGACGAGCGCGCCGAACATCGTCATGTCCGAGCCGGCGAGCGCCGCGTCGACCGAAGCGCTGCCGGCGGCGGCGGAGATCGGCAGATCGCCGCCGAGCATCGACTGGACCATGAGCGAGCCCGAGGCGATCAGAATGAGGTGCGAATCGATGTTGTATTTATCGAAGAGCTTCGCCTCCTGCGCGATCCACAGGCCGGCGAATACGCCGCTCGCGCTGGTGTAGCCGATCGCCAGGCGGTCCTTTGCTTGGCTAGAAGGGGCAATGCAGAAAAAAAGCAGCAATGCCGCGGCATTGGCGGCGATCCTCTTCATCATAAGCGTCCCCCGCAACGAAGCGACAATATAGCAGCTTGCTATCTTTTATGCGAAATCGTGTCAACTAACCCGCTAGTCGCCGCTAACATCGTTGACTTTGTGGTTTCCCGCGTGCTAGTCGCGGAGCGGGAGGAAGCTTCATGGGACGGATTCTCATCAAGAACGGCACAGTGATTACCATGGACCCGCGCCGGCGCATCATCCGCGACGGCGCCGTCGCGATCGAGAACGATCGCATTGTGGATGTGGGAAAGGCCGACACGCTCAAGGACTTCCAGGCGGAAACCGTCTTCGACGCCAAAGACCGCGTCGTCATGCCGGGCCTCATCGACGCGCACTGTCACAACGTGCAGATGCTGGCGCGCGGCCTCGGCGATGAGGTCGATCTCATCGCTTGGTGCTACGACCGAATTTATCCCTACGAGACGCTGCTCACCGACGAGGCGACTTATCTGAGCGCGCTCCTCTGCCAGGTCGAGATGATCCGCACCGGCACGACGACGGTCACCGATCCCGGCGGCTACAAAATGGACAACGTCGGGCGCGCGCTGGCAGAGACCGGCATGCGCGGTATCATCGCCTGGTCGGGCATGGACCAGTGGAGCGACGACCGGCCGCTGTGCGAGGGGCTGCCGGGAAAGCTCAGTACCGAAGAGACGCTCAAGGTCGAGGAGCAGCTCGTCAAGGATTGGAACGGCAGGGAGGGCGGGCGCATCCGTGCCTGCTACGGACTTCGCGTCGAGCCCAACGTCAGCGACGCGCTGTACCGCGGCATCAACAACCTCGCCAAGCGCGACGGCGTCATGATCGAGATGCACGCCGCCGTCAACAAAGACCAAGTCGATTGGGTGAAAAAGCGCACCGGCCACACCGTGATCGAGCACATGAAGTCGCTCGGCGTGCTCGGGGACCACTGGTATCTCATCCACATGGCGGCGATCACGGACGACGAAGTAAAGATGCTGAAGGACAATGATTGCCGCGTTATCCATGTCCCCGGCGCGACGCTCCACGGCGCCTACGGCTCGGCGAGCGCGGGGAAATTCCCGGAGCTGATCGACATGGGCGTCACGGTCGCGCTCGGCTGCGACTCCAGCGCCGCGAACAACAGCCTCGACATGTTCCGCGCGATGTACGAGGCCGCGACCGTGCACAAAGAGGCGCGCATCATTCCGGACTTAATCGCGCCGGAGCAGGCGCTGGAGATGGCGACGATCGGCGGCGCGCGCGCGGCACACTGGGAAAACGAGATCGGCTCGCTCGAAAAGGGCAAGAAGGCGGACGTGATCATCGTCGAGACCAAGCGCTCGAACTGGGTTCCGCTGCACGAGTTCTCGCTCGTGCCGACGCTGGTTTACTCCGGCGAAGGCGCCGACGTCGAGACTTCCATCATCGACGGCCGCGTGGTCATGGAAAAGCGCAAGATCAAGACCGTCAACGTGAAGACGATTCTCCGCCGCGCGCAGCGCGCCACGGAGAAGCTGGTGAAGAAGCTTCCGTATAAGCTCCAACCGAAGTGGCCGTTCGAATAGACGATTGATTCGTCTCGGGAGGAACCGCTATGGGCAAGCGATTTCATAGGCTCGTTCTCGTGGCGCTCTGCACGATCCCGTTCGCATCGACACTCTTCGCCGCCCAGACGCCGAAATCCGGCGGAATCCTGAACGCCACGTTGATCGAGTCGCCGCCGAGCTTCTCGCTGCACGAGGAGGCCACGATCTCCACAGCCTGGCCGATGATGTCCTGCTACAACAACCTGGTGCTCTTCGATCCGTTAAAGAAGCAGGAGAGCCTCGATACGATCATCCCCGAGCTGGCGGAGAAGTGGACACTGCAGGACGGCGGCCGAAGCCTGGTCTTCTTTCTCCGCAAAGACGTGAAGTGGCACGACGGGCAGCCTTTCACGTCGAAAGACGTGAAGCACACTTTCGATACGGTGCGCGAGGCGCCGGGAATCACGACCAAGCTGCGCGTGAACCCGCGCCAGCTCTGGTATGAGAACGTAGAATCGATCGAGACTCCCGACGCGCTGACCGTGGCCTTCCGGCTCAAGCGCCCGCAGCAGTCGCTGCTGCTCATGCTGGCCGCAGGTTGGTCGGCGATTTATCCGGCGCACATTCCGGTATCCGAGCTGCGCTCCAAGTGCGTCGGCACAGGTCCGTTCAAGCTCAAGGAATATCGCCAAGGCGAGCTGATCGAGATGGTGAAAAATCCCGATTACTTCGTCAAGGGCCGGCCCTATCTCGACGGCATCCGCTACACGATTATCAAAGACCGCTCGACCCGATATGCCGCGCTGCAGGCGGGACGACAGGACATTCCGTTCATCTGGGAAGTCGCTAGAATGCCCGCCGAGGCCGCCAAGCGCGCCGTTCCTAAGCTCAACCTGATCGAGTCGAGCACCAACGTGAACGATCATATTTTGGTCAATCTCACGAAGCCTCTGTTCAAAGATCCCAAGATGCGCCTGGCGATCACACTCGCGGTCGATCGCCAAGGCTACGTCCAGGCCGGCAGGCAGGGCGCGGCGATCCTCGGCGGCGTGCTGCTGCCGAAACCGTACGGCGTGTGGGGTTTGCCCGAGGCCGAGCAGAAAAAGATCCCCGGCTTCGGCGATCCGGCGAAGCAGAAGATCGAGGCGAGGAAGCTTCTCGCCGAGCTGGGCTATGGGCCGTCGAAGCCGCTCAAAATCACCGTCTCAACGCGCGCGATCCCGATCTACGTCGATATCGCCGGCTTCATCATCGACCAGTTCCGGCAGGTGGGCATCGAGGCGACGCTCGAGCAGGTGGAGACCGGCGTGTGGCACGCGAAGATGACGCGCCGCGAATTCGATGTGGCCGTGAATACGACCGGCATCGGCCCCGACGATCCCGACGCCAACCTGTACGAGAACTTCAAGTGCAACTCGCCGCGCAATTATTCCGCCTACTGCAGCGAGGAGATGGACCGACTGATCGAGCAGCAATCGCAGGTCATCGAGCGGGAAAAACGGTTGCAGCTCGTGAACGCCATCGACAAGCGCCTCCAGCTCGACGGCGCGCGCATGTTGCTGGGGTGGAGCAAGGAATACGTGGTGATGTGGCCATACGTCAAGAACGTGGTGCCGCACCAGTCGATTTACAATTACGGGCGGATGCAGGAGGTCTGGCTCGACAAGTGACGCGCCGTGCTCGTCTATATACTCCAGCGCCTGCTCACCGCTCTCGTGACGCTCTTCGGGATGTCGGTGCTGATCTTCGTTCTCCTACGCCTCGTTCCCGGAGACATCGTCGACATCATTTTTTCCTCTGCCGGCTTCGTCAATCCGGCGGCCAAGGTTGAGCTGGCGCGCGAGCTCGGCGTGGACCGGCCAATCGCCGTTCAGTACATCCGCTGGCTCAAGGATGTTGCGAAAGGGGACCTGGGAAAATCCTACCGCTACGACGTTCCCGCCTGGCAGATCGTCAAGCCGCGCATACCCGTCACGTTGGAATTGGCCGTTCTGGCGATTCTCATCGCCGTCGTGTCGGGAGTTTTCACCGGCGTCGTGAGCGCCGCGCGTCAGGACAGTGCGCTCGACTATGTGCTCCGCCTCTTCAGCCTCGCGGGCCTCTCGATGCCGTCGTTCTGGCTCGGCATGTTGATCATTCTTTTTTTGGTCTCCTGGACGGGATGGATTCCCGCGTTGGTTTATGTCTCGCCGCGCGAAGATCTGCGCGCGCATCTCTTGCAATTTATTTTTCCCGCGCTCGCCGTCGGCTACCGCGGCTCGGCGCTGATCATGCGCATCACGCGCTCCTCGATGCTCGAGGTGCTGCGCGAGGACTATATCCGCACCGCGCGCGCCAAAGGGCAGCGCGAGCGGCCGGTCGTCTTCGGCCACGCGCTGAGAAACGCCATGCTGCCGGTCGTCACGGTCATCGGCTTCGAGTTCGCCTTCATGATCGGCGGGCTCGTGGTCACCGAGACGGTCTTCAACGTCCCCGGCGTAGCGCGGTACCTTGTAGACGCGATTCTCTGGCGCGACTATCCGGTGGCGCAAAATCTCGTCATGCTGATTGCCGTCGCCGTCGTGCTGGTGAATTTGTTGGTCGATCTCCTTTACGGCTACCTCGATCCGCGCATCCGCTACGCACTGAGGTGAAGCGATGAAGGCAATCGGTTTTTTGCGTCAAAAGCCGCTCGGCGCGCTGGGCGGTCTCGTGATCGTCGGGCTCGTGCTGACTGCCGCCTTCGCCGACACTCTCGCCACGCACGACCCGATCCGGACCGACGCCGCTCATACGCTGGCGCAGCCGACGCGGTCGCATTGGCTCGGCACCGACAATCTCGGGCGCGACATCTACAGCCGCATAGTCTACGGCGCCCGGGTTTCTCTCATGGTCGGCCTCGGGGCGACGCTGCTCGGCGCGACGCTTGGCGCGGTGATCGGCCTGCTGTCGGGCTACGTCGGCGGATGGCTCGACCTCTTCGCGCAGCGCATGATGGATATCCTGCAGGGGCTGCCGCTGCTTATTCTCGCGCTGGTCATGGCAGCGGCGCTCAAACCCTCCATCGTCAACGTGATCGTCGCGATCTCGGTGCCGATCATACCCCTGGCGCAGCGGGTCGTTCGGGGCAGCGTCCTCGCGATTCGGGAATTCGCCTATATCGAGGGGGCGCGCGCGCTGGGAGTCGGCCACTTGGCGATCGCCTTCCGCCACATTCTCCCCAACGCGATCGGCCCGTTCATCGTGCTCACGACGGCGCAGTTCGGCAGCGCCATTCTGGTCGAAGCGGCCTTGAGCTTTTTAGGACTCGGAGTTCCCGAGCCGTGGCCTTCGTGGGGACGGATGCTTTCGATCTCCGCGGCGGAATTCGCGCAGAAGGCGCCTTGGCTCGTAGTCTTTCCGGGCGCGGCGATCAGCTTGATCGTTTTCGCCTCGAATCTTCTGGGCGACGCGCTCCGCGACACGCTCGACCCGCGGCTCCGCCGCGCGCACCAGCTCTGATCTCTTTACACGGCCATTGGCCGGTGTTAGCCTCCTCGCGTCGAAAGGAGAACGATCATGGCAAAGCTACGTCACCTGGCGATATTGACGCATCAGCCGGAAAAGCTCGCCGAGTTTTATAAGAAGGTCTTCGAGATGAAGGAGATGCACCGGACGAAAAACGGCTCGGTGCATCTTTCCGACGGCGAGGTCAATCTCGCTATCCTCAATGCCAGCAATCCCAAAGAGCCGGGACATCGCCTCGGGCTCTACCACTTCGGCTTTCATGTCGACGACCCGAACGAGACCGCGAAGCGCATCGCGGAGATCTATCCCGACGGCGCGCCGAAATCGCGCGAGGCAACCTATGCCGAACTGCGCGGCACGGATCCCGACGGCAATATCTTCGACATCTCCACGATCGGCTGGGGCGAGAAGCGAAATACGAACTATCAGTGAAGCGACAGCTCTGCCTCTTCGTCGTTCTTGCGGCGTGGCTCGCCGCCACGGCCGCTTTCTCCGCCACGGCGGATGAGAGCGCCAAGAAAATAGGGAGTCTTGCGCCCGCGGAACGCCGCGCGTTTTTAGAAGACGGCGCGCGTAAAGAGGGGCAGCTGGTCTTATATACCTCGATCAGCTTGACCGATTATCCGAAGATCGTCGCGGCGTTCGAGAATCGTTACCCGTTCGTCAAGGTCAACGCCTACCGCTCCACGCCCTCCGGCGTCTTCACCCGCGTCGAGACCGAGGCGCGGGCCGGCCGCTACGCCGCCGACGTCGTCGCCTCGGCGCCCGTCGAGATGTGGGAATTGAAAAAGCGCGGGCTCTCGACCGCGTATCTTTCGCCCGAGCGCAAGGCGATGCCCGCCGGGTCGTTTGATGCGGAGGGTTATTGGCAGGGCTTCGAAGTCACCCCGCTCGTCCTCGCCTTCAACACGCGCCAGGTTGCGCCGAACGCGGCGCCGCAAAGGTACGAAGATCTCCTCAATCCCAAATGGAAGGGCAAGATGAGTCTCGGAACCGAGGAATACACCTGGTTCAACGTCACGCTCGAGGCCATGGGAAGGCAAAAGGGGACGGAGTACATGCGGGCGCTGGCGCGCCAGCAGCTGCATATGCCCGGCTCGAGCAGCGTGATGCGCGTTCAGCTGCTGCTCGCGGGCGAATCGGCGATCGCGATCGCGGCGCGCGGGCGGCGTGTGACGGAATACAAAGAAAAGAGCGCTCCGATCGACTTTCGCATCCTGGAACCGTACGCTGCCGAGCCCGCTTTCACGGCGTTGATGCAGCGCGCGACGCATCCCGCCGCGGCGATTCTTTTCATCGATTGGATGTTGTCCGAAGAAGGGCAGACAAAAATTTCCGACGACGCCGGCAGAATATCGATCCGCAAGGGCGTCAAACACAAACCGTGGATTCAGGCGCTGTTCCAGAAAGACTTCGCCTTCTTGAGCCCATCGTCCATCGGTCCGAAGCTCAACGAGGTGATCGAGCAGTATAACCAGATTTTCGGGCTTCAGCGGCGCTGAGCCGGGCCGGCTCACTGCGGCCGCCGCGGATTTTCTTTCAGCACCTGATCGAGCAGCGTGTAGTCGGTCACGGCGGCCACCTGAACCGGCGCCGGAATCTGATTATACGAGTAGGCGAGATCGAAATACTCCTGCGTGTCCTTGGCTTCTATCTTGCCGTCCATGGCGAGCGTCGGCAGCCATTGGCTATAGACTTCCTCCGCGGTCTTGCCGTCGAGCTTCCATTTGTCGCGAATATAGCCGATCACGCGCGCTTTCTCGCTCCGGCTGAACTCCAGCGATTCGAGCATGACGCGGAGCGCGACCTTGATGCGCTCGGCGTCGCTTTTCAGCCGCGCATTGTTGACGACGAGACCGCTCGTGGGAAAGTGCACCGGCAGCTCGTCGGCTCCGCCCAACTGCCTGAAACCCTTTTGCGTCATGATCACGTTGTGCGGCCCCGAAAGCAGCGCCGCGCTAATCGCCCTTTGGCCCAAGCTCGTTACGGTGTTCGATACCGAGCCGGTTTGGATGAAGCTGATTTTGTCGGGATTGACCTCTTTGACTTTGAGAAACAGCCGAGCGACCAGATGCTGCAGACTGCCGATGCGGTCGACGCCGATGCGCTTGCCGGCGAGATCGGCGGGCTTCTGAATCGCGGGCTCCGCGACGATATAGAACGGCGGCTTGCGCATCGTCACCATGATGCCCTTCAGCGGCGCGCCCTGGGCGGCGGCGACGAGACCGGTAGTAAACCCGGTGAGATAGTCGATCTCGCCTGCTACCAGCGCAGCGACGGGCAGCGGCCCCGCCATCTGGATCAGCTCGACATCCATGCCGTGCTTTTTAAACAGGCCGGCGTTTTCGGCCATGAAGAGATTCAAAAACGCGACGCTGAAGGCGGAATAGGCGATGCGGACTTTGCGATTGTCCTCGGCGCCGGCTTCGGCGAAGACGAAGATGAGCAGGAGCGCCGCTGTCGCTCGCTGCAAACCCTTCATTTTATTCCGAGCTCCCGGTTCACTTCCCGCTGCAGTGAAAAATCGAAAATCTTCTCCGGCGCGACCGGCGCGGGAAGTCCGATGAGCTGCGCGTCCAACTTCAGGTACTCTCGAATCTCGTCGTCGGTCGGGATGCCGTTGGTCGTGAACGCCGGGAGGGAAATGCGGTAGGTCTCGAGCGCGGTCGGCATATCGACGTTCAAATATTTCGCCAGCACCTCCGCCGAGCCGCGCTCGTTCTGATGCAAATAGCGGTTGCCCTTGCCGCGCGCGCGAAGCATGCGCTTGACGAGATCGCGCTGTTCTTTGATGTTCTTTTCGAGCACACCCAGCCCATTCTGCAGGCTCGAGAACTCCTCCATCGCGCTCGCGAGTATGTTCATTTTGAACTTGTCGCGGGCGATGATCACGCTCGGCGGGGAGAGGAAGCCGATCTGGATTGAGCCGCTGACCAGCGCCTGGAGCTGTGCCGGGACGTCGCCGGCGAGCATCACGGTGATGTCTTTATCGGGGTCGATGCCCGCGCGGCGCAGCATGCGGATGCCGGCCGTGTGCTGGCTGCCGCCGCGGGTCGTCGTCCCGGCCACCTTGCCCTTGAGATCGGCGAACGTCTTGAGCTCCGGGCGCGTGACGAGCCAGAACAGCGGCCTGCGGAGACTCACCGCCAGAACTTTGATGGGAACGCCGCGCTGGATCGCGCGGATCGCGCTGCCGACCGAACCGAGCGCGTTGACTTCTCCCGAAACGGTGGCGGCAATCGCCGCGGTCGCCTGCACCTGTACGAGCTGCGGGTCGATTCCTTCCTCGCGAAAGAAGCCGCGCTCCTGCGCGATGTAAAGGTCGACCGAAGCGATGCTGCGGCTCGAATACGTAATCACCGCGCGCTGCAGCGGCGTCTGCGCACGCGCCGGTAACGGCAATAATAATGCGGCGGAAACCAAAGCTGCGATTAGCGTTCGTTTCATACCGGAAGCAACCATAGGGCAGAAGCGCGATTAGGGTCAAGCAGCCGCCATTGACCAGCACCACGTCCTTGCTTATGGTGAAGCCGTGGCGGACACGGGTAAACGCGAGACGGCGGTTTTCGGCGGCGGCTGCTTCTGGTGCACCGAGGCGGTGTTCGCCGAGCTGAAAGGCGTCGTTTCCGTTATGCCCGGGTACGCCGGCGGCCGGACGAAAAATCCCACTTATGAAGAGGTCTGCGACGGCACCACCGGCCACGCCGAGGTGATCCGCATCGAGTTCGACCCCGCCGAGATCGGCTTTCGCGACCTGCTCACCGTATTTTTCGCGACCCACGACCCGACGACGCTCAACCGCCAGGGCAACGACGTCGGCACACAGTATCGCTCCACCATTCTGTACGCGAACGAAGCGCAGCGCAGTGAAGCGGAGTCCTTCATCAAAGAGCTGAACGAAACGAAAACGTTCGGCCGGGCGGTCGTCACCACCGTAGAGCCGCTGAAGGATTTCTACGACGCCGAGGATTACCACCGGAACTATTACGCCAAGAACCCCTACCAGCCTTACTGCCAGTACATGATCCCGCCCAAGCTCGGGAAACTGCACAAGCAGTTCAAAGACCTGCTCAAAACGCATTCGAGGCTATAAATTTATGCTTCTTCGGCGGATTAGGGAGGCGCCGATGGGGATGAAAAAAGCCGCTTGACAGCCTGTCCTTGCCGGGACTATTGTCCGCGCAAAGTCGTATATGGGTGGGTCTTGGCAGGTAACCCACCGAGTGTTACGGCGGTAAATCAAAGACCAGGGGGAGTACTATAGAAGGACTTTTTCGCAACGGACCCTAATAAGGAGGGATCTATGCCAGCGACGAATATTTCAGGTAAAGAATTGCGCCGCGTGGTGATTGCCGCAGCCGTCGGCAACATCATCGAGTGGTACGATTTCTACATTTTCGGCAGCCTGGCCTCTATTCTAGCGGTGAAGTTCTTCGAGAAAAGCCACCCGGTGGCGGCCTTCCTTAGCACGGTTGCGATCTTCTCGGTGGGCTTCCTCATCCGGCCGCTCGGGGCATTTCTCTTCGGCTGGCTCGGCGACAAGGTGGGTCGGAAATACACCTTCATTGCCACGCTGACGGGCATGGGCATCGGAACGGCCCTCATCGGCTTTGTTCCGACGTACGCTTCGATCGGGCTTGCCGCCGCCGTCATCCTGTTCCTCCTCCGCCTGATCCAGGGCCTCTGCCTCGGCGGCGAGTATGGAGGCGCGATTACCTATGTGGCGGAGCACATCGCCGACGAGCACCGAGGGTATTACACCGGCTGGCTCCAGACCTCGCCGACGCTCGGCATCGTGGTCTCGCTTGGCGTCATCATCGGCACCCGTACCTATCTCGGGACCGACGCCTTCAACGATTGGGGATGGCGCATCCCGTTTATCATCTCCCTGCTCCTGGTGTTGATCGCCATCTGGATCCGGCTCTCGCTCGGTGAAACGCCGATCTTCCAAGAGATCAAGGCGAAAGGTCGAACCGCGACCAATCCCTGGCGCGAGGCCTTCATGAGCAAGAACATCAGGTATATCCTGATCGCCAGCGTGGTGGTGCTGGGGCAGGGCTGCGTCTGGTACAGTGGCCAGTTCTGGGCGCTGTTTTACCTGCAATCCGTCAAGAAACTCGACGTGCTCACTTCGAGCTACATCATCGCCGTCGCGCTCCTGATCGCCACCCCGACGCTGATTTTCTGGGGCTGGCTGTCCGACAAGATCGGCCGCAAGCCGATCATCCTGGGCGGCATGCTCCTCGCCTCGCTTACCTATTACCCGCTCTATAGCGCTCTCGGCACGTATGCCGACCCTAAGAACGTGAACGCTCCGATGGCGATCCTCATCGTCGTGATACTCGTGAACTACGTCGGCATGACCTACGGCCCGATCGGGGCGTTCCTGGCGGAGTTCTTTCCCTCGCGCATTCGCTACACCTCGGTCTCGGTGCCGTATCATATCGGCAACGGCTGGGGCGGCGGGCTTGTTCCCATCGTCACCACGGCGGCCTATGCTAAAGGGGTGGAGGCCGGCGCCAGCGACCCTCTGTTGTGGGCGCTGGTTTATCCCATCGCGGTTCCCGCGATCATGTTCCTGCTCGCTCTTTTCCTCATGCCTGAGACACGCAAGCACAGCATATGGGAAGAGGGCGCGATCGAGGCGACGCGCGTCTGAGAGCTATCCCATAGAAGCGATACTTCCGGGGCGGGCGGCGTATGCCGTCCGCCCCGGCGCGTTTCAGTAGCCGCTCTCGCGAATCCTTCTGATAATCGAATCGTCGATGATCTCTTCGGGCTTGATCTTGGCCATATTGGGATTGGCCTTGGCGAGGATCTTGTGGATTTTTTGAACGCCTTCGGGGTTAGGCCGTAGGTCGGTCGAGTACGTCGCGGTCAGCGACTCGTAACCAGATTCCGCGTCTTCGACGCGGCTGAGCCTCAGCCTGCGCATCAGGGTCTTTACGACTATGGCGCGGTTCTCCGGTTTGAGCACGAAGCGGACGGAATCGAGCGTCGCCTTGACGGTCGCCTCGATCCCCTTGAGATCCTGCCGGATGTTGGCGCGGCGTGTGACCAGCGAGGTCCCCAGATACGCAATCGGCGCGCGGCCGAGATCGACGAGCACGGGATAGCCTTTTTTCTTCAGCGGTTCGCTGAATGTGTAGCCGAGCCACGTCCCCTGGACGCGCCCCAGTTCCAGTGCCTGGACCCGCGAGGCCTGATCGGGAAATACCATAAATTGAATCCGGTCGCGGTCGGGGTCGAGGTTTAAATAATCGAGCGCGAGCATGTTGTTCGCCCATCCGCCGCCGCCGATGCTCTGGATCGCGACGAACTTACCCTTGAGGTCGTCGGGCTTCTTGATCTCCGGCCGGACGACGAAGGCGCCCTCGGCTTTCGGAATCACGGTCGCGATCACCGCCAGGTCCAGCCCAGCCGCCGCGCCGTTCAGCACGTTGTTGGCGCTCGTGAAGACCGACTGCACGTCGCCCGCGGCGAGCGCGGACATCGCGAGCGGCCCGCTGCGCATGAAAAGCACCTCGGCGTTGACGCCGTGCTTCTTGAAAAATCCTTGCTCGACGCCGATCCACAGCGCCGTCGGATTTTCTCCGGACGTGGCGTAGGCGATGCGGTAGAGGGGAAAGTTTTGGCCGTAAGCGGGGGAGAAAAGGAGCAGAGAGATAACGATCAGCAGCGGCAGCATGGCAAAGCGGGAATTAAAGCGGCGGAATTCCAGAATTGGTTACTCCCGCTTCCTTACCACTTCTTCACCATTCCAGCTTGACGCAGATCTCTTCGCCGCGAATCTCGACCGGCAGCACCGTAAGCGGCGGGCCGCCGGGCGGCATGGTGCACGCGCCGGTCGCGAGGTCAAAACAGTAGCCGTGATTGGCGCAGCGGACCTTTGCTTGCTCGACGACGCCGGTCGTGAGGTCGGCGCCTTCGTGCGGGCACAGGCGATCGCAGACGAAGTACTTGCCGGCGGCCTCGATCAAGAGCACGTCGCGGCCGCCGAGCTCGATGGGTTTCACCTCGCCGGGCGATAGTTCGCCGAGGCGCGCGACCGGAACGTAGCTGACGCCCATTCTTTACGCCGCGGCGGCCTGCCGGCCGCGGTAGGCTGAGCCGCGCAGTATCTCGCCCGGCAGATCGCCGGTCAATTTCCCGTCGGCGAAAATCGGCCGGCCGTTGACGATCGTCGTCTTTATCCCGTCGGAGCGCTGGATCAGCCGCTTCGTGTTTCCGGGGTAGTCGTAGGCCCACTCGGGCTCATGCGAGTCGACGGTCGCGGGATCGAAGAGGACGACATCCGCGGCGTAGCCCGGTCTCAGCAGGCCGCGCCCCGAGAGCGCGACGATTGATGCGACGTGGAACGTGAGCTTATGGATCGCGTGCTCGAGCGTCATCACCTGCCGCTCGCGGACCCAGAGGCCGAGCAGCGTCGTGCCGTAGCCGAAGTCTGCGCCGAACTGGACGTGCGCGCCGGCGTCGGAGGTGCCCATGAGAACGAAGGGGCTCCGCAGGATCTCTCCCATCGCGTCGACGTCGCCGCCGTTGTTGGCATTCCAGAAGACGGTCTCCAGATCTTCCTCGAGCGCGAGGTCGAGGAAGGCGTCGAGCGGCTCCTGTGCGCGCATAGAAGCCACTTCGGCGATGCTTTTGCCGGCGTATTTTTGGTTTTCCGGCTTAATCGTTTTATCGACGCGGAGCACGTCCCAGCGGCGGTGAAAATTGATGTGCCGCGGCGCGCTAAAATCGGCGCGCATTTTCTCGCGCGTCGCCGGATCTTTGAACGCCTCGCGCCGCGCCTCGACGGGAAGAAACATGAGCGCCTTCCAGACCGGCAGCTCGTCGAACACCTGACAGTTCTTCAGTGTGAAGCGGCGGATGAGCGGGACCGTATGCGAGAGCCCGTAGGCCTGATAGCCGTCGGCGAAGATCGGCGCGACGGCGTCGAGCTGCTTGCGCCAGAGATCGGGCTCGGCCCAGCGGTGCTGCAGACTCTGCCACAGCACCGGTCGCCCGGTCGCGCGCGCGACGCGCTCATAGAATTGAAAGTGCTCGACCTTGTTGAGACCCAGGATCGTCTCGATGATGCCCGAGTTGAGCTCACTCAAAACTTGACAGAGAGCGTAGAATTCTTCGTCGGTCGCGAGGCGGCTACCGACGGGCTTTCCGTCCTCGCGCATATGGCGCTCGTTGCGGTTGGTGGAAAAGCCGAGCGCGCCGCTCTCCATCGCTTCGAGCACGTGGCCGCGCATCAGCTCGATCTCTTTCGGCGTCGCGGCGCGCTCGACCGATTCCTCGCCCATGACGCGCTGGCGCACGGCGATGTGGCCGACCAGGCCGCCGACGTTCACGCCGATCTTGCCTTCGAGCGCGTCGAGATATTCGCCGTAGGTGTGCCAGCCCCACGGCACGCCCATCTCGAGCACACTTCGCGGCATCGCCTCGACGCGGACAAAGCTTTTTACCAGCGCGTCGTGGTCGCTTTCGGCAGCCGGCGCGAGCGTTAGGCCGCAGTTGCCCATGACGATGGAGGTGACGCCGTGCTGCGGCTCGGAGGTCGCGTACGGATCCCAGAAGATCTGCGCGTCCATGTGCGTGTGGTGATCGATGAAGCCGGGCGCGACGGCTAGGCCGGCGGCGTCGATTGTCCGCGCGGCCCCGCCGGAGATACGCCCGATCTCGGCGATGCGGCCGTTCTTCACCGCGACGTCGGCCATGTACGACGGCATGCCGCTGCCGTCATAGACGCGGCCGCCTTTGATCAACAAATCATAAGCCATGGTTCGCCTCCTTCAGCGCGCCTCGCTTTTCAGCTCTTCGATCAGCGATAGATCGAAATGTTTATACGGCGGGATCGACAAAAACGCCGGGTCCTCGTAGCCCATTGTCTTGAGCACGTTCACGATCGATTCTTCGGTCGGGTAAAGATCGGGACGCGCGTCGGCGACCGTCATCCGATACGCATATTCCAGGCTGTCGCGGTCCTCGATGCGCAGCACCTGCGTCATTAATTTTATCGTACCTTCTTTGTCGGCCATCATGAGGCGGACTGATTCGGAGAGTCCTTTGAGGTACGCCTTCACGAGCGCCCGATTTTTTTCCAGATAGGATTTGCGCGTGAGATTGATGCCCCACATGTATTCGAGCGGCAGCGTGAGCACGGTGAGGCCGATTTTTTCGGCATAGCGGCCCTGCAGCGTAGAGATCAGCGTCGCATCGATGTTGCCCGACGCGACGGCGGCGAGCCGCACGGCGGAGCCGCCGGAAAGGCCGATGATCTGAACATCCTTTTTCGGGTCGAGGCCGACCTTGCCGAGCATGAACAGGATGAACGCCTCGGCCCGGCCGCCGGCGCCGCTAGAGGCGATTTTTTTGCCGCGCAGTTCCTTCAGATCCTTGATCTTCAATCGGCTGCCGAGGCTGTACGGCGACGAATTGTTCCACGAGGCGAGGCCGACCGCGTCGGCGCCCTGCCTGGCCAGATAGAAAAGTCCGGTGGTGCTGGAGGTGAGAAACTGTACGCTGTTCGACATCAACGCCTGCATGTTCATTTGCTCGTTGCGAGTGGCGATGACCTCGACGGCGAGGCCATACTTGCCGAAGATGCCTCTTTTCGCGCCGAGATAGACCGGAATCGCGCCGGTCAGCGCGCCCGGCGTCGCGACGCGGATCGGAGTCTCCGCGGCGCGCGCGGAAAGCGCCGCCATAAAAAGGAGCGATAGCGCCAGAACGGACGACTTTACGCTATTCACCCCTCGAATCTTGCCGGAGCGCGAGCGGGGCGTCAAGTGCATATTGACTTTGGATCGCAAAGATGCGGATGATGGAACTCCATTCGGCCTTTAGATTTAATTTGCGCATAGTGACATCGCGGCTCATGGTTACGCGGCGCCCGCCATTGTACGTCTGCTTCGTCCTTCTCGTCTCTGTTTATGTGATCGCGGGGAAATTCGGCCTGTCGGTGGCTTTCTTCCATGCAAGCGCGTCGGCCGTCTGGCCGCCGGCCGGCATCGCGCTCGCGTCGCTGATATTGTGGGGGATCGAGCTGTGGCCGGCCGTTTTTATCGGCGCGTTCCTCGTCAACTTTACGACCGCGGGATCGTTTGCGGCGACGCTCGCGATCGCCGCGGGCAATACTTTAGAGGCGGCGTTCGGCGCGTGGCTTATCCGCCGGTACGCGGCGGGGCCGTACGTCTTTCGCAACGCGCAAACGATCTTCAAGTTCGCCCTCATCACGCTCGGCGCAGCGCTGGTGAGCTCCACGATCGGCGTGACGAGCCTCGTGCTGGCGGGCCTTGCCGGTTGGCATTTCTTCGGTCACATCTGGCTTACTTGGTCGCTCGGCGATCTAGTCGGCGCTTGGATCCTGGTTCCGCTTATCGTCCTGTGGGCGACGGACCCGCCGCCGTCGTTCCGCCTGCGGCGCTTGTTGGAGGCGGGACTCTTGGTCGCGACGGTGGTCGGCGTCGGCACCAGCTTATTCTTCGGCGAAATCCCGTCGGGCATGGAATATCTCGCCATCCCGCCGCTTTTATGGGGCGCGTTTCGCTTCGGCCAGCGCGGCGCCGCCACGCTGGCCTTCGTCATGTCGGCGCTGGCTCTCGCGGGCACGCTGCAGCGGTTCGGTCCGTTCGCCATGTCGAATCCGAATACCTCGCTCATCCTGCTGCAGCTTTTCATCGGCGCTATCGCCATGACGACGCTGGTACTCGCGGCGGTTGTCTCGGAGCGCAAGGAGGCCGAGGAGGCGTTGCGCGGGGCCCGCGATGAACTCGCCACCATCAATGAAGAGCTCGAACGGCGCGTGGAGGAGCGCACCGCCGACCTCGAGCAGGCGCGCGCCGCTCTGCTCGAAGACATCGAGGAGCAGAAAAGGCTCGAGGAGCAGCTCCGGCAGGCGCAGAAGCTCGAAAGCATCGGTACGCTAGCGGCCGGCGTCGCGCATGATTTCAACAACGTCCTCAATATCATCAAGGGCTACAATGCGCTGCTTGCGGGGCGCCCGGACACCGCCGAAAGCGTCCGCATCATTGACGAGGCGGTCGAGCGCGGTGCTTCGACAGTGCGCCAGCTTCTCATCCTGTCGCGCAAGAGTGAAGCGGCGCTCGAGCCGACTTCATTGAACGATCTCGTCGCGGAGCTCGCGCGGCTCGTCATCCAGACGTTCCCGAAGACGATCGATATCGAGCTCGAGTTCGCCGACGGCTTGTCCCCGACGCTTGCCGACGCGAATCAGATCCGCCAGGTGCTGCTCAACCTCTCGCTCAACGCGCGCGACGCGATGCCGGGAGGCGGCCGCTTGACGTTCAGGACGAAAATCGCCGAGGCGACGCGCGCCGACGATGGCGCAGGCGCGAAGCAGACTTATTTTGTTATTGAAATCGCGGACACGGGACAAGGAATGGACGAGTCGGTGCGCCGGCGGATTTTCGAGCCGTTTTTCACGACCAAGCAAACCGGCGAGGGCACGGGACTCGGCCTCGCGATCGCCTACGGCGTCGTCCAAAATCACGGCGGCTTTATCGACGTCGAGAGCCGGGTCGGAAAAGGGACGACATTCAGGATTTATCTGCCCGCCGGTCCTCTCGAAGAACAGCTAACGATGGCTACGATGTTTCGAAGCGCTTCACAAGCGGCGGTGCGGCAGGTTGGCGGCGGGCTGCACACGGTGCTCATCGTCGAGGACGAGGAGCATACGGCGCGGCTCTTGAAAACCGTGCTCGCGCGGCGCGGCAGCAACGCGCTGGTCGCCCTGGACGGCGCGGCCGCCCTCGAAATCTATCAAAGCCGCTGGCGCGAGATCGATGCGGTGCTGCTGGACCTCGGCCTGCCCAAGATCCCGGGCTGGGAGGTCATGCGGCGCATGAAGGAGATCAATCCGGCCGTAAAGATCATCGTGGCCAGCGGCAACATCGCTCCGGAGCTTCGCGCCGACATGCACCGCGTCGGCGTCAATGAGTTCGTCGACAAGCCCTACACATTCGACGGAGTCGCCGAAAAATTGGAAAATATCATGGCCGCGGCTTAAGCCGCCGCGCGCTTACGCGCCCACCGCGACCGCCGTGATGCAGGGCAGGCCGGCGGCGACGACGCGCGCGCGTTTTGCGTCGACCGCGATCAGCTCTCCATTGGAGGTGCCGGCGATGACGCCGCGGCCGTCCGGCGCCGCGCACATGCTCATTACGCCTCCTCCGAGGCCGACGATTGCCGGCTCCCATCCGTCGCCCGCGCTGCGGCTTCGGTAGATCGCCGCATCTGCGCCGGATTCCCGGAGCCAAGTGTTCGGCCGCCCGCGCGCGCTGCCCAGATAAATCAAGCCATCGCTGTCCTCGGCCACGGACATGCCGTACTCGTGGGCCGGCGTAATGTCCTCCCATGACTCGCCGCGGTCGCGACTGCGAAACGCCTTATCGCCGCAAGCCGCGAGAACGAGACCGGCGCTCTTCGATGCGAGCACTTCGTGCACGTCGGGATCGGTCAGACTCTTCCCTGCGGCGCGCCAGTTTTTTCCCGCGTCATCGGAAATCAGCAGGCCGCCGACTTCGATGCCGGCGTAAAGGCGCTTGTAATCGTGCGGATCGAACGCGAGATAACGTGTCCGCGACTGCAGCTCGGGGCTCGGAGGGAAGGTCGCGCCGCTGCTCGCGACGCGCACGCCGTCCAGTTCTTCCCAGCCGCCGCCGTTTTTCTTGTAAAGCGCCGCCGGTATCGTGCCGACCATCACCGTGCCGGGAAGCGCGAGAACGGAGAAGAGCATCAGCTTGGGGACGTTCGGGTTCGCGCGCAGCCAGCGCTTGCCGCCGTCCGTCGTATAAAAAAGCCCCGAGTGTTCGCTGCCGGCATAGAGAAGGGCGGGATTTTCCGGATCGACCGAAAGGCAGGTGAGCGACCAGTACATGAGCCCGCTGCCGGCCGCGCGCCATTCTCCGCCGTCACATTCGAAACGCTTCCAGCCCGACAGTGTCGCGACGTGCAGTGCGTTCATACGGTTTTCTCCCAAAGCCTGATCAGCTCTTTCGAATCGACGATATCGGCGAAGCGCTCCATGCGCTCCAGTGCCGCGTTGTGCCGCGCTTCGGTATAAGTCCCGACGCAGTCGCGCGCGACGACCATGAAGTAGCCGCGGTAAAAGCCGTCGCGCACGGTATATTCGACGCCGCCGTCGGTCGTACAGCCGATGATCACGATCGTATGCGCTTGGCGGTTGCCGAGCAAGGTCTCGAATTCCGTGCCGATGAACATCGTGCCGCGCCGCTTGTCGATCACGAGATCGTCATCGGCCGGCGCAAACGGCTCCATGATGCGCCAGCCGAAGCTGCCGTGGAGCCG
>DATDFN010000053.1:0-2794 GCA_036522615.1 Binatia bacterium | reverse complement strand
GTCGCCCTCGTGAATCTCCGACGGCTTGTACTGTTTCAGCACGCCTTCGGCACAGGCGGGAAACGCCCCCATATGGAGCGGCAGCACGACGTGCTGCGCGACGACTTCGCCTTTGATATTTAAAATCGCGCAGCTCGCGTCTTGGGATTCGCGGATGATGGTTGAGTAGCCGGTGCGGAAGAGCGAATTCTGCATCTCCTGGACGATGCCGGCGAGACGCGCCTGAATCACCTGTAAAGTAATGGGATCGGTCATAAATCAGTTTTGAGTTGTGAGTGTTGAGGTTTGAGTTGAAGAATTTAATTCAACACTCAAAACTCAAAATTCAAGACTCGTTAAGGCGCTCGAAGTAGCGCCGATCGATATACCGCCTTGCCGGCGGCAGCGGCATAGGCAGCCGCTTGCTGTCGGCGAGGAGTTCGAGCACGGCGGCGACGCCGTGCTCCGTCGGCTCGAGGCTCGGCGGCGACGGCGGATTCAGATACAGCTCGTAGGTCTTTTCCGCCAGCTCGTTCTCGGTGCCGATGACGGCGCTTAGTATCTCGACCGCGCGGCCGCGGTTCGCCGCGTTGGCGAGCCACTCCCACGATTTTAGCAGCGCGCGGAGAAAGTTGACGAAGCGCTCGTCGAGTTCAGGGGTTTTTTGCGCCACAGCAACGGTGAAAGGGTAAGCGGGCGCAGCCTCTACGGACGACCCGACGAAAATGAACCCTTCTTTTTCGAGGAGAAAGTGGAAGGGCTCGGTTACCATCGTCGCGGCAATCACTCCGGCGCGGAGCTTCTCACAGCGCTCCATCGGCGGGCCGGCGGAAACGAGCTCGTACGCACCGTCTTTCAAGCCGTAGGCGCGAAGCATCTTGCGCAGGATCAGCGACTCCGCCGAGCGGGCGTCGTTGACGCCGATCCGCTTGCCTTCGAGCTGGCGCGCGTCCTGGATGTCGGCCGTCGCCATCAGACGATATTGCGGCCGGTCGTTGGTGTTGGCGATCACGACCAGCGGCGCGCCTTTGATCGCTTCGAGCAGCGCGACGTCGGGGATGACGTTGATGAGGTCGAGCGATCCTTCGATCAGCCCTTTGACCGGATCGGGCGGCCGCGTGAAAACGTTGCGCTCGACGATAAGATCGTGCGCGCCGAAAAGACCGGTCGCCTCGGCGGCGAAGAACGGCCAGTTCATCGCGCTGAACTGCACTTGGCCGTAGCGAAGCCGCTGCGCCATTATCTCTGCTCGCTTTTATCGACGGCGAAATCGCCGTTCACGGCGCGGATCGCGACGCCGTAGATCTCGCGCGCTTTCTCGATGGATACGTAGCCGTTGCGCACGTCGTTCAAGACGCGCTCGGGGTCGCGCTCGCGCGGGTTGCCGAGGCCGCCGCCTCCAGGAGTTTCCAGCCGGACGACGTCGCCGGGGCGAAGCGGGTGGTCGGAATAGCGCGAAGGGATTTCTCTCGCCTTGTCAGTGCCGGGGTCGAGCGTGCACTTGCCGGTTCTCCCCGGCAGCCCGTCTTCGAGGCCCTTCGGCGCCACGGTATGTTTAGTCGAGCGCAGCGCCATGCGCGCTTCCTGGTCGAGCGTCTCGTATTCGCGCACAAAGCCAAGCCCGCCGCGGAATTTTCCCGGCCCGCCGGAGTCGGGTATAAGCTCGAAGCACCGGATGCGCGTGGAGAATTCAGATTCGATGATCTCGACCGGCGCGATGCGCGCGTTGGACTGGTTGACATTCGTTCCCGAGACGCCGTCTTTGCCGCTGCGCCCGCCCGAGCCGCCGCCGAAAATTTCATATTGCACGTAGCTGCGACCCGTCTTATTGCTGCGTCCGCCGATGATGATCGAGCGGCTGCTGCAGCCGTCGGCCACTTTTTTATGCGGCGCCAATTGGCTCAAAGCTTCGAATAGCGACTCGACGAGCGCGTGCACCGTCGGGTTATACGTGTTCACGGGAGCGGGAAAGCGCGGATCGACGACGCTGCCCTCGCGCGTCTCGATCTCGATCGCCCGTGCCATGCCGTGATTGATCGCGAGCGCCGGGTCGGTGAGCGCCGTGAGGCAGTAGCCGCACGCCGCGCGCACGACGGTGGGACGGATGTTCGCCGGCCCTTTCGTCTGATCAGCGGAGCCGGTGAAATCGAAGCGCAGCCGATCGCCGTGCTTTTCGATGCGCACGTGGAGGCGCACCGGCTTGTCGAGATCGATGCCGTCGCTGTCGACGAAGCGCTCGCTTTCCGCTTCGCCGTCAGGCCACGAGGCGATCTCGCGCCGCACGCGCGCCTCGGTGAGCGCGAAGAGCGCCTCGTAGGAGTTGAGCACGGCGTCGCGGCCGTAGCGCTCCATTAATTCTTGAAAGCGCCGCTCGCCCAGCCGGTCGGCGCCGGCCTGCCCGCGCAGATCGCCGATGACGAGTTCCGGCGTGCGGCTGTTCGCGCCGAGAATTTCTTCGATGTCGCGGCTCGTTTCGTAACACGAGATGTATTTGATCGGCGGCACGTGAAGGCCTTCCTGGAAGATCTCGCGCGCCTGGCTCCAGCAGCTTCCGGGCACCGGCCCGCCGATGTCGCTTTTGTGCGCCATGTCGGCGGCGAAGCCCACCCATTCGCCC
Organism: Binatia bacterium; assembly: GCA_036522615.1. Lineage (GTDB taxonomy): Bacteria > Desulfobacterota > Binatia > UBA9968 > UBA9968 > JAJPJQ01. The sequence continues at coordinate 198 of DATDFN010000053.1, read as the reverse complement.
TTGTAAAAGATCGGCGTCAACAACGCCATGTCCGGCGCATGTGGGCTTCCGCCCAGATACGGATGGTTCGTGATGAACGCGTCGCCCTCGTGAATCTCCGACGGCTTGTACTGTTTCAGCACGCCTTCGGCACAGGCGGGAAACGCCCCCATATGGAGCGGCAGCACGACGTGCTGCGCGACGACTTCGCCTTTGATA
>DATDFN010000052.1:0-16522 GCA_036522615.1 Binatia bacterium | reverse complement strand
AGCGCCGCAAGCATCCAGGGATTTTCCGGGAGACCGATGTCCGGCATGGCCCGCTTATAGCAAACTCGCCCGCCCCGAAGCCAGCCTCCGCGCGGCGCGCGGCCTCAGGGATGCCTTCGCTTGGCGAAATTTTTCCCGGCGCTGGCGACGGCGATAAGCATGAAGGAAAGGAAGCGTACGAAATAGAAGAACGGCCGGTCTTCGTTCCGATTGCCGGTCAAAGCCAGCGCCTCCAACTCCGCGACGGAATCGATTTTATCGGTCACGAACTGCGCGACGTCGTCGGGAATGAATTTTTGATCCACGGAGCGCGACGCGCGATAGAGCGCGGCGGCGGGGGACCGTCGCGACGTATCGCGCGATGAGATGTGTGGCGATGGGCCGCTTGGAGTTACGCGCCGGCCCTTGAGGATTGGACGACGAAGCGGCCGCGGCGGTTTTTCTGCCAGCATTCGTCGCTGTGGTCGCGGCAGACGGGCGTTTCGCTGCCGAAACTGGTCGTGGAAATCCGGTCGGCGGGAAGCCCCAGTGAAATAAGATAATCCTTGGCGGCTTGCGCCCGCTTCGCTCCGAGCGCGAGATTGTATTCCGTCGTGCCGCGCTCGTCGCAGTGGCCTTCCACGGTGACGCGGACGCCGGGATTGCGCTTCAGCCACTCCGCGTCGCCTTTCAACGTCTCGCGCGCGTCAGTGCGCAGCGCAAAGCTGTCGAAATCGAAGTAAATCTCTTTTAGCGGACTGTTCGCGGGCGTGACGGGCGGCTGCCCGCTCCGCAGATCGTCGAGGCTCCCTTGCGATTGCCCCCGGTTCGGCGCGGCCGAATCCTTTCGGCCGGCCGTGGAATTGCCGGCGAGCGTCGGATCATTCGCGGCTTTCGAGCAGCCGGCGATCCATGCGGCGATTAAGAGGGCAACTGAAACGACAACGAGGCTACGTAGTGCTTTCATCGTCAACCTCCTTGAGCCCTTTTATACGACTATATATGTATTTTAGCAACCTAAAATTAGCGTTAAACTCCAGATTTCAATCCTAAGTCGTACTTAAAGGGGTCCACGGTAAAAAACCTCCAGCGCCTAGATTTCCGTTCTTAGCCGTTGTCTCGGCTCTCGATTTCAGGAATTTTTTTTTCGAAATCCGCAGGCGCAGGAAAAATAATGCGTGCCGCGCCCGAAAATGCTCGGAAAATACATGGCATCCGGCTTGCTGCTAGGTGCCGCGGGGAGGATAAACGATGACCAAGAGCATTCTTGCCGGCGTCGCGGTCGGCGGGCTCTTCGCCGTGGCGATCGTTTACGGCGCGGCGGCGATGGCGTTCGATGCCGCCGGCTTCTTGCTGCTGGCAGCAGCGGTCGACGGTTTGTTCGCCGCGCTCTGCATTGCCGGCTTGATCGCGGCAAACTTCGCGTTGGCTGCGCTCGAAGCCGCCGAAGCGGCGCCCGAAGTCGAGGAAAAAGCGGTGAAAGCGGCGTGAAAAGAGAAGATGGTGGTCGCAGTAGGAGTTGAACCTACGACCTCGCGCATGTGAGGCGCGCGCTCTAACCAACTGAGCTATGCGACCACGAGAGAAAAACTTCTAACACCTTCGCCGCGGCCGTTCAAGGAAACGATCATTTGCCGGGCGGGAAGCTTACGCTCAAGTACTTCGTGATCTTCTCCGCCTCGTCGGGGAAGATCTGCGCGCCGCGCGCGAGCATGTCGTTGACGCTGCGCTCCCATTCCTGCGGCGTCTTGCGCGACTGTACGACCTTCTGAAGATTATGGCAGCTGCCGCAGAGCTCTTTCGTCTCCTGCTGCCCGTCGCCCGGCGGCAGCATGCCGACCCAGGCGTCGGCGGACCAGAGGAGCGCGATGGGAATGAATATTCCGCTGATGAAGATCAACGCTGCAATAATCGCGCGCATCAAAAACCTCCACGAAGCTGTAGGGGCAGTTCGCGAACCGCCCCTACGCAACGTCTTTACCGCTAAGCTTTCTTGCTCCTCATCTCGGCGATCGAGACCTTGGGATACCAGTTCATGTTCGCGCCCTGTCCCGCCTGCGCGACGAGCACGTCGAGCAGATACGGCTTGCCGTCGCGCGTCGCATTCACCGCACGCTGCATCGCGGGCTTCAAATCATTGGGGTCGGCGACCACCTCGCCCTTGATATCGTACGCCTCGGCGATCTTGGCGAAATTGACGTCCGGGTTGCCGAGATGGCTCAGCATGTCGAGCTTCTTCTCACGCTGGTTTTTGCCGCGCGTCCACATGCGGTTGCGCGTCTCGTTGTAGCTCCGGTTGTTGAAGACAACCGTGATGATCGGCGCCTCGTGCCGGCGCATCGGCCAGAGCGCCTCGGTCTGGTTGAAGAGCATGCCGCCGTCGCCCTGGAGCGCCCAGACCTGCTGGTTGGGCTTGGCGAGCTTGACGCCGATCGCCGCCGGCAGGCCCCAGCCGAGGCATTCGCCGGTGGTGCGGCCGAGCTGCGTCTTGGCGCCGTAGCCGATGCTGATGTGGTCCATGCACTTGTTCCGCTGCGAGCCGAACTCCTCGACGAAGATCGCGTCCTTGTCGGCGATCGCTTCGATCTCTTTGCCGACACGGTCCCATTCGATCGGCTTGTTGTCCCAGATCTTCTTCGCGTTCGCCTCGCGCCCGGCGCGGAGCCGCTCGGTGAATTTTTTCGTCTCCTCGAAACGCGCCTGGCGGATCTTCTCGATGCGGTCCTTGGTCGCGACCGCTTTGACGGCGTCGATCAAGTCGCGCAGCGATTCGCGGACGTTGCCGACGAGCGCGTCCTCGATCGCGATCCCGTCGCCGAGATGGCGCACATCGACGCCGGCGACGACCGCGGGAATTTTTTTCTCCGCGACGAAGCTTTCGTTCGCTTCGTCCCAACGCGCGCCGATGTTCATGAAGAAGTCCACGTTCTGCGGATAGCGGATCTGGCCGCGCATCTGTCCGAGATAAAGCGGGTGCTGGTTGGGGAAAACCTGACAGAGCTGGCCGCGCTCGAAGATGGGAATGCCGAGCAGGTCGACCAGCTCGACGATCTCCTTTTGAGCGCCGCCCTGGTACACCTCGGGGCCGATGTTGAACAGCGGCGTCTTCGACTCGACGAGCATCTTAGCGGTTCTCTCGACCGTCTTGGCGTTGGGGCGGACGTTCATCGGCACGTCGAAGGTGCCGGGCATAAAGATCTTCGTCTTCGCCTTTTGCTCGAACATCACGTCGCGCGGGAACATCATGTAGGTCGGGCCGGAGGGCATCGTCGAGGCGACCTTGAAGGCTTTGGCCGTCCACTCGGGCACGCGCGCGACCTCCTTCGGGATCCAGCGCCACTTGGTGTACTGCTTCATCGGCTCGAGCATGTCCTCGAGATCCTCGTGGCCGTCGCGCCCGTCCTCCGTCGTGTCGGCGCGGTCGACGGCGACGACGAGCGGAATCCTGTCCTTCATCGCATTGTAGATATTGCCGGTGGAGTGCGCGGCGCCGACGCGGCTGTACATGCAGAAGGCCGTCTTGCCGGTTGCGAGCGCGTAGCCGCTCGCCATCGCGACGACGTGCGCCTCGTGCGTGGAGAGCACGAGCTTGAGCTTGGGGCGGTCGATCACGGCGTCGCACAGCGCGCCGAGGCCCGAGCCGTTGCCGACGAACAGATATTCGTTGCCGGTCTGGAGCAGCTGCTCGGCCAGCAATTCACCGCCGTTGCCCTCGAATTCCTTCCAGTATTCTTTGCCGGCGGTCTCGGCGTGCGCCACCGGCGCCAGGTTTTTGAGAATCGATTCCGCCGCAGTCATGGTGAAGCCGGCCGCAGCCATCGCCTTCAGGAATCCGCGGCGTGAAAGGCCGAGGTCGAGATAATCTTTAACCAGCGCGCGCATGGGGCACCTCCTTGGAAGATTGGGTCTTAGTCAGTTTTTCTTCTTCGGAATCAGCTCGACGATCAATCCATCGGGGTCGCGGAACTTGATGCGACCCCCGGCGGTCTTTTCTATAACAGGCGCGCCCATTTCGGCAAGCAGCGGCACGAACGACTCGACGTCGTCGACCTCCATGCCGATGTGATCGAACGGACCGGGCGGCGCCGCCTCCGGCTTATCGTATTGCGTGAACGTGAGATCGATCGCGCCATCCTGGAGATGCAGCGCCATGTGGTCGCGCACACGGTGCGTACCGGTATGCTCGAAGCCGAATAGGCGCTGGTAAAATGCGCGGCTTTTTTCGAGGTCGCCGCTCTTGATGGCGAGATGCGTGACTTTGCTCATGCTGAGATCCTCCCTATACCGTTAGTGCGTCGCTTCGAGCTGCTTGATGAAGCCGCTTTTCTCCAGGTCCGCCAGCGGCTGCAAAGTAAAAATCTCATCCGGCTTGAGCTTGCCGACCAGCGGATCGCGCGCCGCCATGATGTCGATCGTCGCCTTCGCCGCCGCCATGTCGGCAACCGGCCGCAGTCCCATCTGATGCTGCGGGTGGGTCTTGTAGGTCACTTCCAGCGCCTCGGCGTCGGTCAGGCGTAAAAAGTCCTTCAGATACGCCAGGCTCTTCGCCTTCTCGCGGAGGAAAAACCGCGCGCCTTCGATGTAGGCCTTTAAGAAGCGCTGCACAGTGTCGGGTTTTTTCGCGACCCATGTCGGGGACGCGACAATGGCGCTGCCGAAGAACGGCAGCGTGGGCATGTTGAGCACGCGAAAGCCCATGCGCCGTGCATAATACGATTCGCCGGACGACAGCACGGTCGCTTCGATTCCGCCTTTCTCCAGCGAGATCAGCCGCGCCTGGCCGACCTGGATGATCTGGATATCTTTATCGGGGTCGAGGCCGAGACGCTGGAACAGATAGCGCACCATCAGCTCCGAGATGCCGCCGAAGCGGATGATGCCGACGCGCTTGCCCTTCAACTGCTTGACGTCCTTGATCTCCGGGCGCGTCACGACGTCGTAATCGAGCGTGTTCGACTGCGAGACGAGGAACGTGAGCTTGACGCCGTGCGCCATCGCCTGGAGCGCCGCGATCGGCGCCCGCAGGTCGAGGTCGACGTCGCCGTTGATGAGCGCGCTCACCGCCGCCGGGCCGCCGGTGATGAGAATAATCTCGGTGTCGAGATTGTATTTTTTGAAGAGGCCGGCGCGCTCGGTCACGTACGTGACGATCGCCGTGTTGCCGCTCACCGAGGCATAGGAGATGCGGAGCTTTTCCGCGCCCGCCGGAGCGGCACTGGCGAGGCAAAGGAAAAGGAGAAGCGAGAAAGAGCGCATCTATTGGACTTGGAACTGGAGCGTCTCGTTTCGTTCCTTCTGCTCTTCGTACAGCGCGGTGAAGCGCATGCCGACTTTGAAGTAGGAACGGTCGGCGACGCCCTCGATATCGGTCGCGTTGGAGATTCTAAGCGCGAGCGGCTTGCCGTCGTCACTGCTGACCGTGAGGAAGCGCCCCTCTTCTTCGATCTTTTCGATTTTTCCTTTGATGGTTTTCTCCATCACCGGCGTGATCTCCGGCCCTTCGCCGCGGAGCTCGCGATGGATCGTCGCCGCAATGACCGGATAATGCTGTTCGCGGTCCCAGCCCTTATATTCCTCCATACGGAAGTTTTTCCGGATCGCTTCGAGCGGCATGCCCTTATCCATCATCGCGCGGACTTTCTGGCGCGCGATCACGAGATAATCGATCATCGCCTGCAGGTCGGCGACGCCCATAAGCGGTCCGTGCGCCGGCACAACGACCTTGGGCTTGAGCGCGATCAGCGCTTCGAGCTGCTTCATCATACCGACCGTCGTGCCGTGGCTGTAGTCGGGTCGGATATCGGGGTGGCGCTCTTTGTAGCCGGCGAAGCCCGCGTGGAGCACCCCTTCCTCGGGCATCCAGACCGCGATGTCGCCGGGATTGTAAGGATCGTCGATGTAGATCAGCTCCATCGTCTTGCCGCCGAGCCGAAGCGTCATGCGGTCCGTGAAGGTAAGCGCCGCGTCGAGCGGATGAAAGTTTTTCATCGCCTCGGCGCGCTCGGGAAAGCGCTTGCGCCAGGTGTTCACCTGGTAGGGCTTCCAGCCCGCCCACTCCTTCGCCGTGCGCTCGTGCAGCACGACGGTCGCGGGCGGGGAAAAGAGCGGCGTGCCGCCGATGTGATCGCCGTGGTTCTGCGTGATGACGATGTAGCGCACCGGCTGCTGCGTCACCGCCTGGATGTGCTTGAGAATATTTCGCGTCTCGGGCTGGTTGTTGCCGGTGTCGATCACGACCACGCCCTGCGAAGTGACGACCACCATCGCGTTCGCGTCGTTGAGCTTCCCGACGTACGCGTAGACGCCGTCGGCGAGCTTCTTGAACTCCGGCTTGTCGGGCGTGATCGCGCGGGCGGACGCCGCCAAAGCGGCGAGCAGCGCCGCGGCGAGAAAAGCTTTCTTCATTCTAGTTTCCCTTGACCGCGCGATACGCCGCCTCGATATTGTTGGGGAAGCGGTCTTTGCCCTCCCAGTCTTCGGTTCCCGCAATTTTCAATTCCTTTTTGATCTCGTCGAGCGATTTGCCCTGCTTGACCATAGCTCCGACGCCTTTCATCAGGGCGTCGTAATAATTCTCCATGTCGTCGAGAATTTTCGCCGAGCCGGGAACGCCGTGGCCGGGAATGACGACTTCGGGCTTGAGCGCTTTCATCATCCGGATCGCGTCGAGCGTGTCGGGAATGCTGACGAGCGGCCGGTGATTGCCGAAGCGCTTTACGCCGACCGAGGCCGCGGTGAACAGCACGCGCTCCTTCGGCAGCCAGATCGCCGTATCCGCCTCGCTGTGGACGTTTTTCAGATAATACAGCTCGAAGGTCCGCTCGCCGACGTTGAGCGTCATCCGGTTGCGGTATTCGACGTTGGGCGGCACGAGCCGGAAGCCCTTGAACGCGTCGCGCATCTCGGGAGATTTCGCCGTCTCCCTCTCGATGCGCGCCGGGCTGAACGATTCCGACTGTTTCATCGACGCGGTCGCGCCGTCGGCCGCGACGACGATGGCCGGCGGCGCGAACACGAAATCGCCCATGACATGGTCCGGATGAGGCTCGGTATGGATGATGAAGCGCACGGGATCGGAGCCGAGCTTCTTGACCGCGGCGGCGACGACGTGGGAGTCTTTCGGGCTCTGTCCGGTATCGATCAGGACGACGCCGTCGCTCGTGCGTATAATCGTGCTGTTGGCTTCGTTGAGCACGGCTGCGTAGACGTAAATTCCTTCTTTGACCTGCTTGAAGTGAGGCCCGAGATCCTGCGCCGGCGCGGGCGCGGCAGGCCACAGGCCAAGCGCCGCGAGAAATATGCCGATAGGAAATTTTGTTTTCATCGAATCCCTCACTTCCCCTGCACGGCCCGGTAAGCCGCCTCGACGTTGCCGGAAAAACGTTCCTTGGTGGCCCAGCCGTCGTACTCCGGCATCTTGACGGTCTTCTGGATCTCGTCGAGCGATTTACCCTCGCGCGCCAATTTGCCCACACGCTCCAGGAGCAGCCCATAATAACGCTCGGAGTCATCGAATATCTTGGTCGTTCCGGGGATGCCGTGCCCGGGGATGACGAACTCCGGATTGAGCGCCTTCATCATTTTGGCCGCCGCCAGGATATCCGGAATGTTGACGTTCGGGCGGAAGATGTTGAACTGCTCGACCACGACCGCCGAAGCGGAAAACAGTACGCGCTCCTTCGGCAGCCAGACTGCCGAGTCGGCTTCGCTGTGGACGTTTTTCATGTAATAAAGCTCGAAAGCCCGCTCGCCGACGTTGAGCGTCATTCGCTCGCGGTACTCAACGTGCGGCAGCACCATGCGGTAGCCCTCGAACGCGGCGCGCATTTCCGGCGACGATTCCGCGAGCTTGCGGTTGCGATCGGGATCGGCCTTGTCGCGCGCCTGCATCGATTCGCCGGCGCCTTTCGCGGCTATGATCGTCGCGGGAGGCGAGAAGACGAAATGGCCGGTGGTGTGGTCGGGATGCGGCTCGGTGTCGATCAAAAAGCGGATGGGCAATGGAGTGATTTTTTTGACCGCGGCGGCGATCTCCCGGGAGTCCGTCGGATTGTGCCCGCTGTCGATCAGCACGACGCCTTCCTGCGTCACGACGATGCCGCAATTGGAATTGAGGTTTTTTCCGACGTAGACGTAGATACCGTCCATGATTTTCTTGATCTGCGGCCCCAGATCCTGGGCCGGCAGCGGTGCCGCGATGAGCCACAGGGCGGCGGCGAAGATTGCGGCCGAAGATTTGAGTTTCATGGCTTACCCCTAATTTCCCTTAATTGACGCGTAGGCGACGTCGATGTTCGCGCCGAGGCGGTCCTGCCCCGCCCAGTCGGCGTACTCCGGCATCTTCAGCTCCTTCTTGATCTCCTCGAGCGATTTACCCTGCTTCGCCATCTCGCCCACGCGCTTCATGAGCAGCGTGTAGAAGCCCTCGTACTCGTCGAATATTTTCGCCGTCGTCGGCGGGCCGTGGCCGGGGACGACGATTTCGGGATTGAGCCCGCGCATCACCTTGTAGCCGGCGAGCACGTCGCCGAAGCGGACGTGCGGGCGGAGATTGATCATGGTTTTCACGTTCGCGGCCGAGCCGGCGAAAAGAACGCGCTCCTTCGGCATCCAGATGACGGTGTCGGCCTCGCTATGGACGTTCTTCAGGTAAATCAGCTCGAAGGTGCGCTCGCCAAGCTGGATCGTCATCCGGTCCTTGTACTCGATCTGCGGCGCGATGAACTTATAGTTTTTCACAACCTCCGCGACTTCGGGAGATTGCTTCGCGAGCGTCTCGGCCCGCTTGGGATCGAGGCCTTTTTTTATCCCTTCGGCGGCGCCCTGAGCGCTGACGACGACCGCGGGCGGCGCGAACACGAAGTGATTCCACGTGTGGTCGTTGTGCGTCTCGGTGTCGACGAGAAAGCGGACCGGCTTGTCGGTCGCTTTTTTCACCGCGGCCAGCATTTTTTTCGAGTCCAGCGAGTTGTTGCAGCTGTCGATCATCAGAACGCCGTCGGTCGTGACGACCATGCTGCACGTGGTCGTGGTTTGATCGGGAGCGAAGGTGTAAATTCCGTCTCTCACCTTGTGAAAGCCGGGGCCGAAGTCCTGCGCCGGCAGCGAGCCGGCGAAGAGGAAGGACGATAGGGCCGCGCAGAGCGCAAAGACTTTGAATCTCATAGGCGCCTCCTATAAGCGAAATATCCGCGCTGCAAGCTACTAGGAAAGCGGGAGCGGGTCAATGCAGCGCGCGGTCCTGTGAAGGTCCCGAATTTTGTCTTACTTAAACTCCGGTTTCTCCTTGATGTAAAACTTTTCCAGCGCCGGCCGGTAGCGGTCCATGATCTCCTTATTCAGGTAAATCGGCGGTTTCTGGTCGGGCGGTAGGAACGACCGATACTTGACGTCGCCGATCTCTTTTTTGAAGCTCGCCTTCGCCTCTTCGATCAGCGCAGGATTGGCGAAGAAATCGACGGCCGAGGCCGCCAGAACCTTCGCGCCCGCGACCGCGCCCTTATGCGCGAGGGAGGTCGCCGGCGCGACGCCGGCCGCCCAATGGTGCGCGGGAATGCCCGGGATGTTGGACGGGAACGTAACGCGCCCCGTCGGAACGATCCAGGTAACCTCGCCGGAGTCGTTCGAGGACGCGCCCTGGCGCGACTCGCGCAGCGGCTCGACCTTGTGATGCAGCCCGATCACCGGGGCGCTCTGTTTCTTTTGCAATTCCTTCGCGAGATTTTCCTCCTGTTCGCTCCACTTCGGCACGCCTACGAGCTCGACATTTTTCTGCGTCACCTCGGCCATGGTGCGGTTGCCGCGCGTCGGCCAGATCGCGCTGAAAACCTGAACGCTCCACTGCGTGCCGGTCATGAGCGCCGCGCCTTCGGCGATCTTCTTCGCCTTGTCGAAGTTCGCCTGCGCCCGCTCGATCGTGGTTTCGCGAAAGAACCACCATATTTTGGCGAGCGCGGGAATGACGTTCGGCTGGTCGCCGCCGTAGCTGATGACCCGGTGGCTCCGCTGCGTCGGCTCGAGGTGCTCGCGCAGCTTGTCGAAGCCGATGCTCATCAACTCCGCCGCATCGACGGCGTCCCGCCCCGCCCAGGGCGCGGAAGCGGCGTGGGAGGTCTGGCCTTTGAACGTGAACTCGGCCGAGATCAGCGCGTACTGCCGGATGCCGTACTCGGTCTTCAGCTCCTCGCCGATATGCGTATGGAAGGCCACGTCGACGTCCTTGAAATAGCCGTCGCGCGCGAAATAAGGCCGTGGGACCAGCAGCTCCTCGGCCGGCGATCCGAAGATCTTCAGCGTGCCCTTGAGTTTGAACTGGTCCATCGCCTTCTTGATGGCGAAGGCGGCGCCGATCATCACCGCCGCATTCACGTTGTGGCCCTCGGCGTGGCCGGGCGCGCCTTCGACCATCGGCTTGTGATCGGTCACGCCCGGCGTCTGCGAGTTGCCAGGCGTCGTGTCGTATTCGGTATGGATCGCGATCACCGGCGCGCCGGCGCCGTAGGTCGCGAGGAACGCCGTCGGCATCCCGGAGATGCCGCGCTCGACCTTGAATCCGCCCTTCTCGAGAATTCCGGTCATGAGCTTGGCGGTCTCGAACTCCTGCATGCCCAGCTCGGCGAAATAGAAGATATTGTCGCCCAGCAGCGCGATCGCCTTGGCGTTCTCGTCGACCGATTTGAAAACGACTTCTTTTTGCGGCGGAAGATTCTGCGCCCAGGCCGGCGCGGCGCCGAACATCCAGACGGCCAGCGATAACAGAGCCGCGCGCCGGAGCGCGTTTTTGCGGTTGGTGAAAAACATCCGTGACCTCCGTGGTAAAAAAGTACCGCGAAGGTAGTAAACGGACGGAGCGGATGTCAAGGGAGCGAGGATTTTATAAGGAAAGGAAGTAGCGGATCTATTTGTTGTAAAGACGCTCGAAGAATCCTTCCTGTTCCAATTCCCGAACCAGGCTTCCGTCGATCAAGTCTTCCGCCTTCTTGCCTTTGACGCCGGGCTTGGCGCCGAACTCTTCGAGCCCGAGGCCGACGGCCTCGGCCTTGGGAAACGGTTTCTGCGGAATCGCGCCGAGCACATACGTGCGGTACATGAAGTCGAGCAGCGCCGGATCGCGCACGCCGATGTATTGCGTATAAATGCGGTCCGCCGCGGCGCGGTCGCGGCGCGCGAGCGCCGTCGCCTCGCACATCGCCTTGAGGAAATTCTTCACCGCCGCGCGGTCGCGCTCAAGCACTGCGCGCGACACCGCGAAGTCTACCCCGGCGCCGATGTAGAGCTTGAGACTCTCGTTGTCGGCGAGCACGCTGACCTTGCCCATCTCGCCCCTTCGCTCAAGCTCGAAGAGATTGTCTTCGTTGCTGGTCGTCGCGTCGATCTTACCGGCGATGAGCGCTCGCAGCCGCTCGACGCTGCGCCCGCCGATCGGCACCAGCGTCACGTCGCGCTCGGGGTCGAGCCCGACGCGGATGAGCGCCTGGTGCGTAATGCGGTCCTGGCTGCTGCCCAAGTCGCCGGTGCCGACGCGCCTGCCTTTCAGCTGCTGCGGCGCGGTGATCTCCGGGCGCGCGAGCAGCTTGAGCACGCTGTAGCCGGTGTTGGCGATGAAGACGAGAGCGGCGCCGTCGCCGATCGCCGCGACGATGTAGGGCGCGGTCGCGGCGTACATGTCGGCGTCGCGGCGCGCGAGCGCCGGCAAGAGCTCCTCGCTCGACGCCAATTCCTTCAGCGCGACTTCGACGCCGTATTTCTTGAACAGCCCGGCGTCGCGCGCAAGCCAAAGCGGCAGCTTCGGCGGCCGCGGCGGGTAGGAAACGACGGTGAGCTTGCCCGCCTCGCCAGCGCCTGCGGGATGAACAAAAACGGCGAGCAGCAGGAAGAGCAGCGCGAAGCGCTTCATTTTCCTTCCGGCGCAGCTTCCTGCTCGGGGCGGTCGACGATCGGGCGCGGGATCGGGTTTTTATAATTCGGATGAAACGCGAGGTCGACCGGTTTTCCGTCCATGAAGAATTTCTCCACGCGCATCGTCGCGCGGATATCCTTGGCGACGTCGCCGTTTACTATGACGATGTCGGCGATCTTGCCTTTCTCGACGCTGCCGTAGTCCCTCTGGCGCCCCCACGCCTCGGCGACATTCAGGCTCACGCCCTCGATCGCCTGGACGGGCGTGAGGCCGGCTTCGACGGCCATCTCGAGCTCCGCATGGAGGCCGTAGCCCGCGAGAATCGCATCGGGATCGGAGCCTAGATGGATCTTACCCCCCGCCGCGACGAAGCGGCGCGCGAACTCCTGCACGTTTTTATATCCCTGCTCGAGCCGCACGCGGAGCTCCGGCGGAGCTTTGGCAAAAAGCGCATAGAGCTTCTCGACGTCCTTCGGAATATAGGACGGCAGGTAGCGAAGATTCGGATCGTTCAAGAGCGCGGCTTCTTCCTTGCGCATCTCGGCGCCGCGGCGCGCGATCGGCCGGTAGGTCGTGCCCCAGGTCGGGCTCCAGTGGACGTTGCGCGCGACCATCGTCTTGATGAGCTTGTCGAACTGGTCGCGCTCCATGTACGAAAGCGACTCGGCGGTGCTGATCTTTCCCGTGATGCGCGCGAAGTCGATCTCTTTTTTCTTTTTCGGGTCGGTGATCGTGGTAAAAAGCACCGACCAGGCGTGCTCGACGGATTGATAACCCGCGGCGGCCGACACGTAGATGTCGAGCGTATGGCCGATCACCGGCTTGTCGGCGCGGTGCGCCTCGTCCGCCGCCGCCTTGGCATCCTGCGGGCGGAGCCGCTCGAAGAGCTTGAAGCCGTCGACGCCTTTGGCGATCGCCGCGCGCACCGCCGCGCGCGCCTCCTCTTCGTTCGTGACGACCGTGCTCGTGCGCTGGCGCCGGAGGCCGCCCATGCCCTCCGGCGGCGGCCCGTCGATCACGTTGCCGGCGGCCCAGACGCGCGGCCCGCGGATCGTCCCGTTCTTGACGCCGTCGCGCTGGGCGATGACCCATTCGGTCGGATTGTTCGAAATCGTCGGGCAGGTCGTGATACCGAAGTGCAGATAGATCTCGCCCATCCAGTCGCGCAGATGGCAATGGCCGTCGATTAGTCCGGGCAGAATAGTCTTGCCCTTCGCATCGATCACCTCGGCGCCTTCGGGCGGCTTCACCTCGCTGCGGCGCCCCGCGTCGCGGATGCGGCCGTCCTGGAATACCACGACGGCGTCGGCGAGCGGCGCCCGGCCGGTGCCGTCGATCAGCGTGCCGCCGTCGATGACGACCGGGCGGCTTTGCGCCGCCGCATTCGCGACGCCGAGCGCAAACATTGCGAGTGCGATGAAAGATCTTTTCATGCGTCCTCCGTTGGAACGGTCTAAGCTAACGCAGGACGAAGCATACCTGCAAGGCCGCATGGCCCCGCTGGCGGCCTAAAAAGACAGGCGGCGCCGCCCGTTGCCGGGCGACGCCGTGGTGGTGAGTTAGTGGTGCGGAATTTAGGGAAGGAGACGAGCGGATTTAACCGTAAACATCGACGCCATTCGGAGTGCGCGAAAATCTGTGACTCCCGATCGTGGCCGGCTCAATCGAGGCGCTCGCATCGGAATATTCGACTTCGGAAAATTCGGCTTCATCGAAATAGAGCTTGTCGCCGTCGATACCGCCGCCGGGATATTTGCGCTCGAACTGCACGAGCCAGCTGTGCCGCGACTGCGGTCTGTACTCGACGACAGTGCCGTCCTCGAGCGCCCGCAGCCAGTGCTGCTGTTTGATTTTCACCTTCGCTCCAATTCGGACCTTATTCATTTTGCCCAACCTCCATTGCGAGCCCGATGCCGTTTCGTGACCTCCACCTCGTAACTTTCTTATATTTCTTCACCCGCGCGCCGGCCGCGGCCGGCGCTGTTGGCGAGCTCGACGTCGCGCCCCTGGTTGTCGACGATCGAGAACGCGATCAGCTCGGTCGGCGTGCAGCGTTTGCCGTCGCACGTCGCGGTGAACAGCGCGACGGCGTAAAACTGCTTCTCGGGGTTTTGAAACATCGCGAGCACGTGGGTCGCATCGACCATGACGGCGCTGCCGGGGATGAACTGGAAATCTCTCAACATGCCACCCATGCTCTGCCCCTCCGGAACCTCGGGCGAAGACAAGCCGGGGGTTTGGCCCGGCTGGTCTTCGCCGTCACCGGTGCCCGGAGAAGCGAGCGCGACCAGGAAAAAGAACACGCTCGTAACGCATACGAGCGCGGCGATTAAAATCTTCCAGCCATCTTGAAGTCTTGCGCCGGGTCTCATGATCGCGCCTCCATCGGGAGCTATCTTGGCTGAGAGCAACGCTCATGCCAGGACAAAGAGGCAGAAAATCAGCGGATTTCTTGCGACCCGCGGGATTGGATCACCCGTAAAAATGTGTCTGCGGGGAAATTTTTACGGGCCGAGAAGCCGAATCTTCTATATCGTAGGGGAAGACACCGAGGACTTTACCCGAGGCTCATTCGGGTTTTTCGCCCGAGACGAGTGCGTATGGGAAGCTTCCGCGCACGTGCAAAGATTCACCGTGCTTGTGCCAGGTAAAGTAGGTAGCTCTAAGCCGGTCTGCCAATTCGGGGGCGTCGGCTTCGAGCTCGGCGGCGACTTCCAGCCAGTGCGCGCCGGTCGGAATGCCTTCCATACCCTCCTGATCGAAGGTGTAGGTCGCGACCTGCGCGCGAGGGGCGCCGTAGCCGGCTTTCAGCAGCAGCCGCTGGATGCCGCTAGCGGTGTGAAAGCGGAAATCCTCTCCGTGCGTCCGGCGGAAAACCTGGTTGACTTTCGCGTCGAGCGCAGCCCCGACCGCGTCGGTGGATTCCTTTAAGACGGGATCGAGAACAACGAACTTGCCGCCGTTTCGCAGAACCCGCAGAACCTCCCGCACGACCTGCTCGGGATTGCCGAAATGATGCAGGCTGAAGGATACGAACGCGCGGTCGAACGCATTCGTCTTAAACGGGAGCGCGCCAGCCTCGCCCGCGCATTGCCCGTATGCAGGTATGGGATCTTCATGCCGGCGGCCGACGTCGAGCATCGCCGGCGCCTGGTCGATGCCGACGATGCGGCCTCCATGCAGGCGCTTTGAGACAGGCCGGGCTATTCGCCCGGTGCCGGTCGCGAGATCGAGAACTAATTCATTGCCCTTGAGCTCCAGCATGTTGGCGAGCTTTTCCGCCAAATCGGCCCGGATCTCCGATTTGCGCCGGTCGAACTCCGCCGCGTGCTCCGGGTCGTGAAATCGGCTCTTGTGGGCGTGGCCGCCGCCGCGATGCTCGTGGGGATGGTCGTGGTCGTGCTTGTGGCCCGCGCTCATTTCGCCATGGCCTCGATCGCTCTCCATTCGTCGTCGCTCACCGGCATGACGGAAAGCCGCGGCAAGCGCACGAGATCGAAGCTCCTCAATTTCGGATCGGCCTTGACCTCGCGCAGCGTCACCGGCCGCGGCATCGCTTTTTCCGCCTCGATGTCGAAGACGAGCAGCTTGGGATCCTTCTTGCCGGGGTCGGGATAGGCGTCGCTCGCCGCGCGCGCGATCCCCACGACCGCCTTCTCGTCGCCGGTGTGGTAAATCACGATCGCGTCGCCTTTTTTGATCGCCGATAAATGCTTCAGCGCGAGGTTGTTCTTGACGCCGTCCCAGACGGTGCGCTTGTCCTTTTGCAATTGCGCGAACGAATAGGCGGACGGCTCGGTTTTCAGTAACCAGCGATTGGCCATGACCGGTTTTATAGACCGCGCGCTGCGGCAATACAACGCCTTGACTGTTCGCGCGCTTCCGAAGTATGCAACTTGAGGCCCCTATGACATTTCCTTACCGCTACCTGACCATCTTTTTCTGCTTGCTTGCGCTTTCTGTATCGGCCGACGCGGCGGAGCGGCTCCGCGCCTCGTACGCGGCGCCGAACGCGAGCCAGTCGCCGCTCTGGGCGGCGCAGGCGCGCGGCTACTTCGCCAAATATGGCCTGGAAGTCGACCTCCTTTACATCACCAGCGGCTCGCTCAACGTCCAGGCGCTCGTCGGCAACACCGTGCAGTTCGCCGCCGGCGGGCCGGCGGCGCTGGAGGCGCGCCTTCGCGGCCCCAAGCTGCTCACGATCGCCAATCCGTTGAACGTGCTCGCGAGCAACCTCGTCGCGCTGCCGGAGATCAAGTCGGTCGCCGATTTGAAAGGCAAGATCGGCGGCATTTCGCGCTTCGGCTCGTCGACGCATCAGGGATTAAGATATCTTTTTCGATCGAACGGCTTGAGCGTCGAGAACGATCTCAAGATGCTCCAGCTCGGCGGCGATGCGAGCCGCCTCGCGGCGCTGAAGGCGGGAAAAATCCAGTACACGTTTCTCGGTGCGGCGGCGAGCGAGCAGGCGCGGAGCCAGGGGCTCAAGGTCCTCGCGACCGCGCAGCAGATGAACATCCCGTTCCCGTGGACGTCGGTCGTCGTCAACGAGCCGTGGCTGGAAGCGAACCGCGACACGGCCTATAGATATGTGAAGGCCGTGACGGAAGCGATCCACTTCATGAAGCGCAACCGCGCCGAGAG
>DATDFN010000051.1:0-7278 GCA_036522615.1 Binatia bacterium | reverse complement strand
TCGACGATCGGAGCCGGCGTCGGGATGTCCGGATCGCCAATGCCTAGATCGATCAAATCGACGCCGCGCGCTAGCGCCGCGCGTTTTTTGCGGTCTATTTCAGCAAACAGATATGGAGGTAAGTCACTGATTCTTTTAGCTTTTTTTATCTGGATAGCCACTGAGGAACCTTTCTCGTAAAAACCGCACCGGTTTTACCTGTTTTTTTTGGGTTTGACAACCAGGGAGCGATTTAAGGTTTTTCGAATTAGCCGGAGCGCTAACGCGAAAGTTGAGAGGAATCGCAATATCGCAAAAACCGCTTCACGACACTCGAAACCCGCTGCTGGAACGGTGTCGAAACCCAATACAGCACTCCGTTTTTCTCCGGATAGCTCGACTGCTTAATTCTCGGTGGCGCTTCGGCCGCGGCGATGGCAACCGGATAAAAACGATCTGGCATAAAATCTTCATGCTGAGGTTTTGGAAAGCGATGGCAGATTTATTGTCGCACCGCACATACCGAGCGGCAAGCCGCTTCGGCTGGAGCGGCGCGCGCGGGCGCGCCGAAAAGCAATCTATGATTCAAGGCTTGCGGTCTCGACGCGGGTTTTGGGTTGCAAAAGACCGCGCCAGGGTCTTCCCTCGCCGCCGCGGCATGCGAGGCGAATGCAGAAGCCGCTCAAGACGAAAAACATCGCCACACCGCCGAAGGTCGCGGGCGTGAGCTCGTGTCCGAGCGCACGCTTCGTGCAGTGAAAGAGGAAAACGGCGAGGATGGCGATCCCGCGCATGTCGTCGAGAAACGGGATGCGCTTCGGTTTGGATATCACGCTTGTTTCCATCGGGAACAGCGGAATAATCGTATAAACGTGCGGCGGCGTCAACGACGATTCGACAGCCGCGCGCGCTTGACAACGCGCGGCGCGCCGCACTATAGAGCGCCGCATGGATAGTCTTGTCAATCGTGCGTTGCGGGCGGCCAAACTGGACGCGAGTCTTTACGAGGAGGTCGAGGCCGACCAGGCCGCGCTCGGCCAGGCGATGACTGTCGTCGTCGTGTCGAGCGTGTGCGCCGGCATCGGCAGCGCCGCCCAGGGCGGTGTCGTCGGCCTGCTTCTCGGCGCGGTCGCCGCCTTGATTGCCTGGTATATCTGGGCTTATCTCACGTACTTCATCGGCACGCGGCTTCTCCCCGAAGCGCAGACGAGCGCCAACGTCGGCGAGCTGCTGCGCACGACCGGCTTTTCCAGCTCGCCCGGTGTGCTGCGCATCCTGGGGATTATCCCGGGACTCATGACAATTGCCTTTGTTGTTTCATCGATCTGGATGCTCGTCGCCATGATCGTTGCCGTGCGCCAGGCGCTTGATTACACGAGCACGGGCCGCGCCGTCGGCGTCTGCCTTATAGGCTGGCTGGTGATGATGGCGATTTTTTCGATCTTAGCCGTTCTCGCCGCGCCGGCGCTTGTCGTTAGCAATTAGCCAGCATCACTGTCGGGTCGGTCTGATTGACGCACAGGCGGCGGTGGTTCTGCCGCGGGCGGCGCGGCTGTTCTCGCAGGCGGCGGCTTCGCCGTCGTCTTGGGCGGCGGCGCTTTTTGTCGCTGTGATGCGTCTACCGGAGCGGGCGCGGATGGTGGTTTCGTGACCGGCTCAGACGCTGCCTTGGCAGGTCCAGATTTGACCGGCTCGGGAAGTGTTTTCGCGGCTGGAGCCGGCGGCTCGGGAACGGGTTCGGGAGCCGGCTCTGGAGGCGTGGCCGGCGGCGGCTCCGCGACGGGCGGGGGCGCCGGAGGTGTCACCGCTGCCGGCTTGGGCGCATCCGGCAGGCGCGCGGAATGAAAATACCACATGATCGCGATGAGGAGCGCCAGGCACACGGCCGCGGTTTTCAAACCGCGCAGGCTGCGCCGCGGTTTTAGTAGATCGTCGAGATCCGATCGTCTTCTAAACAAGCTCATGGCCTAGAACGAACCTCTAATCCAGCTTGAAGCTCGAAAGCGCTTCCTCGCGCACGCCATCGCGATTGTACACGCGGGATTTGGCGAACCATTTGACCGAGGGCGCGTACCAATATTCGTTCAAAAGGGTGCCGGTGCGGCCGTTATAGATCTCGGTCTTGAACGCGTCGAAGCTTCCTGCGCCGACAGTGACGCGTTCGATTTTGCTCACGACGACTCGGTTCTCCTGTGACTCGGATGCTTTCTCGTCGGCGCGCTGCACGACGTAAGCGTTGACCCATTCCTTTCCGACTTCCATCGGCCAGGCCAGCGCCTGGAAAGGCGCGCTGCGCTTGACCGTGACGCGCCCGTCGGACATCGTCCCGAGCAGCCCAAGGACATCTTTCGCGTAGAAATCTTCGCTCGCGCCGCGCTTCACGACGAACGCCGGAACGCCTTCGAACGCCTCTTCGCGGATGATTTCCTTCACGATCGTTCCTTTGCCCGAAGGGTCGGTCCACGAATATCGCCACTCGTATCCGACCTTCCACTCCGGGCGCTCGGCTTGCGCCGGCGCTCTTTCGACCGCCGGCTTTGCCTCGGGCGGTTTCGGCACAGTCAGGGGCGGCGGCCCCACGGTCTCGGGGCCGCATGCGCCCAGCGCACCCGCGATGACCAAAGAAAGCAAAAACCGAGACCTCAGACGCACAGCTCGTCCGGCCGGCATGGCACCACCTCCGCTGGCTTTGGCCGTTCGTTATCACGGGTCGTTGACTTTTCAAAGCCGTCCGCTATACGCAGTTTGCGAGATTTTTAAGTCACCGATGAACGACTACAGTGAAGGCATAGCGCATATCGTCAAATCCGACCGCACGCTCGCCGACGTGATCGCGCAGATCGGTCCATGCAAGCTCTCGCTGCGCACCGGGAGCGTTTTCGAATCGCTCGTGCGGGCGATCGCGCACCAGCAGTTGACCGGCAGGGCCGCGAATACGATTCTCCGGCGGCTCCAGGACGCGCTCGGCACGTCGGGGTCGGTCGCTCCAGAAACGGTCTTGCAGGCGGAGATGGAAGTCCTGCGCCGCGCCGGCTTCTCCCTCGCGAAAGCGAGCTACATCCGGGAAGTGGCACTCGCGGTGACCAGCGGCGCGATCCCGACCAAAGCGACGATGCGCAAAATGTCCGACGAGGAAATAATAGAAAAGCTCACGGCGGTGAAAGGCATCGGCAGATGGAGCGCCGAAATGTTTCTCATCTTCGATCTCGGCAGGCTCAACGTGCTGCCGCTCGGCGACTACGGCGTGCGAAAAGGATTCGCGATCGCATACGGAATGAAAACCTTGCCGCGGCCGTGGACGATTACGCGCCGGGCGAAGCAATGGCACCCCTATCGGACGCTTGCGTGCTGGTATCTCTGGAGAATCGTCGACATGAAGCCGGTCGGATAAGCATGCGCTAACCCACAAACCGTCTAGATCCCTTCGACTGCCGCCCGCTCCAAGGTCATGTGGCGCACCCATGAACGACAAGTTAACTGCGATTGACATTCCCCCGCCGTAGGATTAGAAGCGGTGGCCAGAGAAGGAGGGAAGCCCTATGCGTAAGACGACCCCCGTACTAGTGGGCGTGCTACTGGCTGCCTCTGGATTCTGGCATCCAGCCCATGCCTGGGAGCCCACCAAGCCGATCGAGTTCGTAATCCCCGCCGGCACCGGCGGCGGCGCCGACCAGATGGCGCGGCTGATATCCGGCATTGCGGAGAAACACAAACTTTCACCTCGCCCGCTCATTGCTGTCAACAAATCCGGGGGCGCCGGCGCCGAAGGCTTCCTCGAAGTTAAAGGCAAGAAGGGCGACGCGCACACCATCATCATTACGCTCTCCAACCTTTTCACCACCCCGCTCGCGACGGGGGTGCCGTTCAACTGGAAGGATTTAACGCCGGTCGCGCGCATGGCGCTCGACCAGTTCATCCTCTGGGTCAACGCCGATACGCCCTATAAGACCGCCAAGGAATACCTTGCCGCAGTCAAAGAACGCTCCGGCGGCGACAACCGGCTGAAGATGGGCGGCACCGGCTCGGCTCAGGAAGACCAGATCATCACGGTCCAGATCGAGCAAGCAATGGGGGTCAAGTTCACCTATGTGCCATTCAAAGGCGGCGGGGAGGTTTGCGTCAACCTCGTCGGCAAGCACATCGACTCTACGGTCAACAACCCGGCCGAATGCGTCAGCCACTGGAAGAACGGCACGGTCCGTCCGCTCGGCGTCTTCGATACGGCGCGCATACCGGTCGGGGACTGGAAGACGATCCCGACGATTAAGGAGGCGCTCGGCGCCGACATCCACTACCTGATGCTGCGCGGCATCTTCGGCGCGCCCGACATGCCGAAGGATGCGGTCGAGTGGTACGTCGGCTTTTTGAAGAAAGTATTCGACACGCCCGACTTCCAGAAATACATGGAAGATAACGCGCTCAAGCCGGCGTTCGCCTCGGGTTCCGAGTACACCAAATGGGTTGCGGAAAATGAGACGATCCACCGCGACCTGATGGCGAAGGGCGGGCTGCTGAAGAAGTAATCCGGGAATGCGCATCGCCGACATCGTTACCGCTTCGGTGTTGATGCTTCTGGGGAGCCTGGTTCTCTTCGATGCCGTCCGTCTTGGATTCGGCTGGGGCGCCGACGGACCGCAGAGCGGTTTTTTTCCCGCCTGGCTCGCGATCATCATGATCGGGACGTGCGGCGCGATCCTCGTCCAGGCCGTCTGGAACGCCTCCGACAAGCCCTTCGTCAATCGCGAGCAATTGAGGTCGGTTCTTGCGGTGCTGTGGCCGGCGGTCGTAGCGGTCGCGCTGATGCACTTCCTCGGCCTTTACGTTGCCTCCGCACTCTACATGGCCTTCTACATGCGCTGGGTCGGTCGCCATTCGTGGCCCATCGTCGCCGTCATTGCGCTCGGCATTCCGATTGCGTGCTTCGTGATTTTCGAGCTGTGGTTCCTCGTCCCGATGCCCAAGGGGCCGCTCGAAGAATGGCTGGGGTATTGACCGATGGGGATTGAAAACCTCTGGATGGGTTTTCACATCGCGATCACGCCGTTCAATCTCGGGATGGCGGTGATCGGCATCCTGCTCGGCACGATCATCGGCGTGCTGCCGGGACTCGGCGGCGCCAACGGCGTGGCGATCCTGCTCCCCGTGACGTTCACGATGCCGCCGACCTCGGCGATCATTCTTCTCACGTCCATATACTGGGGTGCGCTTTTCGGCGGCGCGATCACCTCGATCCTGTTCAACATCCCCGGCGAGCCGTGGTCGGTCGCGACGACCTTCGACGGCTACCCGATGGCGCGCAACGGCCAGGGCGGTCAGGCGCTCACCGGCGCCTTCAGCTCATCGTTCATCGGCGCGTTTTTCTCGATCGTGCTGATCACGCTGTTTGCGCCGCTGCTGGCGCAGATCGCGCTGCGTTTCGGCCCGCCGGAGATATTCGCCATCCAGCTGCTCACGTTCTCGAGCTTCGTCGGCCTCGGAGGCGGCAACCCGCTGAAGTCGGTGGTGTCGATCATGATCGGCTTCATCCTCGCGGCGGTCGGCCTCGATATCGTCACCGGCCAGCTCCGCCTCACCTTCGGCTTTACTGAGTTGATGCGCGGCTTCGATTTCATCATCGCCGTCATCGGCCTGTTCGGTATTGGGGAGATTCTCCTGAGCGTCGAAGAGGGGTTGAGCTTCCAGGGCACGCGCACGGGGATGAACCTGCGTGTGGTGCTCGAGACCTGGAAAATTTTGCCGCGCTACTGGCGGACGTTCATCAGGAGCTCGTTCATCGGCTTTTGGATGGGTTTCAAGCCGGGCGGGGCGACGCCCGCGTCGTTCATGAGCTACGCCTTCGCCAAGCGCTTCTCGAAAAACGCCGACAAGTTCGGCAAGGGCGAGCTTGAAGGCGTGGTGGCCCCGGAGACGGCGGCGCATTCCGCAGGCATCGCGGCGATGCTGCCGATGATCACGCTCGGTATCCCCGGCTCGCCGACGGCCGCGGTCATGCTGGGCGGTCTCATCATCTGGGGCTTGCAGCCGGGGCCGCTGCTGTTTAAGGAAAAGCCGGACTTCGTCTGGGGGCTGATCGCCAGCATGTACACCGGCAACGTGATCGGCGTTCTCATGGTGCTGGCGTTCGTGCCGCTGTTCGCGGCGATTCTCCGCATCCCTTTCGCGATCCTTACGCCGCTCATCGTCGTGGTCTGCGCCATCGGCTCCTACGCGGTGCACAACAGCATGCTCGACATCTGGTACATGCTGATTTTCGGCGTGATCGGCTACGTCTTTAAAAAGCTCGACTACCCGCTGGCCCCGTTTGTCCTGGCCCTGGTACTGGGCGATATGGCGGAGAACGCGCTGCGGCAGAGCTTGATCATGTCGCAGGGGACGCTCTTGATCTTCCTCACCCGTCCGATCGCGGGGGTGATCACGGCCGCGGCGATCTTTTTCTTCATCATGCCGATCGTCACACCCTGGTGGCGCCGGTTCCGCGGCCAGCCGCCGACGGCCGAGCCGGCGGTCGGGCACGGTTAAAGAAAAAGCGGTTTCGGATTGCGAGTTTCGAGTTTCTAGTTTTTCGGAGAGATCCTTCACTTCGTTCAGGATGACACCAGCTTCTTGTCATTCTGAGCGCAGCGAAGAATCTCTCCGAGAAGTCAGAGAATCTGCTGTGATTAAACTGAAACTTGAAACCGGAAGCTTGAAACTTTATTGAATCCTGACGATGACGCCGTTGTTGAAGGTAATGACGGGGCCGTTGTCGTAGATCCACTGCTCCTGCTTGCCCATCAGCGCGGTGCCTGAGTTGCCGGTTTTGAGCTGCACCACGTTTTTGGGTTTCCCCAGCACCGCCGTCGCTTCCTTTTTGCTCATCCCGATGACCGGCTGCTTTTTGAGCGCGGCATCCTTGACGTGCTGGGGCCATTTTTGCTGGCGGATCCAGTCGCGGCGCTTCTCTTCGTCGGCGATCTCTTTCGCGGTCTTCGTCTTGTCGTCGCGATCGGGATCGATCGCCGTGAAAGAGCCGTTGATACGCTCCATGAAAGCGGTCACCGGAATGAAGCCTTCCTTGCCCGACTCGAACGCGACGCGGTAGAACGGCTTGTCGCTCGTTTTCTCTACCACCTCTTTAACCTCGAAGCCCTCTTTGGCGGCGGGCTGAAAGGTCTGCGCGTTGGTCTTGGGCGCCGTGTAGAAGGTCGGCTGCTGATTTTTCTCCGTCGTGACCCAATACGTCTTGCCGATATACGACGAGAAATGCTCGAGCTGCTTTTCCGTGTAGCGCGGCTCGGCGAAAAGATTATGCGGCGCGGC
>DATDFN010000050.1:0-6768 GCA_036522615.1 Binatia bacterium | reverse complement strand
GCCGATTCCGTCGGAGTCGGTCATTCACAGCGCGATCTACAAGCAGCGGCCGGACGTCGCGAGTGTGCTCCACTGCCACGCGCGCTACTCGGTATTGATGGGTTTGCAGGAAGGCGGGCTCATTCCGTTCAACCGCGAGGCGCGCATTTTCGCCGACGGGGTTCCGGTCTTTCCCGACAGCCACGGCATCAACAGCGAAGCGCTGGCCGCGCGCATGGTCGAGGCGCTCGGACCGCATCATGCAATTTTTCTCCGCGGCCACGGCTGCATCGTCACCGGACCAGGCATCGAAGGTACCTGCATTTCGGCGATCCAGCTCGAGCGCGCGTGCGAGGACCAGCTGCTGCTCATGAGCTTCTCGACGCCGAAGCCGCTGCCGGAAGCCGGCCGCGGACGCGTGAAGGCGCGCCTCGAGAATCCCTATCGGGCATGGCCGTTCCTTCTCTATAAGCACAAGGTCAAATCCAAAGCCGAAATCCGCGCCGCGATCCGTACGCTCGACGAAGGCGAGCACTACTGATCCGATCCATGAAAAGCTTTTCCCGGAAAATTTTCGCGCTCGCCGCGGTCTTATTTTTCTCGCTCACGGCCTCGAGTTTCGGGCAGGAGAAAAGGGAAACCGTGACGATCTCGTATGCTTCCGTCTCCGGCACGCGCGCGCCGCTCTGGATCGCGAAGGATCTGGGGCTCTACGAAAAATACGGCGTTGAAGGCAATCTCGTCTACATCGCTTCGGGCATCACCTCCGTCAATGCGCTGTTGGGCGGCAGCGTCCAGGTGATCGCGGCGTCCGGCTCCTCCGCCGTCGGCGCCGCCGCCAACGGCGCGCCGGTCGTCATCATGGCGAGCCTGGGCGCGATCGCGTACAAGCTGATCGCGAATCCCTCGATCACGTCGCTGCAGGCGCTCAAAGGAAAGGTGATCGGCTCGAGCCGCATCGGCGCAGGCTCGGATTACGCGCTGAAGCGGCTGCTTCCGAAATTGGGTCTGCAGCCTGGGAAAGATGTGCAATTGATTCCCACCGGCATCAGCGAATCGGACCGCCGCATCGTCATCATGCTGCAAGGCAAAATCGACGCGACACTGGCGACCGTCGACAATATTCTCCAGCTGGAATTGCAGGGGCAGAAAGTCTCGGTGCTCGCCGACCTGCTGCAAGAGGGAGTTTACACGACCGGCAGCGATATTTCGACGAGCCGGCAATTTATGAAGGAGAAGCGCCGCCAGCTCAAAGGCTTCATCATGGCGATCACCGAGGCGATCAAAGTGGGCCGCGGCAACAGAGATCTGGCGTTTCGCGTTTATCGCAAATACATGAAGGTCGAAGACCCGCGGCTCCTGGACTCGATGTATAGAAATTATCTCCTCGGCACGATCCCGCAGAAACCCTATCCGCGCGCGGAAGCGCTCCAGAACGACATCGAGGACTTGAGCTATACGTACCCGCAGTTGAAGGGCCGCCGCATCGAGGAGTTTATCGATCTCTCGATCGTGAAAGAGCTCGAGAGTGAAGGGTTCTTCACGAAGCTCTACGGCAAATGAAGACGGACCGCGTTTTTACCGCACTCGCTGTAATCATCCTTATCGTCTTTTCGACCAGGGCCGATGCCGCGGAGACCATCCGCGTCGGCTATACCAACGCGCAGGGCGCGAAGATTCCCGTCTTTATCGCAAAGGAGCTGAGAATCTTCGACAAGTACGGCCTCGACGTGCGGCTGACTCGCGTAAGCCCCGGCAGGCTCGCGGTGCCGAAGCTCGTTTCCGGGGACATTCAATTTTTCCTCGGAAATTCCGGACCGGTGATCGAGGCGATCGCCGCGGAGAAGGCTCCGCTCGTGATCATCGCTAGTCTGGGTAAAGAGCGCTTCGCGATTTTCACGAAGCCGGAGATCGGTCGTAAGGAAGAGCTTAAAGGCAGGCGCTTCGGCGTCAGCACGCCGGGGGCCAGCCAAGACCGCGTCGCGACGCGGGCGCTCAAGAAACTCGGCTTCGAGCCGGAAAAAGATGTGCGCATCGTCGCCACCGGCTTCAGCGGGTCGGTCGAGCGTCTTCAGGCCCTCGCGCGCGGCGAGGTCGACGCGGTCACGGCGACGTCCGACGATCTGCTCGAGCTGGCGCCGCAGGAGCGCGCCAAAATCCACAAGCTGATCGATCTTGCCGATATCGGCATTCTCGTGAGCGGCGCCGACATCTCCGCAGGGCGGCTCTACTTGCGAGCGCAGAGCGGGACCGTGAGACGCTTTCTGCACGCGGTCGAAGAGGCGCTGGCGATCGCGCGCCAGAGACCGGATCTCGTCGCCGCCGCTTATGAAAAGTACGCCGGGCGCAGCGACCCCAACGCCTTGGATATGAAGGTGAAGGAGTATTACGCGGCAAAGCCGCCCGAGCGGCCCTATCCGGACAAATCCGCTATCGCAAGCGCGATCGAGGAGCTGAAAGAAAAAAATCCCGATCTCAAGCCCGACGATCCCGCCGCCTACATCGACGAGAGCCTGTATTGAGCATGAGACGCGTGAGGCTCGCCTACCGCGACGACGATCGGACGCCGGTTATCTTCTGCATCCGGGAGATGGCGCGACGCTATTACAACCTCGACGTCGACGTCATTCAAATCAAACCCACGGAAGAATACGAAGCGGCGCTTTTCGGTGGCGCGTGCGATGTCATCATCGAGCACCTGGAATACCTCTACGAAGAAGCTGCCAGAGGCCGAAAGGTCGCGCTCTTCATGGCTCCGAGCGCGGGAGGAAACCTTGAGCTTGTGGTTTCCCCTCGAGTGCGCCGGCCGGAGGATCTAAAAGGCGGAACGATGGCGGTGCGCACGCAGGGGCAGCCGCACGCCGTAACTTTATGGCTCGAGATGATGGGCCTCGATCAAGAGGTTCAAACCCTCGACGTTCCCGACAAGGAGGTCGGCCGCTGGGGTCAATGGAAAAAAATCGTTTCCGGCGAATGCGTCGCGGCTTTCATGTCCTCCCTGTATCTTCCGCAGGCGCTCGACGCCGGACTGAAAGTCCTGGCCGTTCCGGAAATTCCCATTGTGGGACACTACGCGCAGGCATGCCTTTCGGAGTTCGCCGCGGCGAATTCCGCCTTGCTGACCGATTATATCAAAGCCTCCATTCACGCAGTCTGCCTCATGCTCTTTAGGCGCGACGAAGCGCTGGAAATCGTCGCGCAGGAGCCGATGCGCAGGATGAAAATCGACAACCGAAGTGAACTGGAGCGGCAATTCGATTCCATCGTCAAGTCGCTGAAGCCGAAGCCGTATCCGACGCCGAAGGCAGTCGCGAACACGTTCGATATCGCCGTGCGCGATTATCCCGCGGCCAAGGACATCAATCCGTTGTCCCTCTGGGAGCTTCACTGGGTGAAGCGATTAGACGATTCGGGCTTTATCGACGATCTCGCCGCAAAACTTGCAAAGTACTCGGGAAGGGCATAAAAAACTAGCACCTTTCCGCCCCCGTAGCTCAGATGGATAGAGCACAGGATTCCTAATCCTGGGGCCGTGGGTTCGAATCCCGCCGGGGGCAATAATCACTCAACGGCATTTCCGGTCCGTTTTCCCCCGCTGGCCTGCGTCAAAACAGTCCTTGCTTTGTTTTCCGCGGCAAAGCTAATATATCCGCCCGGAAGGCTGGCCTTCACGACTACAATGAAAGAAGCGGACCTCTGCCATGCCCGGCCCATCGCCGAATAAACGGGCTTTCCTGCGGCCGATTCTCGACCGAATAGAAGATGGGTGGGAGATTCGAAAGCCGTCCGCTGCCGATCCCGGCGACGCAGACTACGTCTGTATTTTTATCCACCCGAAAACCGGCCGCGAAGCGCGTACCGCGATTCCGACGAACTGGTTTCGCGACGCGGGATTGTTTCCGGAAGTAGAGCTTGCGGTACGCATGGCGATTCGCAACGCCGTCGCGCCGGCCGGTCCGGGAAAGCCGTAATTACCGAAGCGTCTTTTTATTCGAGCCCAAGCGCTGCGCCATGCGTGCGTTCTAAATCCATGGGCGGCGTTTTTTCGCTTCCGCGCAGCGTCGCGGCGAAAGGGGAAGGACCGTTGCGGCGAAGCCATTCTGCGATGGGACCCGAATTATAAGTCGGCGCGAGCAGCTCCAGCCTATGGGGCCCGATGTGAAATGCGGCGGCATTAGCTGTGAAATCCTCGCGCACGACTTTTTGGCCCATGGTATTGAGTACCGCCTCGTACCAGCGCTGCACGGTCGGCAAATCGTCCACGGCGACGAGAACGGCGCCGATGCCGGTGATGCCGTTACGGTGGTCGACGTCGCGCGGGACACGCTCTTCGCGCGGCGTCTCGTCCTGAATTAAAAACGGCGCGACGCCGCGGTGCGGCTCTACGGCCAGCGACAGAAGCCATTTTAACTGATAACCATCCGGGCGCGCGCGCGACCATGGGACAGGATCCTGGATATTCACTCCGGCGCGCCTCAGCTTGGCGGTGTCTCCGAGGAGATCATTCGTTCGAAAGCAGAAATCGACGAGGCCTTCTCTTTTTTGCAGGAAAGCCCACCAGCGATGCTCGGGGTTGTCGCGGTAAAAAGATATCAGCTCGATGTACGAGCCGTCGGCGAAAGCGATCAGACCGTTGTAGGTGCCGACCGGATGCCGCCCGCCGGGAACGACGGTGAAGCCCAGATGCTTGTAGTCCTCGATCGCGCGATCGAGTTCGCGAACGGCGATCACGATATGATCGACGCCCAGAAGCATGTCACGCGAAGGCGGGTACGACTTCTTCGAGAAAGCGCCGGAGCTGGGTCTGCTGATCCCAGGAAGTCAGGCGCAGCGTGATGTGCTGCAGTCCCGCATTAAAGTAATTCTTTAACTCTTCGATGCATTGTTTCGGACTGCCGGCCGTCGTGAAGCCCTCTACGAAGGCGGCGCTGAAGTTCGACGTATAGTATTTGTCGAGAAAGGCTTTGCTCTCGGCGAGCGCGGCCTGGCGCTCCGGCTGAATGTTGATGTTGTGATAGAGGGCGTTGCCCAGCTTCGCCGGATCGCGTCCTTCCTCGCGCGCCATTTCGAGAACGCGCGCCCACTGACGGCGGAATTCATCCGGGCTCACTTTGTTGGTCATCCAGCCGTCCGCGTAGCGCGCGACGCGCCGGAAGCTGCGCTCGATGATATCGCTCGGCGCGCTCGCGCCGTCTTTCCAGGTGAGCCCCGTCGGATTGCTCGCGATCCAGATCGGACAGGGCTGCTGCACCGGCCGCGGCTCGAGCGTGACGCCGTCGAACTGATAAAAGCGGCCGTGATGCGAGGCGTTCTTTTCCGCGAAGAGCTTGCGCAGGATCTCGATGCCCTCGATCATCCGCGCCGGCCGCTCCTTCGCTTGAATGCCCATCACCGCGTGCTCCAGCGCCTGCGCTTTGCTCTGCTCGTCAGGCCCGCCCATGCAGACGACGAGCCAACTGCGCCCCTCGGAGATAACGTCGAGGCTCGCCCATTGCTGGGCGAAGAGCACGGGATGGCGATGGACGAAAGTCGCCATGCAGCCGACGGCGAGGCGGACTTTATTCGTCACAGCCGCGAGCGCCGAGAGCAGCGCGACGGATTCGAGCCGAGGCTTCGCCAGCAGGCTGTCGCCGACCCAGACCGCGTCGAATGCGCCGGAGGCGTCGGCCTGCTCGGTCATGTGAAGAAGATCGCGCGCCTTGACCGCGCCGATGATGACGCCGCGATTCGCCAGCGTCAGGCCGAAGGAGCTGCGCATGATCTTGGCGTATCCGCGCGACTGCGCGTTGTCAAGGGAATACGTTGACACGATCACCCGGCCTGATTAAGGTGCGGACTTTGGAGGAAGTCTATGGAATCGAGCTTCAGAGGATTTCTGAAAACGCTGCGCGCGCACGATGAGCTGCTGGAAATTTCGCAGCCGGTCGATTTGCGCAACGTCGCCGCCCTCGTGCCGCAGGCGGACAAGGCGGTGCTTTTCACTCGCCCGCGCGGCTACTCCATGCCTGTCGTATCCGGTTTGCTGAATTCGCGCGCGCGATTAGCCCTTGCGATGGGCGTCGACTACCGCGCGATCGAAGGCAAGCTGCGCGCCGCGATGGACAAGCCCATCGCGCCCAAAGTGGTCAAGAAAGCTCCGGTGAAGGAAGTTATTCAGACCGGCGGCAAAGTCGATCTCTACCGCTTGCCCGTGCCGGTCTTCGGCCTCATGGATGGCGGCCCGATGATCACGGGCGCCGTCGTAATCGCCGAAGACCCCGAATACGGCATGAACGCCGGCATGTATCGGCTCATGATCAAGGAAAAAAACGTCACCGGCATCGACATCGTCACGCCGAACAACTTGCGCCGCTACGCCGAGCGCGCGTTGCAGCGGCGAAAGCCGCTGCCGGTCTCGATCTCGATCGGCGTCCATCCCTATGAGATGATCGCCTCCACTTTCAAGGCCGCGCTTGGCCAGAACGAGCTCGGCTTCGCCGGGGGTCTGCGCGGCGAAGCGCTCAAACTCGCGTCGGGTGAAACGGTTCCTGTCCCCTCCATCGCCGACGCGGAGATTGTGCTGGAAGGGGAGATTCCGCCTGAGGGATGGGTCCATCCTGAAGGGCCGTTCTCGGAATTTAACCGGCTCATGGGCGGGCTGCATATGAATCCGCGCGTCAAAATTAAAGCCGTCATGCAGCGTAAAGAGCCCGTCTATTATGCGCTCCACATGCCGTGGGAAAATATCTGGATGAGCGCGCCGATCTACGAGGCGGCGGCGTACCGCGTCCTGCGCGAGGCGGGCGTGAC
>DATDFN010000049.1:0-10205 GCA_036522615.1 Binatia bacterium | reverse complement strand
GAGCTGCTTGTGCTTCTTGTTGAGGATTTTGCGCAAATGCTCGCCTTCGGTCGGCGTGAAATCCGCCAGCGCGACGGCGACGTTGGCGACATCTTCTTGATAGACCATGATGCCGTGCGTCTCGGCGAGCGCCGCTTCCAACAATGGATGGAGCGGGTCGTACGGCGCGCCGTGCGCGCGGCGCACGAACTCGTTCACGAACGCGATCGAGGCCGGGCGCACGAGCGAGGAGACCGCGACGAGGTATTCGAAGACGTCGGCCTTGTCCTTGAGATGTTCCGGCGTTTTCGTCCAGAGCTTTTTCAGCAACAGGCGCGTCGCCGGCGACTCGATATAGAAGCAGCCGATCGTGTCGCCGCGGCAGATCGCGTCCTGCGTCTTCGCGTCGTCGACCGGATTCCACGTGTGGTAGTCGAGCGCGATGCCGGCGTTCGCTTTGATCGCCGCGAGCGCGTCGCGCACGACCGCGAGCGAGCGGTTGCCGAGGAGGTCGATCTTGACGAGCCCGGCGTCTTCGACCTGGTCCTTCTCCCACTGCAGCACCGGAATTTTCTTCGCCGAGATCTCGACCGGCACGTATTTGCGGATCTCGTCGGGCACGACGACGATGCCGCCGCAGTGGAGCCCGAGATTGCGGAAATGGCCGACGACGCGGAAGGCCCGGTCGAGGATCTCCGGCCACGGCGCGGCGAATTCTCTCAGCTCGCAGAGCGATTCCGCCCACGACTCCCCTTCCGGGCTCTCCGCCATGCGGAGAAAATTCAGGCGCTTTAGAATGACCGAGGCGTTCTGGTCGATCTCGCCCGGCGCGATGCCGTAGACCTTGGCGACCTCGCGCAGCGCGCCGCGGAGCGCGAGCGTATTCTGGTTCCCCACCATCGCGATCTTCGCGGGCGCGACGCCTCTGCCGCCGTAGGTCTCGAAGACCCACGCGAGCACGTCGTCGCGCTCGTCCCAGGGAAAATCGACGTCGATATCGGGCGGGTCGTTCCGCGTGCGCGTCAAAAAGCGCTCGAACTGGAGGCGGTGGCGCACCGGATCGACGTCGGTGATGCCGAGCGCGTACGAGACGATCGAAGCCGCCGCCGAGCCGCGCCCGCAGGTCATGCGTCGGCCTACGATCTCGTCGACGATGAGAAAATAGTGGCTGAAGCTCTTGTCGCGGATGATCGCAAGCTCGCTCTCGATGCGCTCGCGGACTTCGTCCGGCAGGCCGCCGTAGCGCCGCCGCGCGCCGGCGTAGGTTTTTTCTTGGAGCAGCGCGAACGCCTCGGCGTCGGAGAGCGCGCGGAACGCGGGAAAAATAGTTTCTTTGAAATCCCAGTCGGTGCGGCAGCCCTCCGCGATCGCCGCCGCGTTCGCGAGCGCCTCGGGCACGTGGACAAAGCCGCGCGCGAGGCGCGGCGGCGGCATGAGCCAGCTCTCCGGCGCGCAGCATGCGCCGTCGGGGACGCGCGAGAGCGTCGTGTTCAAGTCGATCGCGCGCAGCAGGCGGTGGAGCGGGTAATCTTCGGCTTTGACGAAGTGCACCTGGTTCGTCGCGACCGGCGGGAGCTTGAGCGCCCGGCTGAATTTCACCGCGTCGTTCATCTGCGGCCCGGGCGCGAGCTCGACGTAGAGATCGCCGCGCGACTGCTCGCTCCACGCTTTCACCGCCGCGAGGTCGTCGGAGAGTACGACGAGGCCGCGGCGGCGGCGCGCGACCGCGCCGACGGCGGCGAAATTTTTATCGCAGTGGCGCTCGGATAATATCCGGCAGAGGTTCGCGTAACCCTCGGCGTCCTTCGCGAGGCAGACCGCGCGGTGCGCGCCGTGGACGAGCTCGGCGCCGAGAATCGGCTTCAAGCCGTGCTGCCGCGCGGTCTCGACGAAGCGCACCGCGCCGTAAAGCCCGTTCGTATCGGTGAGCGCGAGGTGTGTCGCGCTTTGGGCCGCGGCGGCGCGGCAGAGCTCTTCGAGCGAAGAGACGCCGCGCATCGGCGAGTACGACGAATGCACGTGCAGATGAACGAACGGCGTCACGCGCTCCCCCACGAGACGGCGTTTTTGCCGAAGCGCGCGCGCACGGCGTCGAGCGCGGCGGCGAGCCGCTGCTGCTTCAAACTTTCTTCCGGCGGGCGCTCGGGAAAAAGCGCGAGCTGGCGGCTTCGCTCTTCGAGCTTCTCGGCCGCGAGGACGATCTTCCGCACGCGCACGCGGCGCTGGAACAGGCGGAAATATAATTTTTCGACGACCGGGTAGAGATCGCACTCCCAGTGCGACGGCGCGGCGAGCGGCGCGCGCCCGCTGAATTCGACGCCGTCGCTCTGCACGAGATCGACGCGCACGCCGGCGCAGAGGCGCTCGCTCGCGCGCAGCTGGCGGCAGAGCCGCTCCAAGAGACCGTAGAGCGCGGCTAAGAGCGCCGCATCGTCGACCTCGTCCGGCGCGAGCGTGCAGGAGACTTCCAGCGACGGCCGTCGCTCCGCCGGCCAGACCGGCGTCGGGTCGAAGCCTGCCGCCCACTGCTGCATCAGCCGCGAGCGCGGTCCCACGACCAATTCCAGATGGCCCGGCGGCGTCGCGGCGACTTTCCCCAGCGTCGTAAGGTCGAGCTCGCCGAGCATCTCCAGGAACTCCGGCGTCTTGCCGCCGCACAGGCGATGGAGCGACGGCAGCGCCGCGACCGCCTGCGGCGCGAGAAACGCCTTCTCCGCGCCGGGGTCGACGCCGCAGAGGTCGGGCGGCTTTAAGACCGCGTCGGCGGCGATGTGCGAGACGAGCTTGCTGGTGGCGACGCCGGCGACGCCGCTCAGGCGATAGCGCTCGAGGACTTCCTGCTCCATGCGCGCGGCGGTGTCGACCGCGCGGCCGAAGAGCCGCGCCGTGCCGGTGAGATCGAGATAGAAATGGCCCGGGCGGATCGGCTCCCAGATCGGGCTGAAGTAGCGTAGCGATTCGAGCACGGCGGCGTGCGCCGCGGGAACGCCTTTGCTCTGCGGCGCGATGATCTTTAAGCCCGGGCAGCGGAGCCGGGCGAGGTCGAGCTGCATGCCCGCGCATACGCCTTCGGCTGCCGCCTCGGCGGAGACTTCGAAGAGGACGCCTCTAGCGGTCGGCGGCGCGACGGCGACGGGACGACGGCGCAGCGCGGGCGCGCTCGCGCGCGCGACGGCGATGTGGAGCGATGGAACCTGGAAACAAACGATCTGGCGCGGCATGGAAAAAAAACTTTCGCATCATTTATTATTTGAAATGGCGGATGAGCCCGACGACGACGCCCTGGAGCTCGAACTTGTCCTCGGGCGTGACGCGGATCGGCTGCATCGCGGCGTTCGCCGGGCGCAGCTCGATGTGATCGCTCTTGGGAAAATATTTTTTCACCGTCGCCTCGCCGTTGACGAGCGCGACGACGGTCTGGCCGGCCGCGGCGCGCGCCTGCCGCCGGACGATGACGAGGTCGCCGGGCATGATGCCCTCCTCGCGCATCGATTCGCCCTCGACCTTGAGCGCGAAGCTCTCCTCGTTGCCGAGCGGCAGGTCGAGGAACTCTTTTTGCGCGACCGGCTCGATCGGTTTGCCGGCGGCGACGATGCCGAGCATCGGAATGCGCGGCATTTGCTTGAATTGCGCGACGGCGACCTCGACTACGCCCGGGATGCGCCGCGCGCCGCTCTCGTAGCGCGCCACGCTGACGCGCGTGGTGCCGAGTTTCGCGGCCAATTCGGCCTGCGTGAGTTTTAATTGCTCGCGGCGGATTCTCTTTAGCTCTCGGGGCTTCATGTAACCAATGGTTACACCCATTCGCGCTCCGCGTCAAGCCTATTTTAGTTAGATGGTCCGGTAGTGGTCACGCAGCGGTCGCGCCGCCCTTGACAGCGGCATACCGGTAGGCTAGCCTTGAGTCACATAACTGGACCTTATCCAGAGTGGCGGAGGGAGCGGCCCGTAGATGCCACAGCAACCGGTTTCACCGAACGGTGAAACGCTGGTGCTAATTCCCGCCTCCGGAAAATCCGGGGGGAAGATAAGGTGAGGGTAAAAACCTCTTCTTATCTTTGAGAAGAGGTTTTTTTTTGGCCGCGAGAAGATTTCAAAGATGACGACGCGACTCAGCCAGGACGAGATCGAGCGCTACAGCCGCCAGATCATGATCCCCGATTTCGGCGGCAAGGGGCAGATCCGCTTGCGCGAGAGCAAGGCGCTCGTGATCGGCGCCGGCGGCCTGGGCTCGCCGGCGGCCTTCTACCTCGCCGCCGCGGGCGTCGGCGCGCTCGGGCTCATCGACGGCGACCGCGTCGAGCTGTCGAACCTGCAGCGGCAGATTTTGCACGCGACAGCAGACCTGGGCCGCCTCAAAGTCGAATCGGCGGCGGAGAAGCTCGATCGGCTCAATTCCGCGGTCGCCGTGCGCACGTACGCGACGCGGCTCGACGCCGCCAACGCGGCGGAGATCTTCGCCGACTACGACTTCATCGTCGACGGCAGCGACAACTTCGAGACGAAATTTTTAGTCAACGACACCGCCGTCACGCTCGGCAAGGCGTTCTCGCACGCCGGCATCGTGCGCCTGCAGGGTCAGACGATGACCGTCGTGCCGCACAAGAGCGCCTGCTACCGCTGCGTCTTTCAGGAGCCGCCCGCGCCGGGCGAGCTGATGAACTGCCAGCAGGCGGGCATCCTCGGCGTGGTCGCCGGAGTGATCGGGGCGATCCAGGCGACCGAGGCGATCAAATATCTCAGCGGCATGGACGAAGAGCTGCTGATGGACCGCGTCCTGACCTACGACGCGAAAACGATGAACTTCAGGACCATCGAGGTACGGAAAAATCCCGCGTGCGCCGCCTGCGGCGAAAAGGCGGAGAGGAGAAGCCATGAGCTACGTTAAAGGGTTGCGGTGTCGCGAGTGCGGCCAGGATTATCCCAAAGAGCCGCTCCATGTGTGCGAGACGTGCTTCGGACCGCTGGAGGTTGTTTACGACTACGATGCGATCAAGAAAGCGCTCTCGCGCGAGAAGATCGCGTCGCGCGAGAAAAATCTCTGGCGCTACCGCGAGCTGCTGCCGATCGACGGCGAGCCCAAGGCCGGCCTCTACTCCGGCTTCACGCCGCTCGTGCGCGCCCATCGCCTCGGCGAAGTGCTGGGCGTCAAAGAGCTCTACATCAAGGACGACTCCGTCAATCATCCCACTTTCTCCTATAAAGACCGCGTCGTATCGGTCGCCATCTCAAAGGCGATCGAGTTCGGCTTCGAGACCGTCTCGTGCGCTTCTACCGGCAACCTCGCCAACTCCGTCGCGGCGCACGCCGCCAAGGCCGGACTCAACTGCTACGTCTTCATTCCCGAGGGCTTGGAGCAGGGAAAAATCATCGGCTCGGCGATCTACGGGCCGAAGACGGTCGCGATCCAGGGCAACTACGACGACGTCAACCGGCTCTGCAGCGAGATCGGCGACAAATACGGTTGGGCGTTCGTCAACGTGAACCTCCGTCCATACTACGCCGAGGGCGCCAAGACGCACGCCTTCGAAGTCGCCGAGCAGCTCGGCTGGAAGCTGCCGAAGCACATCGTGGTCGCCTCGGCCGGCGGCACGATTCTCCCGAAGCTGCACAAGGCGTTCAAAGAGCTCGAGCAGGTGGGGCTGATCGAATCGAGCGAATGCAAGATTTACACGGCGCAGGCGACTGGCTGCGCGCCGATGGTCCAGGCGCTGAAGAAAGGCACGGATCTGATCAGCCCGGTGAAACCCAATACCATCGCGAGCTCGATCGCCATCGGCAATCCCGCCGACGGCTACTACGTGCTCCAGGCAGTGCGAGAATCGGGCGGGTGGGGCGAGAGCGTCACCGACGAGGAGATCATCGACGGCATCAAGCTGCTCGCGCGCACCGAAGGCATCTTCACCGAGCCCGCGGGCGGAACGGAAGTCGCCGTCGCGAAGAAGCTCATCCAGCAGGGAAGAATCCCGCGCGACGAATCGATCGTGATCAGCGTCACCGGCAACGGCTACAAGTGTCTGGAATCGGTCGTCGCGAGCGTCGAGAAGCCGTTCAAGATCAACGCGAACCTCGAGAAATTCGACGAGCTGTACGCCCAGCTTGCTCCCGCCCCAGGCAAAGTCGCGGCGAAAGGCTGATTCTTCCACGGCGCTGTCGTGGCCTCAATAGTTTCGATCCGGCCGCGCGTCAGCGTTGTCATTCCCGTAAATAACCGGGCGCACCTTCTCGGCCGCGCCATCCAGAGCGTCGTCGCTCAATCCTTCCCCGACTTCGAGCTGATCGTTATTGACGACGGCTCGACCGACGATCCGGAGGCCGTGGCTACCGCGTTCAGCGATCCGCGCATCCGTTTTCTTCGTCTTCCGGGTCACTTCGGCGCTGCGCGGGCGCGCAACGATGGCGTGCGCGCCTCGCGCGGTCGATGGATAGCCTTCCTCGACAGCGACGACGAGTGGCTGCCAGTCAAGCTCGAGAAGCAGATCGAACGTCTTTCGCGCGTTTCCGATCCTAAGACAATCGTCGTCTACTGCCTGACCTATTTCAATGATCATTTCACCGGGCAGATAAACGTCACTCCTACTTCATTGCATGAGGGCGATGTCTTTGATCATCTGCTTCGCGGGTGGGTCCTGCCGACGACTTCAGTCGCGCTGATCGACCGCAGTGCTCTCCTGACGGTTGGGGGATTCACGGAAGCGCTGCCTTCGCGGCAGGATTACGACCTCTGGCTCAAGCTGGCCGAAGCCGGGAATTGTTTCATCGGCGTCGCCGACGCGCTTGTGATCAAGCACGAAAATTACGGCGAGCAGATTGTCGCCGATCCGGCGGCGCGTCTGCTGGCGACGTCCTATATGCGCGAGCGCTGGGGACCTACGGTTCGCCAACGCCATGGACTGCTGGCTTATTATCGCTGGCTATCCGACGGGTATGCTATCGTGCAGCGCGCCCAGCTCATTCGGGTAAAGAACGCGCTGAGCGAAAACCGGCGTAATGTCGCCTGGCGATACTGCGCCGCGATGATTCGTTTTCTTCCCTGGTCGCGGCGATTTTTCTTTCAGGCGCTTTTTCTTTTGCTTTGCGGGAAGAACAGCTACGCCGCGTTGCGGGCTTTCGTGCTCAAGCCTCCGGCTCGGAACGGCCGGACACCGCCCGCCGGCGAATAACAGGCTAAACTGGAAGACAGAAGATTATTCTATTGTATGACTAACGACAGCGGCACATCGTCGAAGTTCCCGAGCGCATCGGTTACCCTAAACGTCAGAGGGTAAGTAGCCGGCGCGGGCGCCCCCGGCATGCCGCTGATCGCACCGGACGGACTCGCAGCCAAGC
The DNA here is from genome assembly GCA_036522615.1 of Binatia bacterium. Classification (GTDB taxonomy): domain Bacteria; phylum Desulfobacterota; class Binatia; order UBA9968; family UBA9968; genus JAJPJQ01. The sequence goes on along the minus strand of DATDFN010000049.1, from coordinate 2,897 downwards.
CCGCCGGCAGGCTTCCTCCCACGATCGACCAGGTATAAGGCAGCTTACCGCCCGCGGCTTTGAGCGTAACGGCGTACGCTTTTCCCACCGAGGCTTTCTTCAAACTCTTCGTCTTATTCACCAGGGCGGGATAAACGACGATCGAGAATTGTTTCGTCACCGATCCGCCGAGGCTGTCCGTCACGCGGACCGTGAAGCTCGGCGGCTTCTTGTTGTTGGCTTTCGTCGGCGTTCCGCTGATCACACCGGTAGAGGAATTAAGGCTAAGGCCAAGGGGCAGCGCGCCCGCAAAGACGGTTGCCGTATAAGGAGCGGCGCCGCCGCTGATTTGCAAATTCGCGCTGTAGCTGATTCCCGATTCGCCGTTCGGCAAACTGTTGGCCCCGATCACCAGCGGCGGCGGCGAAACCGTCGTAGCCTGGTTGACTGTATTGTTGCCGGAGTTGAAATCGCTTTCGTTCGCCGCGACCGAAGCGCTGTTTGCCGCCTGGCCGATCGACGTGGTCGCGGCGACGATGGTAACCGTCGCCGTCCCCTGATTGAGGATGCCGCCCAGATTGCACGTGATCGTCGTCGTCCCGCTGCAGCCGCTGCCCTGGCTCGGCGTCGCCGAAATCAGATTGAAGCTGGCCGGCAGGATATCGGTCACGGTAACGCCGGTCGCGTCGATGAAGCCGCGATTTGTGACTGTCAATGTGTACGTGACATTGTTACCGACGATTACCGGGTCCGGCGCGTCGCTGCCCGTCAACGCTAAATCCAATCCGGTGGCGACGAAGCCGAGCGCCGCGTCCGCCTGGACCAGACCGAAGCCGCTGTCATTGTCGAATCCCGCCGTCCCCATGTCGATCGCCGAGTTCTCCAGCGCTGCATAGACATTCGCGGGAGTGAGCGTCGGGTTCGCCTGGAGCAGCAGCGCGGCGACGCCGCCGGCGTGCGGCGCCGCGGCGGAGGTGCCGAAAAAGTTAGGAAAGGTATCGGGATCGCTCGCGCTGTCGGAGAAGAAAAATGTCGTATTACCGCCGTCGGGCGCGGTGATTTCGGGCTTGCCTGCGCGCGGATCGTTGATCGGGTTGCCCGAGGTGCTGAAGAGAACGGGCGTACCGCCCGCTGAAGAATAAGGTTCGAGCAGCGGCGGAGTAACGCCGAACTGAGTGGTTTCCTTATACCAGGCTGCGCCGACCGCCTCGGCGCCGTTCGCGTTGGAGTGGCCGTAGATCGTACTGCTCTGCGTGTCGTATTCAATTGTTACCGGTGCCGATGAATCCGGAAAGTAGACGTACTTTATCAACCCTGGATTGGGCAAGGGACTTTGCGGATTGGGGCTATAGCTCACAATCATGAGGTTCACGTTCAGCGGCGAATTGCCGTTGTTGCCGAACGAAAGAAACTCCACCGCATCGCCGCCGATGTTGTCGTTCGCCGCACCGCCGATGACTTGAGTCGCCGCGCTGTTGAAAACATAAACGTCGAGATCGTTAGGTGAACCCGGCCCGGGGCCGGCTGAAGCGAACGGCGAATCCCATTGGACGCTGAAGATAATCGTCGTGTGCGGTGGTATCGTAATGCTCTGGAAAAGATCGGTGCCATTAGAAGCAAAGTTATGCGGAACGCCCCCAAAAAAGTGCGGCGCACCCAAAGCACTCGGGAACTGGCCGTTGGTTAAGGTGCCGCCTGGCTTGAACGTTTTCTGATAGCTTTGACGCGCCTCGTTGCCGGCCGCCGAGAAGTAAGCCGCACCGCCGGCGACGACGGTGTCGACCGCCTGCGCTACGATGCCGTCCTGAAACATCGGCTCATCGTAGTAGAACACGTCGTCGACGATGACCTTGGCGCCCGCGTTTTTCAGCGCTACGATGTTGTTGGCGAAGGCCGCCTCTCCGTTGAACGCCGATGCGAACGCGAGCGACGCGCCCGGCGCGACGTCGTGGACGATCTGCAGCATCGCGCGCCCTTCGTCCGTCGCGCCATTGCAGCTGGAGATTTCTAGAATCGGCTGGACCGTCGAAAGATCGCCGCTTGCGACATCGCCGCCGGCTCCGCCGAGGCAGTTGAAGCTGTCGGACAGGACGCCGACTTTGACGCCCGCGCCGTCGACCCCGAAGCTGCTCCGCGCGATGTCGGCGTGCATCGACGCATCGCCTTGGCTCGTCACGCTGCCGGCGCGCCTTGCCGCTGCGGACTCGCGTGCGAAGCGAAGGCTACGAAGGCCGGCCGCTGCACCGATGGCGGACACCGGCAACTCGCCCGAGACTACACGGCCGAAAACCGCGGCATTTTGCATGCCAAGCGCTTCCAGATCCGCTTTGAGTGTCTCGGGGTCATCCTCAGCTACGGCCTTAATGACAATTCGTTCATCCACCATCTTGGCGAGCCGACTTGGGGATTTAAGCGGACCGGTGCTTAGTCCGGCGGCTCTTGCCTCATGCTGCTGCTGAAGATCAATCAGAGTCTGCGTAAGCTTCCCCGATCGGGCACTTTTGCCGTTCTGCGCGCCAGCGGGCACGGCACTGAAAATCAGACAGCCGGCGACGAGTCCAAAGAGGTACAATTTCAGCGTTGTGAAGCGGTTAAAAAATGTCATTTACGTTCCTGGTAAAAGCGCTAAATTCCGCATTTTGCCATCTTCGCGCGAGATTGGCTAATAAAAACCACTCGAGCTCGGAATCGCCAGAGAAAACAGCATGATACGTGCCAGCGGCGGCCGTCCGACGCCTGCCGCCTTGCAAGCTCAGGCGCTTAGGTCTATAAACTGATTTTGACCCGCCAGAGTGCAGATACCGGCGAGCAATTCGAGGCAGGGAGGTTGAACATGAGCGTCCGTGTCCGCGTGCCGACCCCGCTCAGGAAATTCACCAACGGGGCCGACGAGGTAAACGCCCAGGGGCCGAACGTGC
>DATDFN010000048.1:0-9270 GCA_036522615.1 Binatia bacterium | reverse complement strand
CTTTCCGGGTCAGCATGTCTCTCAGGAGTTACCCACAAGAGGTGCGCTGCTGGAAACAACATGGAAACACACTACTGTACTATCGCGGAACTAATAAACTTTTAGGTAATCAACAAAGTAAGAATCTGAGGGTAGATCTACGAATTCTGCCACATCCAGCGCCGAATACCGCCACAGCCGCACCGCGCCAGTAATTGTCCGGCGATATCATTAGGAATCCGTATCCAAACAGTATCCATACTCAGCCAAAACAAGCCGAAGCCAGATAAAAAGGCCGACCCCCGTACGAGGGAATCGGCCTTATTATTCCATGCCAGTAGAGCCCAGGAAAATCTACGGATCTGGGGGTTGGGGGTTCAAATCCCTCCGGGCGCGCCAATCCTTATCTCCCCGCTTCTTTAAGCGCGCGCAGCACGTTCTCCGGGCTGAGCGGCAGCCTTCTCACGCGCACGCCGGTCGCGTTGTAGATGGCGTTCGCGATGCAGGCAAGCGGCGGCACGCAGGCAATTTCGCCGGCGCCTTTGGCGCCGTACGGTCCGGCGCCCGGATAGCCGGGCACGAGCGTGGTTTCGATGCGCGGCATCATGTTGATCGTGGGCATGAGATAATCGACGAACGAAGGGTTCATTGTCCGGCCGTTCTTGTCGAAGACGACCTGCTCGCACAGCGCCTGGCCGATACTCATCGCCGCCGCTCCTTCGATCTGTCCTTCGACCGCCGCGCGATGGATCGGAAAGCCGATGTCGTGTACGGCGACATACTTTAATATCTTTACGTTGCCGGTGTCCGGATCGACTTCGACGATGCAGGCGTGCGTCGTGAACGGCTGCGAGCTGCCGTGCGCCTTCTCTTCGGCCATCAGCTTGAGGTTATCGCAATAGCCGCGGCCGATCACCTCGCCGATGACATTGTGGGCGTTGGTCGCAATGGTCGCGAGCGCCACCGACTTCGCTGGGGTGCCTTTGACGCGGATCTGCTTATCTTTGATTTCCAGATCGTCGGGGCTCGCTTCGAGCTGGCTCGCCGCCATCTTGAAGATTTGCTCGCGCGCGTCGATCGCCGCCAGGCGCGCAGCCGTACCGGAAACGAGGATGCCACGGCTGCCGACCGTGCCGGCGTCCCACGGGCTCGCGTCGGTGTCGACATTGACCACGGTGACATCGCTTACCGGAATACCGAGCTCTTCGGCGACGATCATGGGGATGCCGAAGCCGGGGATCGTGCCCATGTCGATCTTGCCGATGTGGACCGTCGCCGAACCGTCTTCGTTGATCTTGACGACAGCGCCGCCGCCGGGACCGGCGCTCTCGATCCACGAGCCGGTGGCGATGCCGATGCCCTGGTTCTTCTCCAGCTTGACTTCGCCCCAGCCGATTTTTTCTTTCGCGATGCGGATCGTCTCGCCGAGCGAGACGTCGCGCAGCTTCGGCACACCGACGATCTTGTCGCCCGGCTTGGGCATATTCTTCATGCGAAATTCCGCCGGATCCATCCCAAGCCGAGCGGCGATCGAATCCATGTGCGATTCGACGGCGAACGCAGCTTGAGGGCCGCCGGGACCGCGCACCGGACCGCAGACCTGCTTGTTCGTGTAAACGACGTAACCGTCGATGTGGCAGTTCGGCATCAGGTACCAGCCGCCGAGCATGTTGGTGCAGCGGCCGCCGGCCTGCGTGCCGAATCCCGAATACGCGCCGGCGTCATAGATGACTTTGCCGGTGCGCGCGACGATCGTGCCGTCTTTCTTCACGCCGGTTTTGATATACATTTTCGCGCCGGCGCGGATCGTCGTCGTAATCGTTTCTTCGGCTTTATCGAGGACGATCATGACGGCGCGCTTCGCCTTCATCGCGAGCAGCGCGCAAATTGGCTCGATCGCCGCGCCTGAGGTGATGCCGCTGCCTTTGCCGCCGAAACCGCCTCCTAACTCGGCGGAGATCACGCGCACATTGTTGAGCGGCATGCCGAGCGTTTTGGCAACTTCCTGGCGCACCGGAAAGGGCGCCTGCGCGTTCGCCCAGACCGTGATTCTGCCGTTCGGCTCGACCTGCGCCGCCGTCATCCGCGGCTCGAGATACTGCGGGTGAATCATCTTCGTTTCGTAAGCTTCCTCGACGACGATGTCCGCTTCGGCCATCGCTTTATCGGGATCGCCGACATGCACCGCGGTAAATCCGCAGACGTTTTTGACCTTGACGCCCTCCGGCAGATTCTTCGGCAGCGGCATGTCTTCGTGCAGCGTCGGCGCTTCCGCCTTCAGCGCCTCTTCCGGATCGATCACGACCGGCAGCGGCGCATAGACAACTTTGATTTTCTTCAGCGCCTGCTTAACGATGGCCGGAGTTTCGGCGGCTACCGCAGCGACCGGGTCGCCCATGTAGCGCACCTTAGTGCGCGCGAGAATGTAGCGATCCATGTAGCTGCGGCCGTAGCGCACATCCGGCGCATCGGCGGCGGTCACGACCGCATGGACGCCGGGTACAGCCTTCGCTTCGCTCGTGTCGATGCTGACAATTTTCGCGTGCGCGTATTGGCTGCGCAGAATGCCGCCGTGCAATTGGTCCTTGAGCATGACATCGATGCCGTAGACGCCCTTGCCGACAACGCGCTCGACGCCGCCGATTCTGGCGGGGCTGGAGCCGACAACGCTGAATTCAGCTTTCGCCATGTTATGCCCTCCCCGCGAGCCGTTCGGCCGCGAGATGAATCGCGTCGACGATTTTCGCGTAACCCGTGCAGCGGCAGATGTTGCCGGAGACCGCCTCTTCGATGTCCTCTGCCGTGGGTTTCGTTGTTCGGTCGAGGAGCGCCTTTACGGATATGATGTATCCCGGCGTGCAGTAGCCGCACTGAACCGCGCCGGTATCGATAAAAGCCTGCTGCACGGCGTGTAGGCTGGCGCCGTCCGCCAAGCCCTCTATCGTCGTAATTTCCGCGCCTTCGGCGTCGGCCGCGAGCGTTACGCAGGAGTTGATCGGCTTCCCGTTGAAAATGATCGTGCACGCGCCGCACTCGCCGGTGTTGCAGCAGAGCTTCGTGCCTTTCATCTCCAGAGTATCGCGGAGAAATTCGAGCAGCGACGTAGAGGCTTCGGTTGCGGCGCTAACTTTTCTCCCGTTGATGGTGGTATTGACGGTGACACTCATGCAGCTACCTCCTTGCCCGTCGCGGCTTTCCAAGTCTGCGCGAGGCCGCGGCGGGTCAGAGCCTCGACGATCCAGCGGCGATATTCGGCGCTGCTGCGTTGATCGTCGATCGGGCTCGATTCCGACGCGGCCATCTCCGCCGCCTGTTTCACAAGCGTGGGTGTGAGGGGCTTCCCACGCAGCAACGCCTCAGTCTTCATCGCGCGGATCGGCGTCGGCGCTACCGCGCCGAGCCCGATCCGAACGTCTTGCACATTGTTCTTCCCCGCATCCGGCGTCAGCAAGACGGCGACGCCCACCATTGCGATATCCATGGCGCCGCGCACCGCATGCTTGAGGTAAACGCCCCGGCTTCCCGCCGGCTGATAGGGGACATCGATCGCGGTAAGCAGGCCTTTATAGCCGAGACTCGTTTTTCCGGGCCCTGAAAAGAAAGCCGAAAAAGGCTGCGCCGTTTCTTTATCCGAGAACGCGAGATTGGCTTTGGCATCGAGTATAAGAAGGGGAGCCAAGGTCTCGCCCGACGGCGAGGCACGGCAGATATTCCCGCCGATCGTGGCGGTGTTGCGGATCTGGAGCGACGCGAACTGATGCGCCGCTTCCCAGAGCACCGGCAGCTTCTCGCGTATCAAAGCGTTGGTCTCGATATCGCGGATTGTCGTCAATGCGCCGATGCGCACGCCGCCATTGCGCTCTTTGATGCCAGCGAGCCCGGAGATCGCTTTAATGTTGATCAGGCAGCCGGGCTCTTCCTTGTATTTAACGTCGACCATGACATCGGTGCCGCCGGCGATGACTTTCGCTTCGCCGCCATAGCGGTCCAAAAGGGACAGCGCTTCGCTCACCGATTTAGGCGCGAAATATTCCATAACAGTCGCCTCCACTCACGCGCTCTATCACGGCTAATAACGCGACCGCAATACCGCGCACCTCCGAGAGTAGGCGAAGCCGTGGGTTAAGCGCGAGTAAACGATTTTAAACGAGGAACCGAAACTTAAACGATCGGCTGAAGCGTTGACGGGGCTTCGACGGCGGGAGCGCCTCTGCCGACCGAAGGCGCCGCAGGCGACCAGCGCCCGACGGACCGGCGCTGACGCAGGCAGTCAGCGATGCAGAACGGAAGATAAATAAGCAGGATCAATGCGACGACCGCATAAAGCCCGGCGGTAAACATGAGAAAGAATTTTCCGCATTCCCAAAGTAGGGTACTCATGGCTAGACTCCGGTCTTAATACGCCTACGTGATTTACCTGATTTCGAAACGCCTGACAAGTATCACGCCCGCTAAAAAATGCAAGTAGGTTTTTGAAGCCATCCGAAATGACACAAAGGGAAGAAATTACGGTCGTTGGGAAAATTCTTCGTGGAGAGGTTGCTATTAGGTCGCTTAACTCATTGAAAACATTGCCCTATGAGATGGCCTAAATCGTGCTAACGCTCGTCTCCCGGGAAGGAGACGAATTTTATGAGCGACACGCTTCGAACCTTCATCATTCGGCTTCGTGTCCGGTACCTCGTCTGGTCCTACAACCATCACCTGCGCCGGCGCCGTGTGTCGGCGTAAGCGTCTGAGCAAGCCTTTCTCACGCCACGCGCGGGCCTAGCGTTCCTTGACTCTTTGCGCCCTGCAAAAGAGAATACTCCACGGTTCTTTGTGGAGGTCTGTGTATGGCGAAAACCGATCGGACGCCGTCTTTCAATTCGGATGAAGCCACCGCGCGCCTGCGAGCGGCCGTTCATCCGAAGGCGGCCAACTATTACGCGATGTATTCGAGCGTTCTCGGCGGCATCGTCACCGATCCCGCGTTCATGGTCCTTCCTCTCGACGATCACATGGTTCATCGCGGGCACTCGGTTTTCGACACGGCGATTCTCGCCAACGGACTGCTGTATCAGTTAGACCAGCACCTGCAGCGCTTTCTTCGCTCGGCGGAGATGGCGCGCATACCGCTGCCTTTTCCCGTCGAAAAGCTCCGGCAAATCATTATCGATACCGCTGCCGCGAGCCGTCGCCGCGACGCATCGGTACGGTATTGGCTCTCCGCGGGTCCCGGGGGCTTCGGTCTGGCGCCCGGAGAATGCGTCGGCAGTAGCTTTTACGTCATCATCTTCGGGGCGGAGTTTTACCCGGAATCTTTCTATACGCAGGGATTGAAGGTCGTCACGAGCTCCGTTCCGATTAAGCCGCCGTTTTTTGCCCGCGTTAAATCGACCAATTATCTTCCCAATGTTCTCGTAGTGCTCGAGGCGAAGGATAAAGGCGCCGACAACGGCGTCTTCATCGACCGCCACGGTATGGTTGCCGAAAGCTCGAACATGAACGTCGCGTTCGTTACGCGCGACGGCGTCTTCCGCCATCCGCCTTTCGACGCAATTCTTTCGGGCGTTACGGTTCAGCGGCTGTTTCAGCTGGCGCGGCGTCTCGTCGAGAGCGGCGATCTGAAGGATATTCGTATCGGTGATGTGCCGGTCGAGGAAGGTAAAACCGCAGCGGAGATGATGCTGGTAGGCAGCTCGGTTAAAGTCGCGCCGGTGGTCGAGTGGGACGGACGGCCGATCGGCGACGGCCGGCCGGGCCCGATCGCGCGCAAGCTGCTGGAACTCTGGCGCGAGGATTTGCAGAAGGCGACCGACCAGCTCGTGCCGGTCCCCTACGCCGGTCAATGACGATTAGTTACGATCCGGTGCGGGAAGGGGCGTGCCGGAACGCAATGCCCGGAACTCCGCTTCTTCGAGAGCCGCCGCGCGTTTCTCGCTGAGCGTCTGGGCCGCTTTTGTCTTTGTCGGCAACGGGACGATGATGTCGAGGCCGCCCTCGCCGAGCAGCGTCAAGATGTTCGACTGTGTGCCCTGAGCGTCCACGCCTACCACGCTGAATTGCGAGATATGTAACGTCACCGACTGGCATTTTGCTTTTTTCGCCGTACTCATTGCCTTCGTCGTCACCTCGTAGAGCTTGAAAGCAAGCTGGACCGTGTCGAGGTTCCCCTGAGACACGGGCACGGAGAACTGTTTTATCGTCTCAGTCGACGGCGTGAGCGGTTTGGCGCAGTTGTTGGCGATGTTTTGCGCCTTCGAGGTGACATCCAGCCGGGTGCCGTCATGCAGGATATCGGTAAACGAGACATCGACCTCCACGCCCGGGCTCTTGTAGTTCTTGGGCAGCGGTGTAGTGATTTTCGGCACGAAGCCGCCGCCGACGAATGCCAGCGTGATGGAATGCGGCAGAACGGTCACCTGCTCGCTGCAACCGCTCGTCGACGAGGCATTGGAAATGTCGCCGCTGTAATCCACCTTCCAGAAAAAGGTTCCGGTCTGCAAGAAGGTAATCGAATTTGAATTCGGGATGACGCCGTTGGTGACAGTCTTCGTGCCACCAGCCGCGAAAACGGTCGTGCAGGTGCCATCGGTGTAAATTGTGTACGTAACGGTTCCGCCGGCATTGGCCGTCGCCCCGTTCAAACTGGCGCTGTCCGTGACGGAAGTGCCCGCCTGAATGGTTATGCTCGTGCCGGATTGCCCGCCGCCGGACAACGATGTCGTTATACCGGTCGTTCGAGACGTTATCGACAGCGACTCGCACGGGCCGGTCTTGGCGTTGTAAACGCCGTCGCCGTTGTAGGTCGCCTGGAACGCATAGGTAGAAGAGACGTGGAAGTCCGGGATTTGCGCGAAGCTCGACGCATCCACCGCGCCGCCGGACAGCGCGAGCGGCGAAGACGTAGCGAGCGCCGTGCCGCTGCATGTACCGTTGCTGAACCATTTGAACGTGACCGTTCCGGTCGGCGTCGCCAAGCTGCCGCTGACGGCTGCGCTGTCATGCACGCTCGTGCCGCTCAGCGCGGCGATAATCACGGCGTGAGAGGCGTCATGAATGTCCGTCGCGACAATCGGATCGATTTTGCCCACCGACAACGGCTCGCAAGGACCGAGCTTAACGTTATACGTTCCATCGCCGCTGTAACTTGCCTGGAAAGCGAACGAGCCGGAGGTGCTCGGCGTCTGGGTGAACGTAGTGCCGTCGACGGCGCCGCTCGCAAGCGTAAGCGCGCCGGAAGTCTGGGCAGGCGAACCAGCGCATGTCCCGTTGGTGAACCAACTGACAGTCACCGTGCCGGTCGGCGTGCCGACGGCGCCGCTGACCGTTGCCTTGTCGTGGACGGTCGTGCCCGCGGCGACCGAGGTCACAACGTTGTGCGACGCGTCGTGAATATCCGTTGAGACGGTGGCCTCGATCTTAGCGACGCTCAGCACTTCGCAAGGACCGAGCTTCGTGTTGTAGGTATTGTCCCCGCCGTAGCTGGCTTGAAACGCGAACGACCCCGACACACCCGGCGTCTGCGCGAAGGTCGTCGCATCGACGATGCCGCTGACTAATGCCAGGGCGCTCGATGTTTGCGACGGTGAGCCTGTACAGGTTGCGTTGGTGAACCAACTGAAAGTCACCGTGCCGGTCGGTGTGCCGACGGTGCCGCTGACTGTCGCCTTGTCGTGGACGGTCGTGCCCGCGGCGACGGAGGTCACGACGTTGTGCGCGGTGTCGTGAATTTCCGTCGCGACCGCCGGATCGATTTTGTTCAAGCTCAAAACTTCGCAAGCTGCGTCTTTGGCGTTGTAAGTGTTATCGCCGCTGTAGCTTGCGAGGAACGAATAGGTCTTGCTGGCATCGACGGGCGTCTGGGTGAAAGTCGTTCCGTCCACCGCGCCGCTCGTGAGTGTGAAGGCGCCGGATGTTTGGGTCGCAGCGCCTGAGCAGATGCCGTTCTCGAACCACTTGAACGTTATGGTGCCCGTCGGTGTGGCGAGGCTTCCGCTCACGGCCGCGCTGTCGTGCACAGTTGTGCCGGCCGCAACGGACGTGACCGTCGCGTGCGCCGCATTGTGGATAGCAGTAGTGACGGCGGTCGGATCGATCTTGCCCACCGACAACGGCTCGCACCCGGCCGTGGCCGAATTATAAGTGCCATCGCCGCTGTAGCTCGCCTGGAAGGAGAACGAGCCGGAGGTATTCGGCGTCTGCGTGAAGGTCGTGCCGTCGACGGCGCCGCTTGTAAGCGTGAATGTTACCGAAGTCTGCGCCGGCGTGTCCGCGCAGGTTCCGTTAAGGAACCAGCTGAACGTTACCGTGCCCGTCGGGACCGGCAGAGAACCGTTCGCGGTAAGTGTCGCCTGGTCGTGTACGGTGGTTCCTGCTGCAACGGCCGTGACCGTCGCGTGCGCCGCGTTATGGATGTTTGTCGCGAACGATCCGACTGTGACTTTGCCGACGGTCAAAACTTCGCATGGGCCGACTTTGGAATTATAAGTTCCATCGCCGTTGTACGTCGCCTGAAAGGCGAAGGAGCCGGACGCGCTCGGCGTCTGCGTAAACGTCGTGCCGTCGACGGCGCCGCTTACCAGGGTAAACGTACCCGAGGTCTGTGCAGGCGTGCCCGTGCAGGTTCCGTTAAGGAACCAGCTGAACGTCACGGTGCCGCTCGGCGTGCCGACGCTGCCGCTGACCGAGGCGCTGTCGTGCACTGTCGTGCCGGCGGCGACCGAGATCACGACGGCATGCGCCGCGTCGTGAATTGAGGTCGAGACCGCCGTCGGATCGATTTTGTTGACCGTCAGCAGCTCGCACGCGGCCGTGGCCGTGTTGTACGTCCCGTCGCCGCTGTAGCTCGCCTGGAACGAGAACGAGCCGGAGGCATTCGGTGTCTGCGTGAACGTCGTCCCGTCCACAGCGCCGCTCACGAGCGTGAACGCGCTAGAGGTCTGTGCAGGCGTGCCCGTGCAGGTTCCGTTAAGGAACCAGCTGAACGTCACGGTGCCGCTCGGGATCGGCAGAGAACCGTTCGCCGTAAGCGTCGCCTGATCGTGGACAGTCGTGCCCGCGTTCACGGAAGTCACGACGCCGTGCACTGCATTATGGATGTCGGTCGTGAACGATCCCACACCGACCTTATTGACGGTCAACAGCTCGCACGGTCCGACTTTGGAATTATAAGTTCCGTCGCCGTTGTACGTCGCCTGGAAGGCGAAGGAGCCGGAAGCGTTCGGCGTCTGTGTAAACGTGGTGCCGTCGACGGCGCCGCTTACCAGGGTAAACGTACCCGAGGTCTGTGCGGGCGTGCCCGTGCAG
>DATDFN010000047.1:0-15501 GCA_036522615.1 Binatia bacterium | reverse complement strand
GCCGTTCTCGAACAGGTCTTCGGTGAGCTCGGCCGCCGGAATGGAGAAGTGCTGCCACAGTCCCGGCATGTCGACGAATTTTAGGTCGACGATCTCGACTTTGTTCTTCTTCGCTAGGTCTAGGACGTCCTTGACTGCCATTTTCCAATAACCTCCCTCGACGTTGAGAGTTGAATTCCGCGCTTTACGCGACGCGGCGCCCAACGATCGCTTTGCCTTTACGGGCACTGCTCATGAGCACATAGACGATGCTGACAAGCGCCCAGCCGCCGGCGATGGCGAAACAAATATCCGCTTCTTCGACGGAGTCGGGATTGCCGGTGATATAGAGATAAATGATGCCGCCGAGCATGATAACGTTCGTGATCATGCCGAGCACGGGGATGATCCCGTGTTTGAGCACGCTGAAATTCGGTTCGCCCTTGAAGGCGATCAATGTCCACATGCAGGTTAAACCGTATAGTACGAAGGTGCCGAAGTTCGACGCCAGCGTGATGCCGGTTAGACCGACAACACCCCAGAACAGACCGATGATCGCGATCACACAGGAGAATATCACGAGCGCCCAAAGCGCTTTGTGCGGAGTCGCGTAATTGCCGTGCAATGCGTTCAGAATTTCCGGCATTTCGTCATCCTGCGACATCGCGTAAGTGATGCGAACAGCGGTATTGAAGCAGCTGAGCGTCGTGCCGAAAACCGCCCACGCGACCGTGATCGCGATCGTGATCATGAGACCGAAGCCGATGCCGCCGAGCAGCGCGTTGCCGAGCAGGATCGCCATGTCGCCTATAGGCGCACCGGACGCGGCCGCGGCCTCCATCCCCATCACAGTCTTCGCGGCGGCCTGCGGCGTCGCCGCGACGGTGGCCGTCAGCTTTTCGCTCAACATGAAGCTCGCCGCGAAGTATTCGAACAGGTAGCAGACCAGCCCCTGGATGATCAAAGAGAGAATGATCGCGCGCGGGATGTTTCTCCTCGGGTTGTGCGTCTCCGCCGCGAGCGCGCTGCAGCTCTCGAAACCGACCAGGATCAAAATCGCGATCGTCGATTGGACCAGGACGCCTTGGAAAGAGTGCGGCATCACGATGTCCCAGCCGCCGCTGAAGGCCCACTGGGCCGCATGCTCTGGATTCATTAAGCGATAAACGATCGCCAGCACGCTGAAGCCCACGAGCGAGACGATCTGCACAACGTTGACGACGACCGCGGCCGACGTCGAGCCGGTCACGCCGCGAAACGCGACGTAGCCGGTAAAGAAAGCAAAGGCGATTGCAATCATACATTGCACTGCAATCGGCATGTCGGCACCCGTAAACGCGTTGTATATGTAAGAAAGCAGCGTCGCCATGAAGGCGACCATGACGCCGGGATAAACCCAGTAGAATAGATGCGCCGCCCAGCCGGTGACGATCTTCGCGAGACGCGCCCATTTGTGGTGCGTTGATTCTTCTTTGTCCAGGAACGCCTTCTCGGCAAAATAGTAGGCGCTGCCGAATCCGGCCTCCGGATAGCGCGCGGCAAGCTGCGCGTAGGAGATCGCCGTAAGAAACGCAACGATCAGCGCGAGAAAGATTCCCGCCCACATGTCGCTCGCGACGGAGTCGCCCGAGGGCGCCGTCGCCGCAGCTTGCAACTGATAGGTGATCCATAGGAACGCGCCCGGCGCGATCAGCGCCATGGCATTGACCGTAGCGCCGGTTAAACCCAGTGTCGGTGTTACGCCCGAAGTGCCTTTACTTTGTTCCGCCATAAATATCTCCTTCGATATTTGGTTTGGATATCGCCCCTGATATCCCGCTTAGGCAGCAACGGTATCGGCACAAGGCGCAAGCCATATGCCAATCGCCGATAAGCTTCGAGGAAGAAATTCGCTCGAAAAATCGGCGTCTTAAAAATTGCATTTGTAAGCGAGATAAGAAGCGACGTAAAAATCCTGCCCATCCTTTAAGCACATGCCTAGATTCCAATCGGCATCGACCGATCAAGCGGCCGCGCCTTCTGAAGCTTACGGCCCGAAGATACCCGGCTCAGGGAGATGACGGCTGTATCGGCTTAAACATCTTTCCTCCTCTGCGAGGCCGGCGCTAAATCGCATCCGGCCCTTTCTCGCCCGTACGGATGCGGACGACCTCATCGGCTGGGATGACAAAGATCTTGCCATCGCCGATCTTGCCGGTCCGCGCATTTTGCAGGATCGCGTCGACGACCTCCGCGACTTTATCGTCGGGCATGAGAATCTGGATCTTTATCTTCGGTAAAAAATCGACTGTGTACTCCGCGCCGCGATAGAGCTCGGTGTGGCCTTTCTGACGGCCGAAGCCTTTCACTTCTGTGATCGTCATTCCCTGAATTCCGACCCGCATCAACGCGTCCTTGACTTCATCGAGCTTGAACGGCTTGACGATCGCTTCGACTATTTTCATGCGAGCCTCTTGACGAAGAAATAAACCGAGATCCACACCGCCGCATAGGGCTAGAGCAAGCGCGGTGCCACGCCTGTGGAAAGCACGAAAGCTATCGGAAATGTTATAGAATTCGTCTTGGACTAGAACGGATGAAACCGGGAAGAATGCTTAACGAATGTGCCAGCGCATTCCTTTGAGTGTTGGCAATCGTCGGCCGAGATATAAGCAACGTCGGTGCCGTCTTCTACAAACCAGAAAGAGCAAGGAGCAAGCTTTATTTTTATTTTATTGATACCAAAATCTTTTTATTGATCTTTTATGCAATCATGCGATGCGGCGAGGCTGAATTCGATGCGAAAGGTCTAAAAATGGGAAGTTGCGCAAGCATTAGTCAGCCTGCGTAATTCCTAGGCAGGAATTAGCTAAATTTTTAATGTTTCGCCGCTCACGCGACGCCGGCGCTCTTCGCCGGAATCACGAAGCGATAACCGAAGCCGCTCTCGGTTCGGAGAAGCTTCTCGGGCTCGTCGGGCAGCTCGATTTTTTTTCTGAGGTGCATCATGTAGACGCGCAGGTACTGCGCCTGATCGATCGCATTCGGTCCCCAGACCTTCTGAAGGAGATGCTTGTGGGTCACGATTTTGCCGGCGTTTTGCGCGAGAACTTTCAACAGCGCGTATTCGGTCGCCGTCAATTTGACCTCGCGGCCCTGAACGGTAACGATGTGGCTGTTGAAGTCGATCGTGAGATGGCCCGCTTCGACGCGCGAATCCTGGGCGGGGTCCGGGACACGCCTTTGAATCGCGCGGAGGCGGGCCAATAGCTCCGTCGCTTCGAACGGCTTCGTCACATAATCGTCTGCGCCGGAATCGAGTGCGCCGACTTTGTCCTCCGCGCCGTCGCGGACCGAAAGAATCAGCACCGGCACGCGGCTCCATTCTCGCAGCGTGCGCAGCACCTCCATGCCATCGATGTCCGGGAGTCCGAGATCGAGCACCACGACGTCGGGCCTGCGGGTCGCGATGTCGGATAAACCTTGACGGCCGCTTTCCGATTCGAGCGCGCGGTAACGCTCCTGTTTCAAGATGAAGCAGACGAGCTTGCGGATCTCTGGATCGTCGTCGATCACCAAAGCGGTCGCGTTTTCGCTCATGCGACTTCCTCCATCGGCTTCCATTTCAGGGTTTCGACGGGAATGGTCATCGTAATCTCTGCGCCCCCGGCTTGCCGGTTGAACGCGCTTACTTTACCGCCGTGCGCGCGCGTAAAGCCATCGACGATCGCGAGGCCGAGGCCGGTTCCGCCCGGCGCCGCCCCATCGCCGCGGTAAAAATCGCCAAAGATGTGCGGTAAATCGTTCTCCGGTATGCCCCTACCTTCGTCGAGCACCGACAGCGTCAGATTTCCGCCTCTGCAAGCTGCGCGAACAAGGATTCTGCTGCCCGCCGGACTATTCGCCGCCGAGTTAAGCAGCAGATTGCAGAGCGATTGCTCGAGCAGCGCCTGATCGGCTTTGACCATCGGCAGATTTTCGTCTGCCTCGATCGACACGATGTGCGCCCCCAAAGCATCGTCGGTGAGGCGGATCGCCGCTCGGATGACCTCGCCGACGTCGCACCAGTCGAACGATGGACGAATGACCTCGGCTTCGAGGCGGCTCATGCTCAGGATATTATTGATCACACGGCGAAGCCGCCGCAGCCCCTGCTGTGTCGCTTGCAATACCGGCCGGCACTCGTCACCGCCGATTTCTTTCGCAACCGCGTCGACACCTGCCTGAACCGCTGCCAACGGTGATTTCAGCTCGTGCGACACGCTTTGCAGCAGCGCGCGCTGGAACCGGGCCGAGGTTTCGACGATCTCGGCTTGTCTCAGCCGCGTCGTGAGGTGGCCCATGGTGAGTGCGACGACGAAAAACGTCGCAAACAGCATGAGATCTTCGCCGCTGGCGATATGCAAAGTGAAATACGGCGGGATGAACAGCAAATCCCAGATGACCGTGCTGCAGGTTGCGACCAAAAGCACGGGCCCGCGGCTCAGCTTCACACCAACCGCCACGACAAGCAACAAATAAAGCAGCCCGATTGGTTGATGACCGATTACGGGCTCGAGCGCCAACGACACGACGGTCGCGGCGGCGGTGTATAAAACGGCAAGCGCATATTCGCGAAGCGGCGTAGGCTCGAGTGTGGCGAACTTTCCGGTGCGCGGATTCTTCATCGTCCAAAAGCAGAGGGGTGCGGCGGCCGTTTTGTGGTTAACGGCCGCCGCACCCCAAAGATTTTTCCTGAGATTACTGCCTATGTCTAGTCTATAGCAACCTTTTTCGCTGCACCCATCGGCATCGCCGAGCCGGCAACCGGACTCATCGCCGCATAGCCTGGGGTGGTCGAGGGATGGAGCTGGAAGTCCGGATAGCCGAGCGTGCCCATCTCGGGGCCATCGAGACCTTCGATTTCCACCTCCGCCGGAACGCGGATCGGCGTAATCAGATCGCTGACCTTAAACCAGGCATAAGCCATGGCGAAGCCGAAGATAGCCACGACGCCTGCATCGATGACCTGCATGAAGAACTGCGAAACATCACCGTAAAGCAAGCCGCGCACGCCGTCGGAGCCGTAGAGCTTGACGAACTCATCGCGCACGACGCCGTTCCAGCCCGCGCC
This sequence comes from Binatia bacterium, assembly GCA_036522615.1. Taxonomy (GTDB): domain Bacteria; phylum Desulfobacterota; class Binatia; order UBA9968; family UBA9968; genus JAJPJQ01. The sequence goes on along the minus strand of DATDFN010000047.1, from coordinate 10,430 downwards.
GTACTGCCCGGTGGCGAAGATACCGACCGAGATGACGCCCCACAGACCGTTCACACCGTGGACCGAAATCGCGCCGACCGGATCGTCGATGCCCTTCCTTTCCCAGAAGAAAACCGCCACGACCACGAGCCAGCCGGCGACGAGGCCGATGACCGCCGCCGCCCAGGGATCGACGAAAGCGCACGGCGCGGTGATCGCGACCAGGCCGGCGAGCATGCCGTTGCAGCACATCGTGGGATCGGGCTTCAAGCCTTTCAGCATCAGCGTCGCCATCGCCGCGAGCGCGCCGACGATGCCGGCGAGCATCGTGTTTACAACTACGTAGCTGATACGGAGGTCCGTGCCCGCGAGCGTCGAGCCCGGATTGAAACCGAACCAGCCGAAGGCGAGAATAAAGGTGCCCAGGCAGACCATCGGCACGTCATGGCCCGGCATCGCCTGCGGCTTTCCGTGCGCGTCGAACTTGCCGATACGTGGTCCGATGATCATCGCACCGGCGAGGGCGATCACGCCGCCCATCGAGTGAACGACTCCAGAGCCGGCGAAGTCGACGGCGCCATGGCCGAGCCCCCAGTTGATGCCGCCCTGCGCGAGCCAGCCGCCGCCCCAGACCCAGTTGGCATAGAGACAGTAAGGCAGCGCGACCCACAAACCGAAGAGACAGAAATTCTTCCACGACCAGCGCTCCGCCATGGCGCCGGTGGGAATCGTCGCGGTCGTATCCATGAAGACCATCATGAAAAAGAACAGCACCATGACCGAGACATCGCCGACGACGCCGTTGAGAAACCAGCCGGTCGTTCCCATAAGACCGTACTTGAATGCGCCGGTCGCGGCGCCCGCGGCGTCGGTGGCCGCGCCGATGCCAATGCCGCCGTTCAAGACCGATAGCCCGGGACCTAGCGATGGATACCATCCCGGCGGCACCGGACCGTTCCACCAGTTGCCCCAGCCGATGGCAAAGCCGTAGATCCAAAACGCGAGACAGCCGAGCGGATAGATCATGAGATTCATCGCCGCCGTGTGCGCGGAATTTTTCGCACGGCAGAGTCCCGTCTCGACGAGCATGAAGCCCGCCTGCATGAACATGACGAGAAAGCCCGCGATCAGCGCCCAAACGTAATTGATCGCGAACAAGTTGTGCGCCATGCGGTCGTAGACGTCCTGAATCGAGAGCTTCTCTGGGATGTCGCCCTTGCCGTCGCCCGCGGGCGTCGCCCAGACGCCGCTATTGCCGCCGGTCGGGTCGGGCCACATCGGCGCCTTCGGATCCGGGCTCGTCGTCGTGAAATAAGGCGGCAGCTTCGGCGCCGGAGCGGCCGCGGCCGGCGCGCCAGAGGCGGCCGGAGCCGCGGCGGCGGGCACGGCGGGTTTAGCTTCTTCCGAATAGGCCCAGCGCGCCGGCAGCCATGCCAGCATCAGTGAAAAACACAGAAACGTCCCGATGGTTTTCAGTTTGCGCATTTCTCTGTCTCCTCTCGTGATTTCTAGATTGCGTCCGCGCCTTTTTCGCCGGTGCGGATACGGATGACTTCCTCCGCCGGAGTGACGAAAATTTTGCCGTCGCCGATTTTGCCTGTGCGCGCGGTTTGCAGGATGGTGTCGACGACCTGCGCCGCCTTTTCGTCGGGCACAAGAATTTGGATCTTCACCTTCGGTAGAAAATCGACCGAGTATTCCGCGCCCCGGTAGAGCTCGGTATGTCCCTTTTGCCGACCGAAGCCCTTCACCTCGGTAATCGTCATGCCTTGAATGCCGACCTTGGTGAGGGCGTCTTTGACCTCGTCGAGCTTGAAGGGTTTGATAACCGCTTCGATCTGCTTCATATGGTCTCCTCGCTAGAGTTTTGGGCTCGAACATGGAAGGCACTACGCAAGCGTCATGCCGTTAACGGGCAATAAAATTATCGTTAAAAATTGCATATGCTCCCGCAGAAGAGCCTGGTGAAACTGCTTTTTGTTTAGGCAATCTGCCTAAAAGCTGAGCACCAAAGCTACTTTTCTTTTATGCGAAGTTTACGAAACTGAAGTGATATTACGGAAAGAATTTAGCGCGGTGCCTTAGGGATAACGCAGCTATTAGCGCACGCGCGACGACGCAACGGCGACCAAAAGCGCGCGCAGCCATGCGGGTCAGACGACGCCTACTATAAGGAGGAGCATCGTCGCGGCCATCATGACGAGGCCGAGCGGCACGCCGAGGCGCGCCCATTCGGTGCTTTTGATGCGGAGCGCGTGCGCCGCGATGATGTTGGGAATGTTGCCGGGGATCAGCATACCCCCGGATATAAGGAGGCCGAGCAGAGCGCTCTTGATTTGCGCTTCGGTGAGCGACGGCGCGATCTCGGCGGCCGTCAGCGTCGCATTGTCGAGAATCGCCGAGACGATGTTGACCCAGAACAGCACGAGCGACGAGACGTTCGCGAGATACCTGTCGATCAGCGGCTTGAAGCCGGCGCCGAGAAATATCAGCGCCATGACGAAGATGTAAACTTTGAACGAGCGCACGTAGACGTCGCGCAGGCCGCCGGGCTCGGCTTCGCCGGAAAGCGATTCTTCGACGTCATCGGGCTCCCGCCGCACGAGAAAAATCCCCGCGACGCCGAGCAAAATCACGGCAACGACGGTATACGCACCGAGAAGATCGAAAAGATAAAGAAACTTCGCATGGTGCGGAGGCCCGGCGAGCTTCGAGACGGCGATTGTCGCGAGCGGCTCGCCGAGCGGTGTCAGCGCGGCGCCGAGACCGATCGCGAAGCAGGCGACGATCGTGAGGTGCACTTCGGCGCGGCGGTGGAGCGGTAAAACATTAATAAACTCGACCAAAAGCAGCGCGGCGATGATCGCCGAGATGATGCTGGAGAGCAGCCCGAGCACGACGATGCCGGCGAACACAACCGCCGGCAGCGGGACGGTGACAAGGATTCGCCTCATGATGTGATCGAGATAGGCGCGCGTGTAGTGGAACAACGCGCCGGCGATCAAGACTGCGAGCGTGATCTCGATCGGCGCGACAAAGCCTTCCTTTATTATATGCGCGTCCCAGGCGCCGGCGACTGTCGCGCTGGCGAGCCCCATGATAAAAAGAAACGCCTCTAAGTTCCCTTCGATTTTTCGACTGGCGAACGGGCCGATCAGGACGACTAGAAAAATAAGCGTAAGCCATAGCGCAAGCATGGTCGTCGGTCGACGCAACCTCTATGCCAATTTTACCGGTCTTTTATGTGTGGCGGCGAGTCAGCAGAGGCGGCGGTGCTTCAATGCGGGCAACTCTTCGCGCACCGTCGCGAGGTAGTCGAGGTCTATCTCAGCAGTAATGACTGCTGGCTTATCCGGCGCGCGCGCCAGGATGCGGCCCCAGGGATCGACGATCATCGAGTTGCCGTACGTGGAAAAGCTCTTGGGGTTGTGGCCGATCTGATCGGGCGCGATCACATAGACCTGGTTTTCGATCGCGCGCGCGCGGAGCAGCGGCTCCCAGTGCGCCTCGCCGGTGAACGCGGTGAAAGCGGCAGGGATGAAGATGAGCTTCGCGCCTTTGTCGACAAGGGCGCGGTAGAGCTCGGGAAAGCGAAGATCGTAGCAGACGCTCAGGCCTGCGATGCCGAACTCGGTGTCGGCCGTTACGACCTCGGCGCCGTATTCGCGCGTCTCGGATTCGAGCGCGGTGACCCCGCGGGCGATGGCGACGTCGAAGAGATGAATCTTACGGTAGCGCGCGAGCTGGCGTCCGTCGGGGCCGAAGAGCAGACTCGTGTTGTAGCACTTCCGCGCCTCGGGGATCTCTTCGAGAAACGATCCGGCGAGCAGATAGATCTTCAGCTCGCGCGCGAGCCGCGCCATGCGCTCGGCCGTCGGGCCGCCGGGCGGCTCGGCGTTTTTCTTCTCGTCCGCTTTGTCGCCGCGCCAGTTGAAGACCTCCGGCAGCGCCGCAACGCGCGCGCCGCGTGCCGCCGCCTCGCGGACGGCGCTCTCGGCGTGGCGCAGGTTCGCCTCCTTGTCTTCGGAGGCGAGCATCTGGATCGCGGCGGCGATAAATTTCATTGACTCCCTACCTGCTTAAGAATACCGGGCGCGGGCTCTTGCGCAAGACGTATTCGGTCGCGCTCCCGATCACGAGCTCGATGATGCGCCGGTGGCCGTACGCGCCGATAAAAAGGAGATCGTAGCCGAAGTTGACCAGGTAGTCGATGATCTTCTGTTCGGGGTAGCCGCGCGCGAGCTCGTACCGCGCGTCGATCTCGTAAGACGCGAGGTACGAGCGCGCGGTCTGGAGCACCTTCTGGCCCAGCGCTTCGTCCCGCGCGATGTGCAGCACGGTCAGCGGCAGCTTGAAGCGCGCGCAGAACTCCGCGGCGGATTCCATGGCGGCGCCGGCGCGCTGGCTCGCGTCGTAGGCGAGGAGCGGCCGCTCGATCGCGTGAAAGATTTTGGTCGAGACGAAGACCGGACGCGGCGATTTCCGCGTGACGTTCTCGGCCGTGCCTCCCAGAAGGCCGGTCGAAAATTCCTCGTTGATGCCGCGGTGGCCGATCACGACGAGATCCGCCGCCTTGGCGCGCTCGCAAATCTCGTTCGGAACGAGGCCCATATCGAGAAACGATTCGTGACGGATGCTCCTCTCGCGGCAGCGCCGGCTGAACTCTTCCAGGATCGCCTTGCCGCGCTCCTCCAGCGCCTCGCGCATTTTGGTCGAGATGTCGATGTAGGGCTCGAAGCCTAACGAGCCCGAAATGTCGTGGAAGAAAGTCCCTTCGATCGAGACTGTGTCGATGACGTGCTGGCCAAAGAGCGCGCCGCTGAAGCGCTCGGCCATCCAGAGCGCGTATTCCAGCGCACCCTTCGAGTGTTCGGAGCCGTCCAGCGGAACCAGGATATTCTTGATCATATCCCTGCGGCGCTATGCCGTCGCCCGCGCCGCCCCGCATCCTCTTTAGCCGCGAGGCCAACGATTTGCAAGCTTGGATATCGGCGTTAAAAAACGGGAATCTTGAGCCGCGTCCACACGGACACGTCGTGGTTGGAGTTATACGCGTTGAGATTATCGAGGTGCGCGTCGAATCCCGCGCCTACGGAAAGCGTGCTTTTCGCCGCCGATTCACCGAGTTTCCAGTTGAGCGAGGCGGCGAGATTCAAGACATCGCTGTTGGTGTATTTATCGCTCGTGGTAGTTCTCGCGTAGGAGCCGGCCGCTGTAAACTGAACCGGAAACAGGCTCGGATAATAGTTAAACCCGAACGATAGCCCGGGGGTCAGGGTCGTGAGATGCGAGTAGTTGACATAAAAACGTCCGGCGGCGTTTTGCTCTTTCCCCAATCTGCTGGCAATGTCGCTCACCGAATAGGTCGCCGCCAGCGTGCCGTCCCACCTGGAGCCTTTATACTGAAGGCTGGCGCCGAAGAAATCGAGCGGCCCGTTCTGGGGACCGAAGCCCGCCGGCTCGTTCGAGGAGCGCTGCAATCCTTTGTAATAGAAGACGCTGAGGACCGGCCAAGACGGCGGCGAGACGCTGGCGCTCACGCCGCCCTGCAGCTTGCTGATCTGCGGCAGCGTCGGATCTCGCGACACGTTGTTTGTAAAATTCGAGCCGGATAATTTAAAGCCGAAAATACCGAAGTTCTTTTGCAGCCACAGCTCGGCGCCGTCCTGATCCTTGGCGACAGCCGCGTTAGCCAGATTGACGAAGTCTTTTCCCACCGAGCGGTACTCGGCGCCGTAACCGAAGTCCGCGAGCGTGCCTTTGAAAGTGAACCGGAGCAGCCGGTTTTCGCTCTCTCCGAAATCGAAACGCGACTGCGATCGCGTCATGGCCGAATCCGGGGAGCTGTAGGCCACTTCTCCTTCCGCCGTCAAACGCCGCTCGATCAGGGAGGACGTCGCGAGCAGCCCAAACTGCTCCTGCGGTTGCGCTGGAACCGCGAGAAATCGCGGCTTGTCGTCGAATTTTTCCAAGTACTGCGTTTTTAACGTAAGACTGTTGTTATCGAGACTCATCAAGACAAGCGATTTATTCGAAGCCGGAGAGACGCCCTTTGCCGCGGCCTCGACAAAAGGGGGCAAGCGCGCATCCGATAAAGAAAACAGTTGAAGCTCGTCGACGGGTTTTTGCGGCTCTTCGCCGCAAGAGAAGGACGGATGGAAAACTAAGGCTGCAAACGCGGACAGCGCCAAAAGAACGCGCTTCATACAAATACCAGCCGGCGTCAAGCGCGCATGGAAGCGAGCGTGCCGTCGGACCGCGAGCGTGATGTCGTGTAAAAGTCGGATTACTTAGCGGTTTCGGGTATTATCGTCTACTGCCGCGTGGTAGGTCAAGCAAAATCTGAAGAAAATTACTGAGCCCGCCGCCTCACAGCCCTAAATCGCCCAAAAGGCGCCCCAGCACCGTTTCGGCCTTGAAATATTCTTCGGCGATGGCCCGAGCGGCCCGGCTGTGCTTCTCGTAATCGGAGTTGATCGTTTCGAGGGCAGCGAGAATCTCTTCCGTGGAATTGAACGCGAACAATCCCTCACCGGTCGGCAGGACGGCGTCGAAGCCGGTGTCCTGCGTCACCACGGGGCGGCCGGCGGCGAGATAGCACGCACTCCTTTCGCTGAACCAGCCGCTTTTGAGCCGCACGTTAAGGTCTTTCGCGACCGTGAGCTCGCCGCGCGAAGCGCAAACATAGTCGCGATACGGCTCCGGGCTCAGCGTCAGCGGATGGGCATCGACGAGGTTCCAGCCGTTCTCTTCCAGCAGTTTGGTCTCGTCCGCGCCGAGATTTTCCAATCCGGTCGCCAGCTCGACCGGCTGAGCCGCGCGCTTCGGAACGTCGATGAATTTCAGGAACTCGTGGTGCTTGCTCCAAAAGTAAGTCTCGCCCCGGAAGGCGAGGTCGCGCCCGGCTTGCTTCCAGTTGCCCACCGTCGTGAAGGCGGAGTTCGACGGCGGCCCGCCGCGCCAGAAATCCAGCAGGACCGGCTGCCGCATCGCCGCGCGCAGGCGCGGCAGCGGCGGAATGGGGCAGCTCGATTTTCCGATGTTCTCGCCGTACGTGACGCAGTCGTCGTGCTCGTCGATGATTGTGCGCGTGTCCGGATCGCCCTCGGCGAAGCCGATCTCGTGCACCCCGGGATCGGTGCCGACATAAACGAGGCGGCTGACGCGCAAGCCTTCTTCGGCGAAGCGCGTCGCGCCGGTGATATTGAGCACGGCGTCCGAGTGGGCCAGCAGATCTTCCGCCGCGCTCCGCTCGATACCGAACCACCGCTTGTCCGAATAGCTGCGCCGGTAAGCCCACCGGGCGCCGAGGCCGAATCCCTCCGCGACACGCTGTATATAAGGTAGGGCGTAGGTTGAATCGTCGACCGCCGTCCCGCGGGAGGGATCGTACGGCCAGGCCGACGTGGTCTCGAAATAATAGACATCGTGGCCGAGGCGGCGCAGGCCCGCGGCGATCTGCATGTGCATCCAGGCCATTCCCGCGTAGGGGTTCGAGGCGAGGGTCCCGACCACGATGAGACGCCGCGATTTCACAAAAACTTTACACTCAGGATGCCGGCTCCGCCGGGATCATGTCCCGCCGGCCGCCGCGAGCGGCATTTCGCGCAAGCGGCCCCGCTCGATCTCCAGATGCACGTCGCAGTATTTCAGCATGCTCGGCCGGTGCGTGATGATGAAGGCGGTGCGCCCCTCCATCAATCGCTCCATCGAGTCGAGAATAATCGCCTCGGTTCTCGCGTCGACCGAGCTCGTCGGCTCGTCCAGGATGAGGACCGGAGCGTCCCGCAGGAACGCGCGCGCGAGCGCGATGCGCTGGCGCTCGCCGCCCGATAGGCTCATGCCGCGCTCGCCGACCTGCGTATCGTATCCGTCCGGAAGCCGGACGACGAAGTCGTCAACGTGCGCCGCCTTCGCCGCGGCGATAATCTCGGCTTCACTCGCGTCGGGCCGGGCGTAGGCGATGTTTTCGGCGATGCTGGCCGAAAATAAAACCGGCTCTTGCAGAACGATCGCGAACTGATTCCTGAGGTCGGCGATCTTATAATCGCGCAAGTCGACTCCGTCGAGCAGAATTCGGCCGCTCGTCGGGTCGAAGAAGCGTGTCAACAAGCTCACCAGAGTCGTCTTTCCCCCGCCCGTGATCCCGGTGATTCCGACGCGCGCGCCGGGAGCGATCTCGAATGAGATATCGTCGAGAACGCGCCGCTGGCTCTCGTAGGCGAACGCGACGCGGTGAAAAGCCACGGCGCCGGCGCTGCGCCGGATCGGCGCGGCGTCGGGCTTCTCCACTACATCGGGCGGCTCGTCGAGCAGCGAAAAGGCGCGCTCGGCGCTCACCATCGAAGCCTCGATATGCGTCGCCATCGAGCTCAGCGTCTCGAGCGGCCCGTAAAGCTGCGAGAGATAGGTCATGATCATGAGCAGGCCGCCGAGCGTGAGCGCGCCCGAGCGGACATGGCCGGCGCCGATGAACAGAACGGCGGCGGTGCCGACGGCGATCGTCAAGCCCACCAGCAGACCGAAGCTGCCTTCGTCCAGCGCGATGCGGATGCGCGCCCAGACGCTTTCGCTCGAATGGCGCAGGAAGCGCTCGTGCTCGCGCTCCTCCTGCCCGAACGCGCGCACCACGCGCACGGCCGACAGAACCTCCTGCACGACCGACATCGCCGAGCTCTGCAGCTGATACGCCTGGTTCCATTTGCGCCGGAGGCGGCCGCGGTACGCGTGGGCGATCAGCGCCAGCACCGGCGAGATCGCGAGCGCCACGAGCGCGAGCTGCCAGTCGATCGACGCGGCGACATAGATCATGCCGCAGAGCGTGAAGGCGGCGGTCACGAACGGGGTTACGCCGTCGATGAGCAGCCACTGAAGCGCTGTGGCGTCGTACTGGATGCGATAGGTCGAGTCGGTGCTTCCGCGGCTGTCGTGATAGAAGAGCGACAGTCGCTGCGCGTGTCGGAGGAGCTTGGCGCGGAACGCCAGCACGAGTTTTTCACTCGTAACGGTCTTGAGCACGGCGTTCGCCTGCTGCTGGAGATGATGCAGGCAGTAGACGCCGACCAGCAGCACGGCGCAGACGATCAGCAGCGGCGTGCCGGAGCCCGCGGCCGCCGGAAGCAAAGCCGCCAGGCGGCCGGAGACCGGCTGCGCGCCGATGACGTTGTCGACGGCGATCTTGAGCGGTATCGGAATCAGCAGCGTGAGCGGCACGGCGAGCAGGCTGAGGAAAAAAATCCCCGCCAGGTGAAGACGATAGCCGCGCGTCTCGTCGAGCAATCTTCGGTAGACCGCGGCCGTGCTGTAGCGCCGGCCCGCCATCAATCCTCTTTCGCCCCCTCGCCTCTCAGACTGGAGACGACCGCCGACATCGCCGCGGCGCAGTCTTGAAAGCTGCGCGCGAAAAGGATCGCGGCCACGACGGCGATGGCCGCGCTCGCGATCCACGCGTGGTCGCGCGCGGCGCCGAGGCTCATGCCCAAAAAGCCGATCAGGAGAAACACCACGCCTTTCGAGAACACCGGAGCGGCGCGGAAACGCACCAGCTGTCTTCCGCCGCCGTGCTCCTCGGTCGCCATGCGCATGCGCACGGCGGCGAAGACGCCGTCGCGCACTTCGAGGTCCCAGTCGTCGAAGTCGCCGCCGCACGCGACCGACGCGCCGCGGCTCCTGAGCGCTTTTTCCACGGCGGCGAGCCGGTCCGAGGCGGCCTGCCAGCCCTCGCTCCACAGACTGAACCGCCGCGGCGCCGGAAGCGCCGTTCCCTGCACGCCGCGCTTGCGCCACGGCGTGAGATCGTAGCGAATCCGGCCGCAGAGCCGCGCCAGCGGCTGCTGCAGATGGAGCCACGCGGTGACGCCGCGCATGCAAAGGCATTTGAGACACCCGTGCGTCGCCTCGCAGAACGGCGCGCGCGCGCCGCTGATGAGCGCCTGCGCTACGGGAGCGGCGAGCGCGAGAATTAAGAGCGGCACGAAAGCGAACAGCGGCTCCCAGAAAATTCCTACCGCGGAAAGCCATGCCAGCGCCATGATGACGAGATACCACTCGGGCATGAGCGGCAGCGAGAGCAGGAGTCCCGGCGCCGCGTCGTAGCGCGATTGGAAGAGCGCGCCGCCCCACGTGCCGTAATAGATGCGCCACTTTTTTCCCAGCCCATGCGTGTGGCCGTTGCCGTAGACGCGGCCGGCCCACGTGAGATGACCGGCGGCGTTGTACTTCTCCGGCCATTTCCTTTCGAGCAGCGCCTCGGCCTTGCCGTAGCCGGCCTGCTGCTTCCAGTACGCGGCGAGCGAGTTGCGGCGGTGATGCCAGACCATCGCCGACGGCGTAAAGCCGATCGTGTAGCCCTGGTGCTGCAGCCGCCAGCAGACGTCGACGTCGTCGCCGGCCTTGCGGTACTGCGGGTCGAAGCCGTTGATCGCCTCCAGGGCCTCCCGGCGGAAGGCCAT
>DATDFN010000046.1:0-2276 GCA_036522615.1 Binatia bacterium | reverse complement strand
TTCCGCGACCAGATCACGACCGGCAAGCTGTGGCACGACCTCGGCGTCAGCAGCCGCGCGTTCATCCTCGGCTTCTCGGCCGCGGTCGTTGTCGGCATACCGCTCGGCATCGTCATGGGCTGGAAGCGGCGCGTGGAATACACGCTCGACCCGTTTCTCACGGCGCTCTACGCTAGCCCGCTGGTCGCGGTCGCGCCGCTCCTCATCATCTTCTTCGGCGTCGGGCTCACCGGCAAGGCGGTGCTGGTTTTTCTGCTCGCCGTCTTCCCCTTCGTCTTCAACGTTTTCGCCGGCGTAAAATCCACCGACCCGCTGCTCATCAGCGTCGTGCGCGCCTTCGGCGGCCACGAAAGAGATCTTTATTTTAAAGTTATTCTCCCGAGCACGCTGCCCTATCTCGCCGCCGCGGCGCGCATCGCCATCGGCCGTGGGCTGGTCGGCATCATCGTCGGCGAATTTTACGCGGCCTCCGAGGGGATCGGCTTCGCGATCTCGCAGGCCGGCGATACGTATCGCCTGCCGGACATGTTCGTCGGCATTCTCATTCTCGCTGTCGTGGCGGTCGTCCTGACCGAGGGCATGCGCTGGCTCGAGACCGCGCTTGCCCCATGGCGCGCAGGCGAGGAGGTGCGCTGATGGCGCTCAAAAGATTTTATCTCGAGCGCGAGCCGTACATCCTCGGCATCGGCTTCATCGCCGCGCTGCTGCTCGTCTGGCAGTCGATCCCGCTCTGGTACACACTGCCGCGGGGGATGGCGCTCTTCTTCACTACGCCCGCCGAGGTCTGGACCGCGTTCTGGCGGCTGTTCTCCAGCGGCGAGCTGGAGAAGCATATTTATGTCAGCGCGCTCGCCTTCGTCGTCGGGCTCGGGCTCTCGATCGCGGTCGGCCTGCCGCTGGGGATCATCATGGGCCGGTCGAAAACGCTGGAGGCTGTGCTCGATCCCTACGTCACGGCCTTCAACGCGACGCCGCGCATCGTATTCCTGCCGCTGCTGATCCTCTGGTTTGGCATCGGCATCTGGTCGAAGATCGTCGTCGTCTTCGCCGGCGCGGTCTTTCCGCTGCTGATCAACACGTATGTGGGAGTCAAAAATGTCGACCGCGTGCTGGTGAACGTCGTGCGCTCGTTCGGCGCGAACGAATGGCAATTGATGAAAGTCGTCGTGGTGCCCAACTCGCTGCCCTACATCATCGCGGGACTCAGGCTCGCGATCGGGCGGGCGATTTTGGGCGTCGTCGTGGGCGAGTTTTTCGGCTCGTCGCGCGGGCTCGGCTACATGATCGCGTCGGCGGCGACGAACTATAAAGTCGACGTGGTCTTCGTCGGCGTCGCGATCTTCATGGCGCTGTCATTGATCCTGACGCTCGCGGTCAAGCGATTGGAATCGCGCCTCGCGAGCTGGCGCCCGGAGACGGCGAAGACGTTCTGAATCTGATTAGAAACCAGTGCCGCGCTCTAGCGGTATCCCTGTAAACTCCGAAATGGCCTGGTAAACGCCTGTATAAACCCACAGGTAGCTACAGACGAGAAAGACGATTACAGCGATTGAATACTCGATGACCTTTGCGTTTAAAGCCCAGCGTTTGGCAATAGCTTGGGCGACGATTCGACTCACGAGGACATATAAACCGACAACGCCGAAAAAAATACAAAACCAGAAGAGTGGATGCACAATCTTTATTTCCCGGGGGTTCTTCCCATCTCTTTCAACACCTCGTTCAAAGGGCCGCGGTCGACGAACTGCTCGGGGTCGGGCAGCGGCTTGCCTTTGGGCCAGCCGAGCTCGGGCGTCGTGCGCGACTCGAAGAGGTCGCGGATCAGGTTCGCCGGCATCTCCGGGCTGTACTTGTCGAAGACCTGCTTGTAGATGCTCTCGTTCACCTTCGGGTCTTTGATCTCGAAGTACTTCGCGATCACGTCGACCGTCCCCTGCTTGTTCGCCTTGATGTAGTCCTCGGCCTTGACCATCGCGCGGATGAAGCGCTTCACGACCTCGCGCTTCTCCTTGACGAAGTCTTTGTGCGTCAAGAACGTCCCGCCGAGGCGCGGCAGATAGTCGCCCGTGCGCACGAGGATCTTCATTCCTTCCTTCTCGGCGCGCGCGGCGTGCGGGAACGACAGCACGCCGCCCTGGATCGAGCCCTGGATGAGCGCCGCGACGCGGTCGGGCTCGCCGGTGAAGCTGATGACCTTGTAGTCCTTGCCGGGCTCCATCTTGAAATTTTTTCCCAATACGATGACGAGCTCGCTGTAGTCGGCCGACCCTGGACGT
>DATDFN010000045.1:0-11247 GCA_036522615.1 Binatia bacterium | reverse complement strand
ACCCAACGTCTGATAAGATATATTATGTCAACTATTATGGTAATTATGTTGGAGTTGACACTATGCCACTTTCAGGGTATCTAGGGGCTGATTTTCAGGGTGACAAGGGATTCCCTCCCCTGATAAATCTTTTATCCATGATCGACAAATACGGGGCCTATTTTTATTTCTTATCGAAGGCGCTCCATTTCCTTACCCGAATGTCCGAGGTGAATACACATGAGGAATACTTAAAATATCATAAAGAGCTCCAGGCCCTTAGTACCGGCAATGATGTAACCATTCAAAACATTCTGGATGTGTTGACTCGATTGGACTTACAAGTTAGCAAGCTTGCTTTTATGGACTGTGATCGTTGTGTAAATCAACAGCCCGTTGATCGAGCGGCATACGTTAAGGAAGCGGGCATTTTCGACCGCGTTCTACGATATGAGTTATCAACTAAATGGTTTAAATATCTTTCGGCTGAGCAAGCTACCCTTTATCAAGCGGTCGATCTCTTCGGAGAGGTCGTTAAGAACAATTTTCCCTCGGCTAAAGGGGAAATAATAGAGGCTGGCCGTTGCCTCGCCCTAGAAAGAGGTACGGCGGCGGTCTTTCACTGTATGCGAATTCTTGAGGTAGGATTAAAGGCTCTTGCAACAGAATTGCGAGTGGATTTCGATAATCGCAACTGGGAAAATGTACTTCGCGATATGAAATGGCAATCCAAGATATTCCTAGATCTTCGAATCGTGCCCCCAATTGGAAAGATCAATTACATTTCTATTCAGAAGCAGCAGTACATTTTAGATTTGTAAAAGACGCATGGCGCAATTATGCGATGCATCTTCACAATGTCTATACACCCGAAGATGCGAGCGGCATATTCCGCCATGTTAATGAGTTGATGTTTCAATTAGCAGCTAGATTGAAGGAATAATTGCTAGGGCTTAGGCAATTCGAAGGATATTCCGCATGGAGCATCCTTGCCACGATTCCTCAAACTTGAAAGCGCTTGAATGAGCCAGGTTGCGGCATTTAGATCAGCCGATCTTTTTAGAAACCAAGGCTCTTTGCAATACGGGCAAGTTTCCGGGATGTATTCGCTATTCGTATTGGTCGGAATATTTAAAGAGGCTGTGCATTTTTGACAGGTAAAGCGGATACCCACAATGTCGGCAATGCCAGCAAGGAAGTGTTCATCCACAGTCACTTTGACACCTTTATTTTGCGTCGTTTTTTAGTAGGCGGCGCTACAAGCGATCGGATTAGTTTCTTAAACTTTCCTAAATCTGCGGACCGCAATTCTTCCCTTAGTCTTTCGTCTTCTTTTTTTGTTTTCTCCGACGTAGCCACCCCGATACTTTAACATATCTAGGTCTCGTCTGCTACGAGCTGCACGTCGCAACCATATCAGCGAACGCATTGGGGTTGCGGCGATTGTTATAGCGCCATGAAAACTCATTCACATAGAGCGGTAGATAGTCCTTGCTCACCTTGTGATAGCTCCCGATGATGCCGCGTTTGAGCATGGCCCAGAAGTTGTCCAGGTTGGCTGTATGGACGCGGCCACGGACGTACTCGTGGTCCATGTGGGTGACTGCTTCGTGCGGATAGCCTTGCTTCTTGAGCATCTTGTAGCCGTGGCCCTCATCGGTAGCGATTAAGGTCACGTCTCCGGCCACGGTGTTATGGACAAAGTTTTCGATGGCGTGGGGTTCCGCTAGATCGATCACTTTAGCCACGAGCATACCCTTACGAGCTATGCCGCCGATCACGGCTACTTTGCCGCCTAGACCACGGTGCTTACGCTTCCACAGCGGTTTGTTGCTTTCCTTGCCCCCGATGTAGGTTTCGTCAAACTCGACCTCACCGGATAGCTTCAAGGCTTCGCCCTGCATGGCCGCACGCCAGCGGTGGCACATATACCAGCTTGTGCGGTAGTCGGAGCCTGAATCCTCACCGAAGATGACACGGTGGACCTGTAAGGCGCTAATTCCTTTCTTGGATACGAGCATCAGGTAACCGACCTTGAACCACAGCTTAAGCGGTATTTTGGTGTTCTCGAAAATGCTGTGAGTTGTGACGCTGAAGCGATAGCCGTTCTTATCCCCGCAATATTTATTCTTGCACACCCAATTGAAGGGGCGAGCTTTCAGCGCGTAGATTTTCCCCTCGTGCTGGCAGCGTGGACAGACGATCTTACCGTTGGGCCAGCGCATATCTCGTAAGAATTTGCGACAGGCGTCCTCGGTGGGGAACTGCTTATCGAAGGCGTCAATTGTTTTCATGTTTCAGAGTATAACAGGCTTCGGTGTCAAGTGCAACATAATTACCACTATTATGGCAATTAGGTTGATGTTGACACCTGGGCCGTTGCGCAACCGAGAAGCGATAACGCTGACCTCGTCCCCTCGCGGGCCGGTCACTGCCGTCTCTTTGTCAAGTTTTTGGAGTAATTTTTTACTTGACCGCGTAAAGTCGGGTGCGGACTTTTGCGGTGCGCCGGATGTAGTTCCAGCCGACGCCGGGATTGGAGACGAGGTGATAGATGCCTTTTTCGTCGAGCGCGTGATTGCTCATGTCGCTGCAGGTCGTGCGGTAGGCGTTGTCGATCCATTCCTTGTGGTAGGCGCAGTTGCCGGATCGCGCGTTGCCGGAGTCGCCGACTTGCGGCTGGAAGAAAAGGCAATAGCCGCAGACGTAATCGAGGGCGGATTTCTTTGCGATCCTGCGCGCCATGGTGAATCTAAAAATAGCGCCAGAGCCACCATTTTTCAAACCCGACCTTGGCCCAGTAGATGAACGGCGACGGCCCCCAGGTGCGCGCCTCGGTCGCGGCGAAGGGCGGCCAGCCCGAGGGATAGATCGTCCGGTTCATCGCGGCGCGCCCGGCGCCGTAAGCCAGAAGTCATATCGTATGCAGGCGCAGGGGAGCCGGCTCTCCCCTGCCCGTGATCTCCACGGCCAGATTATGCGCGACGACGTCGCCCTCCTGATGCGCGACGACGCCGGCTTTCGACGCCGGCATGTCGGCGCAATCGCCGATCGCGTAGACGTTGTCCCATTTCGTCGCGAGCGTGTCGTAGTCCACGCGGATGCCGGTTTCGGTGTCGGCCAGGCCCGAGTCGATCAGCGCGCGCGCCGGCCGGTGCGGCGGAATCATGAACAGCAAATCGTAAGCGAGCTTGTAGCCGTAGAGGCCGTTGACGGTTTTGCGCCCGGCGTCGATCGATTGGACGATGAATTCGTAGTGCTGCTTGATGCCGCGACGCCGGCTCTCCGCGTCCATCCACACCACCGGGTCGCGCGCGTCGCCGGACGGCTCCGGGTCGCGCGTGAAATATTCGATCGTGACGCGGTCGCGCATGCCGCGGCGCTTGAAGTAGCCGTCGAGCATCCATTGCGTCTCGTACGGCGCGGGCGGGCAGCGGTACGGCCCGAGCGGCACGCCGACGACGACGCGGCCGCCCTCGAACTCTTCCAGCGCGCGGCGCGACCGCATCGCGGCTTCGAGCTCCCACGCGTGGTGCGCGCCCTCGGCGTAGCCGGGAATCATCTCCGGGCGCGTGTCGAAGCCGAGCGCGACGATCAGATAATCGTAGTGGAGCTTGTGCGCCGCCGTCGCAACTTCCTGCCGCGCGGGATCGATGCCGACGACTTCGTCCTGTAGAATTTTGACGCCGTGGCGCTGCAGACGCCGGAGCCGGCGCACGATCTGCTCCGGTTCGCGCTGGCCCACCATGAGAAAAAGAAAGCCGGGCATGAAGACATGCTCCGGCCGCCGGTCGACGAGAATGACGTCGTGGCGCTCGCCGAGCGTGCGCGCGAGCTTCGTCGCCGCGACGACGCCGCCGCTGCCGCCGCCGAGGATCACGATCTGTTTGCGCGCTCCGGCCATGCTAGAAGGTCAGATCCGAACGGGGTTTGTCCTTGTGCGCGCGTTCATCGGCGGGCGCCCGCTTGGCGCGCTCTCCGGCGCGCAGCGAAAGGCCGCGCAGATTTCGCAGGCGCTGCTCCCGCCAGCGGGCCTGCTCCGCCCTGCCCTCGTCGGTGAGCTCCGCGCCGAAGCGCGACGTCGTGCGGAGAACATTCACGATCGCGGTGTCGGAGAAGCTCTTAAGACCTTCGACGAAGCGCTCGCGCCACGCGGGAACGATGATGAGAAGCGCGGCGACCGCGAGCAGAATGATGAGGAAGAGAATCATCGCGAGGCGGTCAGCGGAGGAAAGTGTCTTCCTGCCGGAGCGCCTCGGCCGCGTCCTTGAGCGTCGCCTCCGAAGGCGCGCCTTCGCCGAGCAGCCCGATCTGGCGCAGGAACTGGCCGATCTGCGCGTGATCGCGCGGGCTCACCGGCGCGTAGGGTTTGGACGGATCGCCGATATCGACGCCGAAATGCTTCATCGCCGATTTCATCACCGGCGGCAGGCCGTAAGCGGCCCACTTTCCGGGAAAGAGCGCGAAGCAGCGCTGCCAGTAGCGCGCCTGCTCGAGATTGCCGGCGCGGAAGGCGCGCACGACCTGCGCGCCGATGCGCGTGCCCGGCGGCGGCATGGTCGCGCCCGAGCCGCCCATCATGAGGGTCGCGAGCAGCGGCTGCATCGTCGTGAAATAGTGCCCGCGCCCGGCGAGATCGATCTGCTCGATGAGGCGCGAGATCTTGGTGATGTCGCGCGAGCTTTCTTTGAAGTAGCGGATGTTCTGGATCTCGCTGATCTTGACGAAGGCGTCCTGCGGCGGGTCCGCGCCGGGACCCGGGTTGTGATAGCACACGACCGGCAGCGGGCTCGCCGAAGCGACTTGCGTGTAGAACTCCATCAGCTCGGCGATCGTCGGCTGGCCGCCCCACGGGCGCAGCGGCATCAACACCTGGATGAAATCGCCGCCGACGCTCGCGCCGTATTCCGCCAGCTCGATCACTTCGCGCGGCGAGGGGCTCGACGCGCCGAGCAGCACCGGCTTGCGCTTGTCGACCATCTCGGTGGCGACCCGGAGCAGCTCTTTCCGCTCCTGCCGCGAAAGCATCGTGTACTCGGCCGCCTCGACCGCGGCGATCGAGACCGCGTCGCAGTCGGCGACGAGAAAGTCGATCTCTTTCTCCAGGGCCTTGAAGTCGACGCGTTCGTCCTCGCCGAAGGGCGTGAGACAGGCGCCGATGATGCCTTTGACGGGCTCTTTCAGCGGCATGGGTCTAGTTGAGAAGCTCGGCGACGATGCGCGCATGGCCGGCGTCGCTGCCCTTCACCCGCAGCGGCAGCGCCATGATGCGGGTCTTGCGTCCGACGATCTGGCCGATGTTGGCGACGTTCTCCGCGATGAGCACGCCGTTGCCGAGCAGCGTCTTGTGCACGGGAAAATCGAAGCCTTTCGGCCTCAGCGGCGTCGGCAGGTCGACGGTGATGCAGTCGATGCCGAAGAGCTTCACGCCTTTCTTCACGAGCCATTCGGCGGCGTCCACGGATAAGTACGGGTGCACATTGTAATCGGGGCTCTCGAACTTCTCGTCCCAGCCGGTGTGCAGCATGACGATGTCCCCGCGGTTGACTGTAACGCCCGATTTCTCCAGGTCGGCGGCGGTCACTTCCTCGCCGCCTTTTTTCTTGACCGAGATCGCCGCGCCGGGACCGATGAAGCTCTCCAGCGGCAACTCCTCGATCGACTTGCCGTCCGGCACGATATGCACCGGCGCGTCGACATGCGTGCCGGCGTGACACGGCAGCGATAGCTCCGTCACATTCAGCGGATGGCCTTTGGCGAGATCGAAAAACTTTTTCACGTGCACGTCCGGCAACACCGGAATTTTCGGCATGCCGTCGTAAATCACGCGCGAGAGATCGACCATCTGCATAAATTTAATCCTTACTTGCCGTTCCGCCAGGCGGCGTAGAGCGGATCTTTGTCGACGAAGGCGCGCTGAATGCCGTCATAGGCGAGCCAGAACTGATCGAGCGTTTTCTGCACGGCGTGGCGCACCTGGTTCTGCTGAAAATCGGTCGTGGCGTAGCGCTCGACGGCGAGCGGCCCGACTTTCATGTGCTCCTCGTCGACACCCATGTGCAGCGTCCAGTAGCGGATATCCTCGGACTCGCGCTTGAAGCCGTAGTGTTTCGTGAGCCCGTTGACGATCCGCGTCATGCGCTCGCTGGCGGTGCCTTCGAGGCAAAAGCCCTGCGCGGCGTAGAGCTCGAGCCAGGTCTTCTGGTACATCAAGAGCTCGCGCCAGTCGAGGAACGCCTCGGTTTCCGGCAGCGGCTTCACCGCGTCGATCTGCTCGCGCGTGTAGCCGCAGGCCAGCGCGAAGCGGATGTAAAGTCCTTTGTGGCTGTCGGTGCCGGTGATCTCGCCCGTCCCCTCTTCCACCACGTTGTCGATCCACATGCGTTCGAGCTCCGGGTCTTCCGGACAGCGCCCGAGCATCGCGGCGATCGGCTTGGGAAACGGCTTCGGGAAGAAGAGGTAAAACTGGCCGACGAAGCCCATCAGCGCGTCGCGGTCGAGCTCGCCGCGCTCGACCATGCCGATGACGGGATGGTCTTTGGAATGCTTCTTCCGCACCATGTCGTGCAGCTCTTTGACGAAGGCCTGGCTGGAAAGCGGCATATGATTTCCCTCCGCGTTTAAGTCCGAGTGACGGGAACTTTTATCATACCGAACCCGTCAAAACAAAGAATGCCTTTAGGATTCGAAACCGATCGAGAACATCCTTTCGAGGTCGTGGCGGGAGTAGACGCGGAAGGCGATCAGCGTCTCGGATTTCTCGATTCCTTCGATCTCGCGGATATCGCGCGTGACGACATCGGCGAGCCGTTCGTCGTCCTTCACTCTGACGATCGCCGCAAGGTCGTACCGGCCGGCCACCGAATAGACTTCGGTCACTCCGTCCAGCTCGGCGATACGCTCGGCGACGGTGTTCACTTTGTCCCTGTGCGTGTTGAGCAGGACGATCGCGGTCGTCATCGGAATAGCCTCCGCCGATTTGACTTCAGCATAGGTTG
Source organism: Binatia bacterium (assembly GCA_036522615.1). Lineage (GTDB taxonomy): Bacteria > Desulfobacterota > Binatia > UBA9968 > UBA9968 > JAJPJQ01. The sequence goes on along the minus strand of DATDFN010000045.1, from coordinate 4,270 downwards.
GCAAAAGCCGGACTGTCAAGACGGGCGCGGGCTATTTCGCCGATGTGGAGGAGGCGAGACGGAAGCCCTCTTTCTTCAGCGTCGCCCTTATCTGCTCGATATGCTCCCGGCCGGTCGTTTCGATCACAAACCGAATCTCGGTCTCGCCGATCGCGACGTCCGCGAATCCGCGGCCGTGCTCGGCGCTCAATACGTTCGCGCCCTGCGCGGCGACGCAGGCGGCGAGACGCGCGAGCGATCCAGGCCGGTCGGGCAGGATGACCGAAATTTCCGCCAGACGGCCGTCTTCGACCAGACCTTTCTCGATGATGCGCGAAATCAGATTCACGTCGATGTTGCCGCCCGAAATGACGACCGCTACGTTTTTTCCCGGCAAGGAAATTTTTTTGTGCACGAGCGCCGCCAGGCCCACCGCGGCCGCGCCTTCGGCGACTGTTTTTTCGATTTCCAACAACTGCAGCACCGCCTGCGCGATCTCGCCTTCACCGACGGTGACGATCTCATCCACATAGCGGCGCGCGATCTCGAACGGGATCTCGCCGACGGCGCGCACGGAGATGCCGTCGGCGATCGTCCGTGCCGGCGGGACCTGCACCGGACGCCCTTTCTCCAACGCCGTCTTCATCGAAGGGACATGCTCGCACTGCACGCCGATCACACGGACTTTCGGATTCAGTTCCTTGAGCGCGAGCGCGATGCCGGCAATAAGGCCGCCGCCGCCGACCGGAACGATCACGGCGTCGAGGTCGGGATTCTGCTCGTGCAGCTCCAGCCCGACCGTCCCCTGCCCCGCGACGATGAGTGGATCGTTGAAGGGGTGGATGTAGACCAGATTGCGGTCGCGCGCGAGCTTCTCCGCCTCGGCGAAAGACGCGTCGTAGTCCTCGCCGAACAGGCGCGCCTCGGCGCCGTAGCCGCGCACCTGCGTCACTTTGATGAGCGGCGCCTGAGTGGGCATCACGACCGTGGCTTTGATGCCGAGCCGCTGCGTGTGGAAGGCGACGGCCATCCCGTGATTGCCGGCGCTCGCCGTGATGACGCCGCGCTTCGCCTCGTCCGGGCTCAGCGTCGCGAGCTTGTTTAGCGCGCCGCGCTCCTTGAAGGAGCCGGTCATCTGCAGGTTTTCGAGTTTGACGAAAACCCGCGAGCCGGTCATCCGGCTGATCGTCTCCGACGCGGCGCACGGCGATGTGTAAATCCGATCGCGAATACGCTCGCGCGCCTGCTGAATGTCCGCGAGGACGATCATCGGCTCCATGATAGCGACAGTACGGGAAATTAGCTAACGACTGCTGAAAACTGCACTACTTCGCATCCGGTATTTACGCCGACCGGAATAGGGTATTTACCCGGTTGCTGTAAACTCACGCGCAATTATGATGGGGCACTTTCCCAAGCGAGGGACCATGCTTTTCCATCGCTCACGTCTCCTGTCCTTTCTACATGCGGTCTGCATGGTCTTCGTCCTAAGCTACGTTTTTTTCGACGTCCTCGACCTCGACGGATCCAATTTGTCCGCGCTCGCGACGAGGAGCGATCGGGCGATGATCGCGGCGGAAACTCCCGCCAACGGCGAATCGCCTCATCGTCCGGCGCGCGCCGATTTGTGGAACACCGTTATTGCCGCTCCACACGCCTCGACGCTTTTGAATCACCCGCAGAGCGCAGAGCCTGTCGCATCCTCTCCACTCAATTCCGCGCGGGCCCACGGCTATCGCGTCGGGCTGCCGCGCGACGAAGTCCCCGACTGACTCCTTTCGAATTGGTCTCGTTGGATTCACCGTTACCACCCGACCGATTTCAAAGGAGGCATCATGAAGACGAAGAGTTATATCCGACGACTTGCAGCACTCTTAGTATTCGCGCTGATCGCAGCAACCGCGACCGCCGTTGTGGCGGACCCGCAGAATTACGGCATTCGGGCTGTGCGCATCCGCTCCCTCTGCACGCCGGGTTTCCCGGCAACGCCGGGCCTTCCGGAAGTTCCCCCTCCCGCCAGCGTGGCCGATCCCAACTGTCCCAGCGTGCCGACGCTCGCCGCGAGCCCCAGCGGGCGCTGGAGCGTCGACATCAGCTTTTTCGATCCCTCGACGCAAAAGTTCTACATGGCCGACCGCAATAACTTCAGCGTCGATATCGTCGACGCCAACACGGACACGATCGTCGGCGCGGCCAGCGCCTTTGTCGGGATTCAGCCGGGCACCAATACCTCGGGACCGAACGGCGTTCTGACGACCAGCTTCCCGCGCCAGCTATGGGCGGGAGACGGCGATGGGACGGTAAAGATTTTCCCGCTCGACTCAAACGGCATCCCAAGCACAAACATCCCGACAGTGGTGAACGCGGGCGGCGTCAAGCGTGCCGATGAGATGGCCTTCGATCCCGACGATCACGTGGTGCTGGTCGCGTGGGATGATGACGCCGACCTGTTCGTGGCGTTCATCTCGGTCTCGTCCACGCCCACGGTTCTCGGCACGATCCATATTCCCGAGGCGCTGGGCTGCGGCATCGAGCAGCCGGTCTACGATCATTTCCTGAATCGTTTTTTTGTAGCCATCCCCTGCACCAGTGCTATCAACAACACGAACCACAACACATCCGTCCATGCCAATGGCGAGATAGCCGTAATCAATCCGAAGACCAGGCTGATCGAGAATGTCTTCCCGCTCGACGGCACCAACTGCTTCCCGCATGGCCTTACCCTCGGACCGCGGCAGAACTTGCTCCTCGGCTGCAGCGGTGACGCGCCGGCCGGAACGCAGATGAAGTCAATCATCCTGCAGGCGACCACGGGTACGATCTTGCAGACCTTCACCCAGCTTGGCGGCTCGGACGAGGTTTGGTACAACATCGGCGACAACCACTACTACCTCGCCATGTCGAGCTGGACGTCGACCGGCCTCATTGGCGGTCCGGCCACCCCTAGCCTCGGCATCATCAATGCCGGATCGGCCGACACCGGTCCCGAGGCACCGCGTTGGGTTCAGAACATTCTGACCACGCGCACTTCACATTCGGTGGCGGCGGTATACACACAGCAATGCGACGACGGCGAGGGAAACGGCAACGGCAACAGCGGCAGACACAGTAACAGCTCGCATAGCGGGGACAACGGCAATCATTTCGGCGAGGACTGTCGTGCTGTCAGAAACCGTGTTTATGTGCCGTTGACAACAACGGTCGCGCCGTTTACGGCGAACAACCCTCCCGAGCAGGGCGGTTTTGGAGTTTACGGCCAGATTCCGTAGTCTTCCCGTAGACTTCCGAAGGAACCGAGAGCGGCGGAGGCGGCCATGCTGCCGCCTCCGCCGCGACTTTAGCAGGCGGGTTTAAAACGGCATTTGCGGCTATTGAAAATCGATCTATGACATTGTAGCCTTGCCGGACATGTCTTCAGCCGCCGCTTATTTTCGGGTTGCAGCAGTTACGTTAGGCCTGAGCCTCACTGCGCTCGCCACAGTCAATGCGGCGGGTCCGCGCCGGGTCTCCTCGTCCGAGGTCGTCGAGCGGATGAAGGCTTCGCGCGAAGGCTACGAGCAGCTGCTCGCCGCATATGAAGAGCAGCTGAAGAGCCAGGCCGCCGAGCTTGCGCGCCGACGCGCCCTTTATCAGCAGGGACAGATTTCCGAGGCGTCTGTCAGGTCGGCGGCGTACGACGTGGCGAACACACAGACCCACATTATCGAAGTCCAGCAATGGATATTCGAGGACGATCTCGCGTTGACGGAAGTCGTCGCTCGCGCCGCACCGCCGCTGGGCAAGGGCGGGTACGAAGACAGCGCGCTGCTCGTACGCTATAACGGCCAGACCGCCTGGTCAGTCGGTGATGCGACAAAAATCGAGAGCTTTTTCTTGAGCCGATTCGGCCGGGCGATACCGGTAAGCGCCAGGGGCCAAACGGCCGCGCACGACCGCATGGGCTTCGACCATCACAATGCGATGGACGTCGCTCTCTATCCCGACAGCGAGGAGGGTCGCGCGCTGATGCAGTATCTCCGGCAGTCGGGAATTCCTTTCATCGCATTCCGGGGAAGGATGGCGGGTTCCGCGACGGGCGCGCACATTCACATCGGCAAGCCCTCGCTGCGTATCGCCTCTCCGCGCTAAAATTTTTCGGGATTTGAATCTCTGGCGCGCCCGGAGGGATTTGAACCCCCAACCCTCAGATCCGAAGTCTGATGCTCTGTCCAGTTGAGCTACGGGCGCTCTGTCCTTACTGTAACTCTTCTTCGGTTATTTTTGCAGAGGCGATGGAGGCATGGGTATTGGC
>DATDFN010000044.1:0-17145 GCA_036522615.1 Binatia bacterium | reverse complement strand
CTCCGACGACTCGGGATGCATCTGCTCGAGGCGCTTCAGCTGCTTGTCGGCCTCGCGCTTGGCCTCGACCGGCATTTTCGCCTTTTCGATCTGCTTGCGGAGATCTTTCATCTCCTCGGCGCGCTCGTCCCCTTCTCCGAGTTCCTGCTGAATTTGCTTCAGCTGCTCGCGGAGGAAGTAGTCCCGCTGCGTCTTGCTCATCTCCTCCTTCGCCTGGTTCTGGATGCGCGCCTGCACGGTTGAGAGCTCGAGCTCTCGGCTCAGGAGGTCGTTGACTTTTTTGAGCCGCGCGACGGGATCGAAGATTTCCAGAATGCCTTGGCTCTCCTCGATCTTGAGCCGCAGGTTGGAGGCGACGAGATCGGCGAGCACGCCCGCGTCGCTGATGTTGTCCGTCACCATGACGATCTCGGGCGGGAGGTTTTTCAGGTTCAGGATCTGCTCGATCTTCTCCTTGACGTTGCGCATCAAGGCCTCGACCTCGATCGACACCTCGGCGAGCGCCGGCTCGACGACTTTGCGGATCTTTGTCTCGAAGAACGGCTGCTCCTTGAGATAGCTCTCGATCTCGCCTTTTGCGAGTCCCTGCACGAGGATCTTCACGCGGCCGTCGGCGAGCTTCAGCATGCGCATGATCGACGCGACGGTGCCGACTTTGTAGATTTCCTCGGTCGTCGGGTTGTCTTCCGCGGAGTTTTTTTGTGCGACGAGAAAGATCAGCCGCTGGCGCGCGAGCGCCTCCTCGACGGCGCGGATCGACATCTCGCGGCCGACGAAGAGCGGCAGCATCATGTAAGGATAGATCACGATATCCCGGATCGGCAGCAGCGGCAGGACTTCGGGAATCTCGACCTGGGCCTCTTTGTTTTCTTGCCCCTCAAGGTTCCATTGAGCTTCGCTCATTGTTTGCCTCTGCGCCTAATTAATCACACGGGAGCCCTGCGTCAATACAAATCTGGAGAAAGTTTGATGGCGCTATCCGAACAGCTCTTTTACTTTGTCGAAGAATCCCTTCGAGAGCGGATGGATTTCCTCGCCGCCGAGCGCGGCGAATTCTTTCAGCAGCTCTTTCTGCTTGGCGGTGAGATGCGCGGGCGTCTCGATCGTTGCGCGCACGAGCTGGTCGCCCTGGCGCTGGTAGCGGTGCACGTCGCGCACGCCTTTGCCTTTCAGGCGGAAAATTTTTCCCGACTGCGTGCCGGAGGGGATTTTCATCTTGACCTTGCCCTCGAGCGTCGGCACGTCGATCTCCGAGCCGAGCGCGGCCTGCACGAAACTGATCGGCACATCGCAGACGATGTCGAGTCCTTCGCGGACGAAAAGCGGATGCGGCGCGACCTGGATGACGACGTATAAATCGCCGGGCTGGCCGCCATTGGCGCCGCTTTCGCCTTCGTTCCTGAGCTTCAAGCGCGAGCCGTTATCGACGCCGGGCGGAATCTTGATGCTGAGCGTGTGGAGCTTGCGCGTTCTGCCCGCGCCGCCGCATTCGCCGCACGGCTCGGCGATGAACGTGCCCTGTCCGCCGCACTGGCTGCAGGTGCGGGACACAGTAAAGAAGCCTTGTTGAAAGCTAACCTGCCCACGGCCGCGGCAGGTCGGGCATGTCTTCGCCGACGTGCCGGCTTTGGCGCCGCTGCCGTGGCAGGCTTCGCACGCGCTGTGGCGCGGGATTTTGATCTTTTTCTCGACGCCGAAAACGGCTTCCTCGAAAGTGACGTCGAGGTTGTAGCGCAGATCGTCACCGCGGCTCCGGCGCCGCCGCGTGCCAGCGCCACCGCCGAAGAATTCGCCGAAGATATCGCCGAATATGTCCTCGAAGCCCGAGGCGTGAAAATCGAAACCGCCGGGAAACGGTCCGCCGTTGCCGAACGCGGCGTGACCGAACTGGTTATACTGCGCGCGCTTCTCGGGATCGCAGAGGATGGAATACGCCTCCGAGACTTCCTTGAAGCGCTCCTCCGCTTGTTTGTCTCCGGGATTGCGGTCGGGATGATACTGGAGCGCCAGCTTGCGGTAGGCTTTTTTGAGCTCTTCTTCGTCGGCGTTACGGGAGACACCGAGGACTTCGTAGTAATCGCGCTTGCCGTTCAATTTGAACCCTCGTTGGTACAGAAAAATTTCTATCTTTATATAACGGAAAAGCCCCTCTCCTCAATCTTGAAGGAGTAGGGGCTCTCCGGCAAACAAGAATATCCTCCAGACCTATTCCTTGACCTCCTCGAAATCCGCATCGACGACGTCGTCTTTTTTCTTCGCGCCGCCGTCTCCGCCCGCGGCCTGGCCGTCGCCCGGACCTTGCTGCGGGCCGCCGCCCGCCTGCTGTTGCTTCGAGGCTTTGGCGTAGACGGCTTCGGCCAGCTTATGCGAGGAGCGGGTAAGCTCCTCGGCAGCCGAGCGGAGCGTCGCGGCGTCCTGGTCCTCTTGCGCTTTCCTCGCCTTCTCCAGAGCTTCTTCGATCTGTGTCTTCACGCCGGGCTCCAGCTCGCCGCCGTACTCCTTGAGCGACTTATCAGTCTGATAGATTAGCGACTCGAGCTGATTGCGTGCTTCCGCAGTCTCTTTCCGCTTCTTGTCCTCGTCCGCGTGCGCCTCGGCCTCTTTCACCATCTTCTTGATCTCTTCCTCGTTGAGGCCGCTGGACGCGGTGATCTTGATCGACTGCTCTTTGCCGGTGCCGAGGTCCTTCGCATTGACGTGCACGATGCCGTTCGCGTCGATGTCGAAGGTGACTTCGACCTGGGGAACGCCGCGCGGCGCCGGCGGGATGCCGACGAGATCGAACTGGCCGAGCAGCTTGTTGTCGGCCGCCATCTCACGCTCGCCTTGGAAGACGCGGATCGATACCGCGGTCTGGTTGTCCGCCGCAGTCGAGAAGACCTGGCCCTTGCGCGTCGGAATCGTCGTGTTGCGCTCGATCAGCTTGGTGAACACTCCGCCCAGCGTCTCGATGCCGAGCGACAGCGGCGTGACGTCGAGGAGCAGAACGTCCTTCACCTCGCCCTTGAGCACGGCGGCCTGGATTGCGGCGCCGACCGCGACGACCTCGTCGGGATTGACGCCCTTGTGCGGCTCCTTGCCGAAGATCTTCTTCACGCGCTCCTGCACCGCCGGCATGCGGGTCTGTCCGCCGACGAGAATCACTTCGTTGATATCGCCCGCGCTGAGACCGGCGTCTTTGAGCGCCTGGCGGCATGGCCCTTCGGTGCGGTCGATGAGATCGCCGCAGAGCGCCTCGAGCTTCGAGCGCGTGAGCTTGATGTTCAAGTGCTTGGGGCCGTTCTGATCCGCCGTGATGAACGGCAGATTGATGTCGGTCTCCATTGAAGACGACAGCTCGATCTTCGCCTTCTCCGCCGCCTCCTTGAGGCGCTGGAGCGCCATGCGATCCTTGCGCAGGTCGATGCCCTGATCCTTCTTGAATTCGTCGGCGAGATAGTCGATCACGCGCTGGTCGAAGTCCTCGCCGCCGAGAAAGGTGTCGCCGTTGGTCGATTTGACCTCGAACACCCCTTCGCCGAGCTCGAGGATCGAGATATCAAACGTGCCGCCGCCCAAGTCGAAGACGGCGATCTTCTCGTCCTTCTTCTTGTCCAAGCCGTACGCGAGCGACGCGGCGGTCGGTTCGTTGATAATGCGGAGCACGTTCAAGCCCGCGATGCGTCCGGCATCCTTGGTCGCCTGCCGCTGGCTGTCGTTGAAATAGGCCGGTACGGTGATGACCGCCTCAGTCACTTTCTCGCCGAGGTAATCCTCGGCGGTCTGCTTCATTTTCTGAAGAATGAAAGCGGAAATCTCCGCCGGGCTGTATCGCTTGCCCCGGATTTCCACCCAGGCGTCGCCGTTGTCCGCTTTGACGATCTTGTAAGGCAGGACCTTCATTGCCTTCTGCACCAGGGGATCGTCGAAGCGCCGGCCGATCAGACGCTTCACCGCAGAGATCGTGTTTTCGGGATTGGTGATCGCCTGCCGGCGGGCGATCTGCCCGGCCAAGCGCTCGCCGCTCTCGGTAAAGGCCACGACGGAAGGCGTGGTTCGGGCGCCTTCGGAGTTCGCGATGACTACGGGATCGCCCGCTTCCATGATAGCGACACAGGAGTTAGTCGTTCCCAAATCGATTCCGATTACTTTTGCCATATTTTTTGCTCCTCAAAGGATTGCAGACGAAAATTTAACGACGAATCCGCGACTTGCAAGCCGGCCCCGGCGTTTTTTTATCCCTTTGTTTCCGGGACCTTAGCGACCCGAACCTGGGCCGGCCGCAGCAGGCGGTCGAGTAGGTAGTAGCCCTTGCGATACTCGTCGACCACCTCGTTGGGATCGTGGTTTCGGCTCTCGACTTGAGCGACGGCCTCGTGCTTTGCCGGGTCGAAGCGCTCGCCGACCGCCGAGACCTGGCTTACGCCGTGGCGCCCGAGGACGTCCAGGAAATTCTTCAGGACCATCTCGATGCCCTCGAGCAGAGGCTTGCCGTTGCCGCCCCCTTGCGCGTGGCTAAGGGCACGCTCGAGGTTGTCGAGCACAGGCAAGAGATCCTTCACCAGGCTCTCATTCGCGTAGCGGATCGAGTCGGCTTTATCGCGCGCGGAGCGTTTTTTATAGTTCTCCAGGTCGGCGGCCTGGCGCAAAAGGCGATCTTGGATTTGCTTGACTTCGGCCTCCTTCGCCTCGAGCTGCTGGCGCAGATTATCGAGGTCGTCGGACGCTTCCCCGAAGCCTTCGCGGTTGAATTCCTTATCCTTTTCGTCATCCATCGTTATAGTCCGCTGTCTTGGTTTCTAGCCGACCTACGAAATTTAATCATGGGGTATCGGCTGTCAAGCCAAAAAGACGAGAAAACCCCGATTTTTAAAAAGAATTGCGTGGTTTGGCGAAAAGTGTTAAAAACTTTCCAGTATCGATGCCCGCTCCCCTGACGACTCCGGCTATCGTTCTTCGTTCCTGGTCGTTCGGCGAATCCGATAAGATCGTTTCCTTCCTTACGGAATCGCACGGCAAGCTCACCGGTATAGCCAAAGGCGCCAAACGCTCCCGCAAGCGCTTCGCCAACTCGCTCGAGCCCTTCTCGCTCGTCAATCTTCGCTTTCTTGACCGCGCCGCCGGTCTCGTTTTCATTCAAGGCTGCGAGCTCGTCCAGGTTTTCAAAAGTCTGACGGCGCGTCTCGACAAGATCGCGCAAGCGTCGTACTTCACCGAGCTTGCCGATGCGCTATCGAGCGAGCGCGACGAGAACCCGGCCCTTTTCGCCCATGTGCGCAACGGCCTCGCCTTTGTCGATGCAAACGACATCTCCGAGGTCGCGATCGCCTATTTCGAGCTCAAGATGCTAAACCTATCCGGTTACCAGCCGGGGCTCGAGCATTGCCGCCGCTGCCAGGCGGGCTGGCGCGGACGCGCCGGCCACTGGAACTTCAGCCTACGCGACGGCGGCGTTCTGTGTCCCGGCTGCTCGGCGTTCCGCCGCGAGGTAGCGCCGCTCTCATCCGCGGCGCTGGAATTCATGGGCGAGCTGCAGCGGGCGAACGGCGATGTCCCGGTTCATTTGAGCTCTTTTCCCGCGGACGCCCGCCGCGAAGGGCATCTGGCGCTGCTTCGTTTCATTCAGTATCAAATCGGGAAGGAGCTGAAATCCGCTCCGTTCCTCGACGCCTTTTCTACCTGAAAAGCGCGCCGGTCGTTTCGTTTACCTTGAAAAGGTTCTGCAGGAATCGTAACGAAAAAATATTTTTGACGAGGAGACAGGGATATGGCTCAGAAAAAGTATGTTTACTCTTTCGGCGGAGGCAAGGCCGAGGGCAAAGCCTCGATGCGCGAACTGCTCGGCGGCAAGGGTGCCGGCCTGCATGAGATGACGCGCATCGGCGCGCCCGTGCCGCCCGGTTTTACGATCACGACCGACGTTTGCACCTATTTCTACGACCACCGCCGGCAGTATCCCAAGGGTCTCGAGGGCGAGGTCGCGACCGCGCTCGCCCGCGTCGAAAAAATCTTGGGCCGGAAATTCGGCGACGCCGAAAACCCGCTGCTCGTATCGGTTCGCTCCGGCGCGCGCGAGTCGATGCCGGGCATGATGGATACTGTCCTGAACCTGGGCCTCAACGACCGAACCGTCGAGGGCTTGTCGAAGCGCACCGGCAACCCGCGCTTCGCTTACGATTCGTACCGGCGCTTCGTGCAGATGTACGGCGATGTCGTGCTCGGCCTGAAGCCCGTCGATAAAACCGAGCGCGACCCATTCGAAGTTATCCTGGAGCGCAAGAAAGAGGCGCGCCACGCGCGCTTCGACACCGATTTAACCGCGAAAGATTTAAAGGAGCTCGTCGGCGAATTTAAAGCCGAAATCAAAAAACGGGTCGGCAAAGATTTTCCCGACGATCCGAAGGAGCAGCTCTGGGGCGCAATCGGCGCGGTCTTCGGATCGTGGAACAACGACCGCGCGATCGCATACCGCAAGCATTACCGCATACCCGACGCTTGGGGCACCGCGGTGAACGTTCAGGCGATGGTCTTCGGCAACATGGGTGACAACTGCGCTACCGGCGTCGCCTTCACGCGCGACCCTGCCACCGGCGACAAACGGTTCTACGGCGAATTCCTCGTCAACGCGCAGGGCGAGGACGTGGTCGCCGGCATCCGCACGCCGCGGCCCATCGCCGAGCTCAAAGAAGCGATGCCCAAGCCGTACGCCGAGCTCGATAGAATCCGCAAGGTGCTGGAGAGCCACTATAAGGACATGCAGGATATCGAGTTCACCATCGAGGACGGCAAGCTTTGGATGCTCCAGACGCGCAACGGCAAGCGCACCGGCTTCGCCGCCGTGCGCATCGCGGTCGACATGGTGGATGAGAAGATCATCGGCAAAGAGCAGGCGCTCATGCGCATCGAGCCCGACCAGCTGAACCAGCTGCTGCGGCCAATTTTCGACCCCGAGGACAAGGGGCGCGCGGCGCGGGAGAAGCGCGTCCTGGCCAAAGGCCTTCCGGCCGGCCCCGGCGCGGCGACTGGGCGGGTCGTGTTCCACGCCGAAGACGCCGAAGCGTGGGCCACACGCGGGGAGCGGGTGATTCTTTGCCGCGTGGAGACGAGCCCGGACGATATCCGCGGCATGATCAACGCCCAAGCGATTCTCACCGCGCGCGGGGGAATGACGTCGCACGCGGCCTTGGTGGCACGCCAAATGGGTAAGGTGTGCGTCGTCGGCTGCGAGGCGCTGAATATCGACTACGGTCGGCGCGAGATGCGCGTCGCCGACGTAATTTTGAAAGAAGGCGACTGGATATCCGTCGACGGCAGCACCGGCGAGGTGATGCGCGGCGAAGTGAAGACCATCGACTCCGAGGTGCTGCAGGTCATTCTGACCCGCAGCCTCGAACCCAAAGCCTCACGCGTCTATCAGCAATATGCCAAGCTCATCAAGTGGGCCGACAACACGCGCAAGATCGGCGTCCGCACCAACACCGATCAGCCGGATCAAGCGAAGGTGGCGATGGCGTTCGGCACCGAGGGCATCGGTCTCTGCCGCACCGAGCACATGTTCTTCGGCGGCGAGCGCATCCGCGCGGTGCAGGAAATGATCCTCTCCGAGACTGAAGCCGGGCGGCGGCAGGCGGTCGCCAAGCTCCTGCCGATGCAGAAGGAGGACTTCAAGGGGATTCTCGACATCATGGGCAATCTCCCGGTGACGATCCGGACACTCGACCCGCCGCTGCACGAGTTTCTGCCCAAGACCGAGGAGGACATCGTCGAGCTGGGGCAGACGATGGGCGTGTCGGTCGAGCGTTTGAAGGAAAAGGTCGAGGCCCTGCACGAATTCAACCCGATGCTGGGGCATCGCGGCTGCCGGCTCGGCATCTCTTTTCCCGAGATCACCGAAATGCAGGCGCGCGCGATCTTCGAGGCCGCCTGCGAACTGCGGAAGGAAGGCAAAAACCCGTTTCCCGAAGTGATGATCCCGCTGGTCGCAACCCAGAAGGAACTCCACTTGCAGCGAGAGATCGCCGAACGGGTCGCGCAGGAATCGATGAAAAAGTACGGGGTTAAGGTACGGTACATGATCGGCACGATGATCGAGTTGCCTCGGGCCTGTCTCTTAGCGGGCGAGATCGCGAGGGAAGCGGAGTTTTTCTCGTTCGGGACGAACGACCTGACCCAGACCGGTCTGGGTCTCTCACGCGACGACGCGGGCAAGTTCCTACCGTCTTACGTGGCCCAAGGCATATACCCGGAAGACCCGTTCGTAAGCATCGACGAAGAAGGAGTCGGTGAGCTAATGCGCATCGGCATTGAGCGGGGACGGAAAACCCGCAAGAATCTTGAGATCGGCATCTGTGGCGAACATGGCGGAGACCCGAGGTCTGTCGCTTTTTGTCATCGGGTCGGCTTAGACTATGTGAGCTGCGCAGCTTTCCGTGTGCCGATCGCGAAATTAGCGGCTGCCCAGGCAGCTTTAAAACGGTAGATCAATATCTGACCTGCCCATTCCAAAAAAAGGCTGTTCAAAGCGTAAAATAGCCATTCCAAAAGTTGTCCGCAAGGCCTAGAAAGTTGCCATCCAGTGGCAATTGACAAATAGAGGCAACTTCAGGCATAATCCCGCCCGGCTACTTGTGGGGCAATTATGGAACCTCGCCTAGGCGAGTTATTGGTACGGGGCGGCGTAGTCACGCGAGAGCAACTAAGCCAAGCCCTCGGCAAAGAAGGAGAGAACGGTGCGAGCGCCATCCAGGCGCTCGTCCGGCTCGGGTTTACCACCGAAGACAATCTAGCGGAGTTTCTTGCCGCTCAATTCGGCATCGAGCGCGTCTCGGTCGATAACCTTGAGATCAGCGAAGGCGTTTTCGACCTCGTTCCGCCGGAGGTCATTCAAAAGCATCAACTCCTTCCGGTTAAGCTCATCGGCGCGACTCTTACCGTAGTCACGGCCGACCCCACGAATCTCATCGCGATCAACGAGATTCAATTCATCACGGGCTACGGCGTCCGCCCCGTCCTCGCGACCTCCTCTGAGATCAAAAAAGTCCTCGACCGGCGCTACGGCAAGACGAGCTACGACGAGGTCTTAAAGAAATTCGGCGACGACGGCGGGATGGAGGTCGTCCAGACCGACGAGGAAATCGACGTCAACGAGCTGCAGCGCGAGACGCAGGAGGCGCCGGTCGTCACGCTGGTCAATGCCATCCTCGCCGACGCAGCGCGGCGCGGCGCGAGCGACATCCATTTCGAGCCCTACGAGAAGGTCTTCCGCATCAGGTTTCGTACGGACGGCGTTCTGCACGAGATCATGACGCCGCCGCAGCGGCTCAAGAACGCGATGATCTCGCGCATCAAGGTCATGGCGAACCTGGACATCGCCGAGCGCAGGCTCACCCAGGACGGCCGCATCAAGCTCAAAGGCGCCCATGGCCAGGAGCTCGATCTCCGCGTCTCGGTCCTGCCGACGCTCTTCGGCGAAAAGATCGTCATGCGGCTTTTGGACAAATCGAACCTCCAGCTCGATATGTCGAAGCTCGGCTTCGATGGGAGAAATCTCGAGGACTTCAAAGAGGCGATCTACCGCCCCTACGGCATGATCCTGATCACCGGTCCCACGGGAAGCGGTAAGTCGACCACCCTGTACTCGGCGCTCTCGGAGCTCAACAAGACCGACGTAAACATCTCCACGGCAGAAGACCCGGTCGAGTACAGCATCATGGGCATCAACCAAGTCCAGGTGCGCGACGACATCGGCCTCAACTTCGCGAGCTGCCTCCGGTCCTTCCTGCGCCAGGACCCCGACATCATCATGGTCGGCGAGGTCCGCGACCTCGAAACGGCCCAGATCGCCGTCAAGGCGGCGCTCACCGGCCATTTGGTGCTCAGCACGCTGCACACAAACGACGCTCCGTCCACCGTGGACCGGCTCATCAACATGGGCGTCGAGCCCTTCCTGCTCACGTCATCCATCAATCTGATCGTCGCGCAACGCCTGGTGCGCCGCATTTGCAACCAATGCAAGGCGCCGGTCGAGGTGAGCCCGGAAGCGCTGATCAACATCGGTGTCGATCCGGCCGAAGTCGCCGCCGGCTTCGCCACCTTCCAGGGCAAAGGATGCGACAACTGCAACAATACAGGGTATCGCGGCCGCGTCGCGATCTACGAAGTGATGGTGATCCACGAGGCGCTGAAAGAACAAATTCTCCGCGGCATCTCCGCCGGCGATCTCAAGCGCGAGGCGGTGAAGCTCGGCATGAGCACGCTGCGCGGGAGCGCTCTTAGAAAAGTGCAGGAGGGACTCACGACGATCGAGGAAACGGTCCGCGTGACGGATACCGATCGCGGGTTCGGCTCGGTGTTTTCGCTGGTAACCTGACTTTGCCGCCGCCGGCGGCGAAAAACTTTGAAGAGGAGAGGCTTATGCCGGTCTTTGTCTGGGAAGGAAAAACAGCTCAGGGGAAAGTGATGAAGGGTGAGATGGAGGCGCTGAACCAGCAGGCGGTGCTGAGCCGGCTGCGCAATCAGCGGATCCAGCCGAACCCGACGCGCGTGCGCGAGAAAGGCAAGGGTCTCGACAAGGAGATCACCCTGCCGGGCTTCCGCGCCAAGGTGAAGCCCAAGGACGTCATGATCTTTACGCGGCAGTTCGCCACCATGATCGACGCCGGCCTGCCGATCGTACAAGGCCTCGACATCTTGTGCCAGCAGACCGAGAACAAGCTTTTCCGCAACATCATCCGGACCGTCAAACAAGACGTCGAAGGCGGCATTACGCTCGCCGAGGCGCTCAAGAAGCACCCGCAGGTGTTCGACGACCTTTACGTAAACATGGTGTCGGCCGGCGAGGCGGGCGGTGTGCTGAACACGATTCTCACCCGTATCGCGATATTCATCGAAAAAGCCACCAAGCTGAAACGCAAAGTCAAGGGCGCGATGATCTATCCGGCGACGATCGTCATTGTCGCCGTGGCCGTCGTCACGATCCTTCTCATCTACGTCATCCCCGTCTTCGGCGAGCTCTACGGCAGCATGGGCAAGGCGCTTCCCGCGCCGACACAGATCACGATCAATATCAGCAACTGGTTCCGGGCGTACTTTTTATACATCGTCGGCGTCATTGCGGCGATCATCGTCGGCATCCGGCTCTACTATAAGACGAACAACGGCAAGCTGCTGATCGACGGATGGATGCTGCGGATGCCGGTCATCGGCGATCTGATCCGCAAAGTCGCCGTCGCACGTTTTTCGCAGAACATGTCGGTGCTCTTGACCTCGGGCGTGCCGATTCTCGACGGCCTCGCCATCACGGCGAAGACGGCAGGCAACAAAGTCGTGGAGCAGGCGGTGATGAGGTGCCGCGTCAGCATCAGCCAGGGTAAAACCGTTGCCGAGCCGCTAGCGGAGAGCAAAATCTTTCCGCCGATGGTCTGCCAGATGGTCGCCATCGGCGAAAACACCGGCTCGCTCGATTCGCTGCTCAAGAAGGTGGCCGAGTTCTATGAGGACGAAGTCGACAACGCGGTCGCCAACCTGACGGCCTTGATGGAACCGATGATCATGATCGTCCTGGGCGTGATCATCGGCGGACTGGTCATCTCGATGTACCTGCCGATCTTCCAGCTCGGCTCGTTGGTGTAATGAGCGTGGAAACGCCCGATAGAGAGCTGCTCGGCAAGATCAAGTGGCTGCTCCTGCTGCGCGTCGCCGTCCTGACGTTTTTTTTGGGCGCCGCCGCGCTGACGCAGTTCCTCAAGGGCGGCGATCCGGTGCTGCTACGAAACCTGCAGTTCCCGCTGATCGCGGCGTATTTGTTCTCGATCGCGTCGGCGCTGGCTCTGCGCTGGATCGACAAGCCGGTCGTTTTCGCGCACGTGCAGGTCGACTTCGATGTCCTGTTGATCACCGGGGTCGTGCTCCTGACCGGCGGCGTCGACAGCCCGTTCCCGTTTCTCTATAACCTGGCGATCATCAGCGGCGCTGTGCTGCTCTTTTTCCGCGGCGCGTTTATTACAGCGGGCGTCGCCGCGGTTTGCTACAGCGCCGTGCTTTTGTGGAGCGTCCATGCGGGCGCCGCGCCGTGGCAGGCGATCTTCAACTTCGCGCTGAACGTGCCGGCTTTCTTCATCATCGCGTATTTGAGCGAGCTTCTCGCGCACCGCGTATTCGAGGCCGAGCGCCTGCTACAAGCGAAGCACAAGGACTACCTCGATCTCGAAGCGTTCAAAGACGCGCTCCTCCAGGGAATCGGGAGCGGCGTCGCGATTACCGACGTCAAGGGGCAGGTCAATTATTTCAACTCGCGCGCGCAGGCGCTGACCTCGCTTGCCGAAGCCTCGGTCAAAGGGAAGAAGCTGACCGACGTTTTCCCTGGAGTGACGTACAGCTTCGACGGCGCCGGCGATCCGAACCGCATCGTCGTCGATGAATTCGCCTTCACAGATCAGAAAAAAGGCAACATTCACCTGAAGCTTACGCTCGCGCCGCTGTGCGATCCCAACGAACAGCCGCTCGGCTACGTCTGCATCTTCGAAGACGTCACCAAGCGCAAAGAGCTCGAGGAAAAGGTCAGGCTCGGCGACGAAATGCGCAAAGCCAAGCTGCGCGAGCAGCGCGAGCGCGAGCAGCAGGGACCCACGGATCATTTCAAATTCGACGGCGTCGTCGGACGCGGCGGCGGCGTTGAAAGCATCTACCGGCTGGTGCAGAAGGTCGCGGCGACGACGACCAACGTTTTGATCATGGGCGACAGCGGAACGGGAAAAGAGCTGGTCGCGCGCGCGATCCATTCGAACGGACAGCGCAAAGACCGGCCGTTCATCGCCGTCAACTGCGGCGCGATCCCGGAAAATCTCATGGAGAGCGAGCTCTTCGGCCACGTGCGCGGTGCCTTTACCGGCGCGGTTTCCGATCACGTCGGTCTTTTCAAGCAGGCCGAGTTGGGAACGATCTTCCTCGACGAAGTCGGCGAGCTGCCGCTCCATCTGCAGGTCAAGATGCTGCGCGTCTTGCAGGAAAAGTCGTTTACGCCGGTCGGCGGCACCCGACAGATCAAGGTCGACGTCCGCGTGATCTCCGCCTCGAACCGCGACCTGCGCCAGGAGGTGGAGAAAGGCCGTTTCCGCGAGGACCTCTTTTATCGCCTGAACGTGGTCCAGGTGACCCTGCCGCCGCTCAGAAACCGCAAAGAGGATATTCCGTCCCTGGTGCACTACTTCGTCGAGAGGTTCTGCCGCTCGCAGAGCAAGGAGATCGAGGAGGTATCGAGCGAAGCGCTCATGGAGCTCATGAATTACGCCTATCCCGGGAACATCCGCGAACTCGAGAACATTATCGAGCACGCCGTGGCGGTTACAGCGAAAAATGTGATAACGGAGGACGACCTGCCACCTTATATACGGGGCGTGCCGATCGCCGACGAGGTCAAGCTCTTCGAAAAGACGACGCCCGGCGGCCCGGAGACGTTCTTCAACCGCTCGATCTCGCTCGACGACGAGCTTGCGACACACGAAAAGTGTCTGCTGCTCGGTGCGCTGAAAAGGGCGAATGGCGTACAAAAACGAGCAGCAGAGCTATTGGGGATCAACTATCGCTCTTTCAGACACAGATTGGAAAAATACAGTCTTTTAGGAATGAAAGGACAGCCCGAGGAAGAGGAGCAGGCTGTCGAATAACCGTTTTTGTAATTATCGTTGATGTCTTTGATTTAACGGATTTTTGCCGCCGCGAAATTTGGTATTTTAAACAGCACGCGCGCCGTTTTTTGGCAGCGTCTTAAGTAGCTGATTTTCCAGTCTTCCGCTTCTTCCTCTATATAAAACCCCGTACCTCCTGTTGTCTGTATCGATTGGTCGGATCGCATTGGGGTCTCTGGCCTTTCTCTTGCTTTAGCTTCCCCCCGTATCCCAAAGCTCAAAATCGTTGGAAAGGAGGACGCTGGCAAAAAAGTCAGAAGTCGAGCCGAAGGGATAAACGAAGCAGTAAGTAACTATAGACCATAACAATAGGTGAAAGGAGCAGAGGAATATGAATCGTCTCAGAATGAAAGAAGAGGGTTTTACCCTTATCGAGTTGCTGGTGGTCATCGCGATCATCGGTATTTTGGCCGCGATCGCGATCCCGCAGTTTGCGGCGTATCGCCGTCGTAGCTTCGAGGCGCAGGTCAAGTCCGACTTGCACAACTCGGCCGTCGCTCAGGAGGCCTATTTCGTCAGCGGCAACACGTATAAGGCTTGCGCGGCCTGCACGGGCACGCAGCTCCAGGGCTTCAACGCGACGACGAACGTCACGGTTAACACGGGCGGTGGCGCGAGCTCGTTCGAGATTACCGCGAAGCACGCGAACTGCAACGCCGGCGACACCTGGACATACTCCAGCACGGGCGGCACAATCACCGGCGGTCCCTGCACGTAAGCTGATCCGCTGGATCTAAAGTGTGATCAAAGAGGGGGAAGATTTTTCTTCCCCCTCTTTTTTTTCTGCCATCGGCTCGAATTCTGCGCTATCATAGCGCCTCGCTCGCGCTAAGAAGGAAATGGCCCACCGCAAGGATTCTCTGGCCTTACTGCTGCTGGCGTCGCTGATCGTCTTTTTCGCCGGCGAAATGGTATGGGGCGACAAGCTGCCCCTTTACCGCGACCTCGGGACCTATTTTTATCCCATGCGCTTCAGCTTGGCGGAGAGCTTCAAAACCGGCGCGCTGCCTCTGTGGGATCGACATGTGGCGATGGGCTATCCGCTGCTGGCCGATTTCCAATCCGGCGCTTTTTATCCGCCGCACCTGCTGTATCTGATCCTGCCTTTCTTTGCCGCCGTCCGGGTTCTATTCGTCGTGCATTATCTGATCGGAGGCGTGGGAACGTATCTTATTTTCCGCCGCTGGGGTTACCCTCCGTTTCTTGCCGTGATCGCCGGCGTTCTCTTTACGCTCGGCGGCACGATGGTGTCGCTCACCAATGTCTTGAATCACTTTCAGGCCGCTGTCTGGCTGCCTTGGGTGGTTTTATGCGCCGATCAGTTTTTTCGCGAGCGCCGCTGGAAGACCTTTTTACTTCTGACCGCGGTCCTAACGGTTCAGTTTCTCGCCGGCTCGCCGGAAATTTATCTCATGACGCAGGCGCTCGTGCTAGTGTACTGCCTGCGCGTGGCGCCCGCCGGCGCGCGCGGCCCGGGCGCGGCTATTCTGACGCTCGCCGGCGCGAATCTGATCGTCGCGGGTCTTTCCATGGCGCAGATTCTGCCGACGCTCGAGTTGTTTTCGGAGTCGCGCGCGCGGGTCCCGTTCACCCTAGGTGAGGCGACCGACTGGTCGCTGCGGCCTCTGAATCTGCTCAACTTCTTTTTCATCGACAAGGCGGTGGATGCGGCGAGCTATACCTCGCCGAAGCTCTTTTTCAGCGGCCGGACGCCGTTTCTGTTGAGCTACTACATGGGCGCGCTCGTTCCTCTCGGCGCGCTCTTATGGCTTTATTACGGGTCGCGCAGAGAGAAGCTCGTCGTGCTGGCGCTCATCGGCTTTTCGCTCGCCGCCGCGCTGGGGAGCTATACGCCGTTGTATCCTTTTCTGTTCACGCACCTGCCGTTCTTTAAGATCTTTCGTTTTCCCGAGAAATTCGTTTTCATCACCTACGCGGCGCTTCTCTACGCCACGCTGGCTGGCCTCAAGGATTTCCTTCAATCCGAGTTCGACTGGAGGCGGCCTTTTTTCCTCGCATCGCTTCTATGCGTGGCCGAGCTGCTTTTGTACGGTTATCTACGCTGGCACCCGGCCGATCTCAGCCGTTTCATGGTCCGGTCGATCCATAACCCGGCCGCGACCGACGCCACCCTAAAGCGCGCGTCGTTGTTTTTCGTCCATTTCGAGACGGCGCTGGCCCTTGGCTTCGGAATTCTGGCCATCCTCATACTCAAAAAAACCGGCCGGCTTCGGCCGTGGCTTTTCGCCGCGCTTTTCACCGCGCTGACGTTCGGCGACCTCTATTCAGCCCATCGCTCCTACCAGTTTCTGGCGCCCACGGAGATCATGGAGAGGAGCCCGCGGCTGCTCGAGAGTCCGGATGTCGAGCCCAACCGCCTGTTTTATTACCCGGGTCCCGCCGACGTGCACCCGAGCTATTTCACTATGCCGCGCGAGCTGCCGCTGAACGAGTTCCATGCCGTCGTCTTCGGCAGCCTGCTGCCCAACCAGGGCGCCTTATTCGGATTTGACTACATGCAGGAGCTGGATGCGCTGGGGCGCTGGCCCTACCTCGCGTTTCTCGGCGAGGCGAGAAAGCTCGAGCGCTCTCGACTGTTTCATCTTTTGGGGGCTCTCAACATTCAATACGTTACAGCGCTGCACGCGCTGCCGGAGGAGGGGATTGCAACGGTGCGCGCGATTCCCGAGCGTAACTCGTGGCTCTACAGAATCGATAAGGTCGTTCCGCGGACCTACATCGTCCAGCACGCCGTCGTCGAAACGGACACGCGGAAAACGATCGCGCTACTCGCAAGCCCCGAGTTCGACGCCGCGAAAACAGCCGTCGTGCAGGAAGATCCGGCGCTCAGCGCTTCTCCCGGGGCGCGCGCGAACGCGCGTATCGCGCGCTACGCGAACACGACCGTCGACATTGAAGCCTCGCTCGACGCGCCAGGAATTTTAGTTCTCGCGGATTCTTATTATCCGGGCTGGCGCGTCTACGTCGACGACAAAGAGGGCGAGATTCTTCGAGCGAATTTATTTTTTCGCGGCGTCAAGCTGGCCGCCGGCATGCACCGCGTCGAGTTTCGATATGAGCCCCGGTCCTTTCAAAGCGGCCTATGGATCTCGCTCACGACGCTTGCCGGCCTCACGCTCGCTTCGGTCGTGGGTTTCGTCCGGAAGCAAAAAAGACGCGGTGTTAGCGCGGATGCGCCTCGTACAGCATGACCAGCGGCACGCCGCCCAGCGACACCGACGCCAACGGTTGTCGTCCGTTTTTGAGATGGTCGAGCTGGCGGCGCGTGGCGATCGTGCCCAGGACGCTGCGGCGGTTGAGCACGAGCGTGTAATCGAAGGGCTCGCTATTGGCGATTTTGATGTCCCGCCGCAATTTTCCCTGCTGCTGATAATATTCCAGCATGAAATTGGCGAACAGCCCGTTGACGCGGGCGTTCTGCGGCAATTTCTCGTTGAGATAGTTGAGAAACGAAGGCGTG
>DATDFN010000043.1:0-26671 GCA_036522615.1 Binatia bacterium | reverse complement strand
TTCTGCAAAACCACTCAGGCGGAGATGGGCGGCCGCCACGTCGCGATGCTCCTCGGCGCCACCGGCGGCAGGTTCAAGGGCAAGTTACACGCTTACGGCCCGTCGTCCGGCACGGGGAATCCCGTGGTGAGCCTGCTGCCGGGGTAGTAAGCACCTGTTTCTGTTCAAAAGCATCCGTATATATATGCAAATCGATCCACCTGAGTGGGGGCTTGCGAACGAGAGATGCCCTTGTTGTGAACAGGGAGGACTAATTTTTTCGACCTGTCCGTCATGTGGATTTGTAGTGCTTATCTGCAATGAAATAGGGACTGTGTTCGCCATTAAGAACCGCAGTCGAGCTTCCGCGATTGGTTCTCTAGAAGACGAAAATGCCTGCGCTAAATGTGGAGCAAACCGGTATAGCGATTTCCGCAATTCTACTTCGGATGAGATACTCGGGCTTGGCTTTCAACGCGGAGACTATTGGTGATTCGACTGTTTTAACAGAACCTTGACCCGCAATAAAAAACTCACTAAGTAACTTCAATGATCTACCCGGAAATCCGCAACATCCTGAGCCCCGATCTGGAGCCGCCGAATCTGCCGGACGATCCGACCGACTGCGAGGTCGCGTTTCAGGTGCTGGTCGGCCCGAAAGACGGTAGCGAGGAAGAGGTCTTCAGCTTCACGGTCGTGACGCCGGTGCGTCTCGCGCAGGCGGTCGAGCCGCGCTGGGGGCGGGGCAAGCTCGTCGTGCTGAGGTTCGACTGGCAGTTGGTCGCGCAGGCGATCGCGCAGCTCTTTGCGAATTGCGGTCGAGCGACGTGGAGCGAAGTGAGAGCCGAGCTGAGCAAGGAGCTCATCGGCGGCGCGAACGGCGAGGCGGCGGTCAATTAATCGAAAGCCAAATCACTCTGTGTCGCAGATCATAAAGCTTACGCTCGGAATAGCGTATTGCTTTAGCTCCGCCGGTGCCTTTGCCGCTTCCGCTTTAATCCTTCCCTTCCCTTCGATTGTGCTGCAAAACAACGAGCGCATTGTAGGTTTTGAGGTTTTAATTAAGGGCCATGTTCTCGGCGTGGACGGCGTTCCTCAGGACTGGGCCGTACACATTTCTCCCGAAGGAGGTTCGAGGACGGTTGTATCAGGAATAGCAGGACACGGCGCTGCGGCACTGTTGTCGGCCGCGGAACTACCGCAGATAAAAATAGCGAAACCCGGCAGCGCGGACGGCTCGCCTGTAGAAATGTCGTTTCACGTTACTGCGGATTTTCAAAAGACTCGGATAATTAAGATCACACAGAAAGAATTGAGGGCAAAATAAAATTACAATCCCATCTTCTTCAGCGTGTCTTTCGCCGTGGCGCGGCCGGCCGGCGCGTCTTCCGCCAGATAGATCATCACGCCGCCGCGCGCGGGGCGAATCACGATCACGCCTTCGCTCGCGAGCTGCGTGGTCCACTTGATCGGATCGTCGTTGAAGTAGGCGCGGAAAGCGTCGTTGAAGCCGGAGTAGATGGTGTGGATGCCTTTGTAGGGCTCCTTCCGCAGCGTTACGATCGCCTTCTTGACGAATTCCGCCTGCGTCAGCTTCTCGCCCGGGCTTTCTTCGCCCATATGAAAACCCTCCGGTTTACTTGCCGGTGATTTTCCGCACTAGCCTCGCGATCGGATCGTAGAACTCGTCGACGACGCGCTCTTTGAGCGGAATGATAGCGTTGTCGGTGATCTTGATGTGCTCGGGGCAGACCTCGGTGCAGCATTTGGTGATGTTGCAGAAGCCGAGGCCCATCTGCTCCTTCAACAGCTCGCGGCGGTCGTTCGTGTCGAGCGGGTGCATCTCGAGCGCCGCGTAGCGCACGAAGAAGCGCGGGCCGGCGAAATGCTTCTTGTTCTCCTCGTGGTCGCGGATCACGTGGCAGACGTTCTGGCAGAGGAAACATTCGATGCACTTGTGGAATTCCTGGACGCGGTCGATGTCCTCCTGGTACATGCGGTAGGTGCCGTCGGGTTCCTTCGGCCGCGGCTTGAAGGCGGGCACCCGCTTCGCCATCTCGTAGTTGAAGCTCACATCGGTGACGAGGTCGCGGATGATGGGAAACGTCTTCATCGGCGCGACCGTGATCGGCTTGCTCGTGTCGAGGCTGTTCATGCGCGTCATGCACATGAGCTTGGGTTTGCCGTTGATCTCGGCGCTGCACGAGCCGCATTTCCCGGCCTTGCAGTTCCAGCGCACCGCGAGATCGGTCGCGTGCTTCGCCTGGACCGCGTGGATGACGTCGAGCACCACCATGCCTTCGGAGGCCGGGATGCGGTATTCCTTGAAGGCGCCGCCGGACGAATCGCCGCGCCAGACCTGCATGACGAATTCCTGAGCGGCCATTATTTCTGTTCCTCGAGAAGCTGCTTGAGCTCGGCCGGCATCTCCGGCCGCGGCTCGTGCGAGAGCCTGAGCTCGCCGTTGACGCGGCGGATGACGATGTTGATCTTCGCGAGATCCGGGTCGGTCTTGGGATAATCGTCGCGCGTGTGGCCGCCGCGGCTTTCCCTGCGCTCGAGCGCGGAGAGCGTGCACGCCTCCGCCACGGCGAGCATCGTGCGCAGGTCGAGCGCGAGATGCCAGCCGGGATTGTATTGCCGGTTGCCCTCGACCGTGACGCGCTGAAGCCGTTCTTTGAAGCGCGCGATCTCGCCCAACGCTTTCTTCAACTCGCTTTCCGTCCGGATGATGCCGACGAGCGACTGCATACAATCCTGCAAATCCATGTGAATGGAATAGGGGTTCTCGCCGCCCTTGCCGCTGAACGGTGCGAGCAGATCCTGGCCGATCGCGGCGATCCGGTCCTCGCCGACGGCGATGCGGCCGGTGAATTTCTTGGCGTACTCGGCGGCGTGCTGGCCCGCGCGGCGGCCGAAGACGAGGAGATCCGACAGCGAGTTGCCGCCCAAACGGTTCGCGCCGTGGAGGCCCGCGGCGACTTCGCCGGCGGCGAAAAGTCCCGGCACGGTCGTCGCGGTCGTGTCACCCTCGACGCGCACGCCGCCCATGATGTAGTGGCAGGTGGGTCCCACTTCCATCGCTTCCTTGGTGATGTCGACGCCCGCCAACTCCTTGAACTGGTGATACATCGACGGCAGCCGCTTCTGGATGTAGTCCGCGCTGCGGCGCGAGGCGATATCCAAAAACACGCCGCCGTGCGGCGTGCCGCGGCCGGCCTTGACCTCGGAATTGATCGCGCGCGCGACTTCGTCGCGCGGCAGCAGGTCCGGCGTGCGGCGGTTGTTTCTCTTGTCCTCGTACCAGGCGTCGGCTTCCTTCTCGGTGTCGGCGGTCTCGGCTTTGAAGAATTCCGGGATGTAGTCGAACATGAAGCGCTTGCCGGTCGAGTTCTTCAAAGTTCCGCCGTCGCCGCGCACGCCCTCGGTGACGAGAATGCCGCGCACGCTCGGCGGCCAGACCATGCCGGTCGGATGGAACTGGACCATCTCCATATCGATCAAGTCGGCGCCGGCGTCCATCGCCATCGCAATGCCGTCGCCGGTGTATTCCCATGAGTTCGACGTGACTTTCCACGCCTTGCCCGCGCCCCCGGTCGCGAGCACGACGGCCTTCGCCGTGAAGGCGATGAAGCGGCCGCTCTCCCTCCAGTAGCCGAACGCGCCGCAAACGCGGTCGCCGTCCTTCAGCAGGCGCGCCATCGTGCATTCCATGAA
Source organism: Binatia bacterium (assembly GCA_036522615.1). GTDB lineage: Bacteria > Desulfobacterota > Binatia > UBA9968 > UBA9968 > JAJPJQ01. The sequence continues at coordinate 22,975 of DATDFN010000043.1, read as the reverse complement.
GACGTCGATGCCTTTGTGCACGGCGTGCTGCTGGAGCGTGCGGATCATCTCGAGGCCGGTGCGGTCGCCGACGTGCGCGAGGCGCGCGTAGCGGTGGCCGCCGAAGTCGCGCTGGAGAATCCGGCCGTCCTTGGTGCGGTCGAAGAGCGCGCCCCATTCTTCCAATTCGAGCACGCGCGCCGGCGCCTCCTGCGCGTGGATCTGCGCCATGCGCCAGTTGTTGAGCAGCTTGCCGCCGCGCATCGTGTCGCGGAAATGGACCTTCCAATTGTCCTCGGAGTAGACGTTGCCCAGCGCCGCCGCGATGCCGCCCTCGGCCATGACGGTATGCGCCTTGCCGAGCAGCGATTTACAGATGAGCGCCGTCTTCACGCCCTGCGCCGACGCCTCGATCGCGGCGCGGAGTCCGGCGCCGCCGGCGCCGATGACGATCACATCGTAGTCGTGGTTTTCGTATTTTCCGTCGGGGGCCATTTTATATAATCCGTATGTCGTGAATCACGCCCATCGCCACGAGCCGCACGTAGAGGTCGGCGAGCATGACGCCGAAGAGGCTGATCCAGGCGTAGAGCATGTGGTTTTCGTTCAGCCGGGTGAAAATCTGCCAGAGCTTGTGGCGCAACGGCGCTTTGGAAAAACGGTCCAGACCGCCGCCGCACAGGTGTCGGCAGGAGTGGCAGGAAAAGGAATAGAGCGACAGGAGCGCCGCGTTGCCCAGCAGGACGAGCGTGCCGACGCCGACGCCGAACTCGTGCCGCCCCGGGCCCGCCGGAAAACGGAAGGCCAGAAACGCGTCCCACCAGAGAAAGGCCACCACGATCGTGGCGATATAAAAAAGGTAGCGGTGCAGGTTCTGGATGAGCAGCGGGAAGCGCGTTTCGCCGGTGTAGATCTTGTGGCCGTCCCGCACCGCGCACGCCGGCGGAGAAAACCAGAACGCGCGATAATAGGCCTTGCGATAGTAATAGCAGGTGAGCCGGAAGCCGGCCGGCGCCCAGAGAATCAAGATCGCCGGCGAGTAAGGCCAGTCGAACAGCGCCGCCGTCGCGTGCGCGCAATAGGTGCTGAGACAGGGAGAATAAAAAGGGGAGAGATACGGCGCGGCGTAATAGTTCTCGTTTACCAGCGCCGCCCAGGTCGTATAGACGATGAATGTCGTCAGCACGGTTACGGTGAGCGCGGGCTCGATCCACCACGCGTCTTTTCTAAGCGTCTTGACGTTTTGCAAGGCTATGGAACCGTTGCTCACCTCTCACTCCTGGTTTGAACGATAATTATCGGGCGATCCGCCGTCGCGGAACGCCGGTCGGCGCGCGTATCGGCGCGCCGCGCAGCTTATGTGCCGGGAAGGGCGGGGCTTTCAATCCTTCTCTTGTTATTTGATTAGTCTATAGCAGAAAGGCGGGCGGTTTGCACGCCCCGCCCAACGCCAATTTTGAATTATGAATGTTGAATTTTGAATTCAAAACTCAAAATTCATAATTAAAAATTATTCTTTTTCGGGGATTCCCGGCTCGGTCATGCGCCACGGATCCAGTATCTTGTCGAGCTTGTCGTCGGGCAGGACTTTATGCGCCCGCGCGACCTCGCGCACGGTCTTGCCGGTCGTGAACGACTCCTTGGCGATTTTCGCCGCGGCGTCGTAGCCGATTACCGGCGCGAGCGCGGTGACCATTGCCAGACTCTTTTCGATCATCTCTTCGGCATGCTCTTTGTTCGCCTCGATGCCGACCACGCATTTCTCCGTGAACGCCTTAGCCACGCTCGCGCTGAAAGTAATCGCCTCCAGAAGCCGCAGCGCCATGATCGGCATCATCACGTTCAACTCGAAGTTCCCCGCCTGGCCGCAGATCGTGATCGTCGCGTCGCAGCCGATCACGTGCGCGGCGACCTGCAGCACCGACTCGCACATCACCGGGTTGACCTTGCCGGGCATGATCGACGATCCCGGCTGCGTGTCGGGCAGGCCGACTTCGCCGATGCCGCAGCGCGGCCCGGAGGAGAGCCAGCGCAGATCGTTGGCGATCTTCGTGAAGCTCACCGCGAGCGTTTTCAGCGCGCCGCTCACCTGCACGACGGCGTCTTTCGCGGCCTGCGCCTCGAAATGGTTTTTCGCCTCGCGAAAGGGCAGTTCCGTCATGCGCGAGATGTGCTCGATCGTACGCCGCGGAAATTCCGGGTGCGTGTTGATCCCGGTGCCGACCGCGGTGCCGCCGAGCGCGAGCTCTTCGAGCCCCTTCGCGGCGCTTTGAATCCTCTCGATCCCGAGCTCGATCTGCCGCGCGTAGCCGCCGAACTCCTGCCCCAGCCGGATCGGCGTCGCGTCGGCGAGGTGCGTCCGGCCGATCTTGACGATGCGGTCGAACTCCCGCGCTTTGTCCGCCAGCGCGCCGTGGAGCTGCTTGAGAGCGGGGATCAATTCTTTCTGGATCGCTTCGAGCGCCGAGACGTGGATCGCCGTCGGTATCACGTCGTTCGACGACTGGCTCATGTTGACGTGATCGTTCGGATGGACGCCCTTGCTGCCGCGCTCCTGGCCCATTAGCTCGAGGGCGCGGTTGGCGATGACTTCGTTGGCGTTCATGTTCGTTGATGTGCCGGAGCCGGTTTGAAAAATATCGACGACGAATTCTTTATCGTGCTTGCCGTCCATGACCTCCTGCGCGGCGCGCTGGATCACGTCGGCCGTCTTTTCATTCAACAGACCGAGGTCGCGGTTCGCCGAAGCGGCCGCGTGCTTGACGAGGGCGAGAGCGCGAATGAAGCGCGGGGGAAAGCCGATGCCGCTGACGGGAAAATTCTCCACCGCGCGCTGCGTCTGAGCGCCGTAGTAGGCGTCCTTCGGCACTTTCACTTCGCCCATGGAATCCTTTTCGGTGCGGTATTCCCGCTGAGCCATTTCTCTCCTCCCAGTGGTCGTTTTAGCGAGTTCGCCCGGAATAGGCAACCTTACGCATCGCGCCGCTCGGAACGAGGCGTAACTGATGGAAAGCGAAGCGGAAGCGATTCGACGGATGGCGGCGAAATCAGGTTGCGTATGGAATCGTAACGGTAAACGTCGAGCCGAAGCCGGGCTGGCTCGCCACGTCCACTTTTCCGCCCAGGAACTCGGCGAAGTGTTTGACGATGTACAAGCCCAGCCCAACCCCGCCGTAGAGGCGCGTCTCGGAGCTATCGACCTGGTAAAATTTCTCAAAAATTTTCTTGCATTGATCTTTCGGGATGCCGACGCCGGTGTCGGCGACCGACAGCTGCACCCATTTGCGGCGCGTATCCTGGTGCACGCGCATCGAGACGGTCACGCTTCCCTGCGGCGTGAACTTGAGCGCGTTGTTGATGAGATTGACGAGAATCTCTTTCAGCTTGCCGCCGTCGGTGACGATCACGATCGGCTCCGCGGGGCAGTTCCAGTTGAGAGCCACCTCGCGCTTCGTCTGCGACAGCGCGTAATCGTTTTTTAGATGCGCCAGCATTTCCGACAAATTGACCAGATGGCGCTCGAGCACGAGCGAGCGCGCTTCCAGCTGCGTGATCTGCATGATCGCGTTGATCATGTTGAGCTGATCGTTCGCGCGCGTCAGGAGCTTTTGCAGCGCGTCCTCCTGCTGGGCGCTGATGTCGCCCAGCAGCCGCTCCTTGATCATTCCGGCGTACCCCATCACGACGCTGAGCGGCGTTCTCAGCTCGTGCGACATGACGCTCAGGAACTCTCCCTTGATCTTGCTCGCCCGCTCTATTTCGTCGCGCGAGTTTTTCAGATGATCGAAGAGCTCGCGGTTCTCGATCGAAACGCCTATCTGCTGGGCGATCGCGATCAGCGGGTCTTTTTCCGCTTCATTGAACCGGCCCGGGCTCCGGCTTGCGACATAGAGGATGCCGCGGACTTCGTTGTAGAGCCTGAGCGGTAGCACGGCCGAGGACCGGAACCCCAATTGGCGCTGAACGCCGGTGGCGAAGCGCGGCTCCGCTTCGATGTCCGGCGCGATGATCTCTTCGCCGTGCTGTACCACCCATTCCATCGCCCCCTTGAGCAGTCCGATCTCCATCTGGCTGACATATTCGTCCGCCACGCCGCGGTGCCCGGCAATGACGGACGCACCGGTCTCTTTTTTCCAAACGCGAATAATCAACGCGTCCGCGCCGGTTGCATCGAGCACCTTTGCGATGACGCTGTTGATGGCGTCGGCGAGCGATATCGCCGGATCGAGAGGCGCCAACAATGCGTGCACATCGGGAAGCATCCGCAAAGCCTTTTTCACATGCTCGGCCGCGTGGGGCGCGGGAGCGGTCAGCGGCTCGGCTTCGGCCTGCGCGGACGGCGCAGGCGCCGGAAGCACGCCGGCAGCCGTCGCCGCCAACACCGCGAGCCATTCGGTTTCTTCCCGGCTGAAGTCGTATTCTTCCGACGTGTAAACGCCGAGCACGCCTTGCGTCTCGCCGCGCGCGAGCAGCGGCACTCCGAGATACGAAACCCAGCCCTGCTTGCGGAATATTTCGTTACGGACCTGCCCGTCCGACTGTAGATTGCGCACGATGAGCGCGCCGCTTGTCTCCATGGGTTTTCTGCCGCGCTCGCCGAGGGCGTGCGTCTCGTCGAGAGCCGAAGCCGCTCCGGCGCGAAACCACGCCGCTGCGGGGGCGAGCTCTCCCGAGCCGTGATTTAAGAGCCGCAGCGTAACCGCCGAGGAGCCGGGAAACATAAGCCGCGTTCTCTCGATCAAAATGTCGCGCGCGGCCGCAGGAGTTGCGGCGCCTGCCACGGCCACCGCGCCTTCGCGCGCAATCCGGATATGCCTGAGCTCGCGTTCGGGTCGAACGATTTCTCGAGGGCGCGAGGGGCTTTGGGAGAGAGACGCCGCGCTCCACAGAACCAGAAGAAAGACCAGCGCCGCGGCAAGAACGGCGGCGAGCGCGATTCCGGTCTCCGTTTCCAAAACGCCGCGCCGGTAACCCAACAGGGCTAAACCGCCGAGCACCAGCGGAATCGCGGCAGCGGCGGGCGTAAGGCGCGAGAGAACCGCCATGGCCGCGTCGCTACGTCCGAGATGCGTCAGCGCACCCGACCGCGCGCATGCCGCGCCCGCGGAAAGCAGTAAAACAGCCACAGCCATGTGAGGCGCCGGTCCGAAGGAATAAAGCGCCGGAACGGCGTAGACATAACCGGCCAGGACGAATACCGAGGCGGCGCCGAGGATCAGCGCGAGCGCCTGAGCCTTGCCGGCGTGGCGCCTGTCGTTCACCAGCGCGAGGGCGACGCCGAGCGCGGCCAACGCCGCGCCGCTGGCGATATCCATCCGGCCGGGCGCTCCGGTTTCCGAAGCGTCCTTCGCGATCAGCTCGTCGATGCGGAAGTCGCGGCCGAGAAAATGTTCCGCGAGCGCGGCGCAGGCGATGAGGGCGGCGGCGGCGGCGCAGAGCCGCGCGATCACCTGGAACGTTTGCGACTCCTTAGTGCAAAGCCACAACGAGACGCCGCAGAGAATGACCGCGAGCGCCGCGTTGGCTTTCATCATCGCCCAGGCGGGCAAGGGAATGCGCGAGATCCAGGCGGCGAGAACGATGCCGCCGAGCAGGATGCCGACGATTGCGGCAAGTCTGGGAAAGCCGGTCTGGCCGGCGTCGGAAAAAAGCGCCGGTCGAAGCGATTCAGTCCGGCTGGAAGATAACGCCACGTGAAAACTCCGACGGGTCGCATTGCGCAGAGGAAAGGGTACAAACCACGCGAGGCGAGTTTACGCTGGGCGGTATGCAATTGCAACGAAAAAGACTCATCTAAAGCTTCAACTTCTTTTTTCCGGCGCATTGTGCTAGCAGAAAAATTCCATGACTTCCCTGGAAAGGCTAAATGACGCCATCGTTCGCTGCCGACGCTGTCCGCGGCTGGTCCGCTGGCGCGAGTCGGTCGCGAGAAAACCGCCGCTGCGCTACCAGGGCCAGACGTATTGGGCGCGACCCCTGCCGGGATTCGGCGATCCGGAGGCGCGCGTTTTCATCGTCGGTCTCGCTCCCGCAGCGCACGGCGGGAACCGCACGGGCCGTATATTCACCGGCGATCGCAGCGGCGACTGGCTTTACACGACGCTGTATAAATTCGGCTTCTCCAGTCTCCCCGGATCGCTGCACCGCGACGACGGCCTGAAGCTCGCCGACTGCTACATCTCCGCGGCCGCGCGCTGCGCGCCGCCGGACAACAAGCCGCTGCCCGCGGAATTCGACCGCTGCCGTCCTTATCTCGTGAGCGAGCTTCGCTTATTGAAGCGGTTGCGAGTCGTCGTCGCGCTGGGAAAAATCGCCTTCGACGAGTTTCTGAAAGCGCACGCGGAAAACGGCGGCGCGGTGCCCAAACCGCGTCCGCGGTTCGGGCACGGCTCTCGCGCCCAGCTCGACGGCGTCACGCTGCTCGGCTCGTATCATCCGAGCCAGCAGAATACGTTCACCGGAAAGCTCACCCGGCCGATGTTCGAGACTGTTTTCCGCGAAGCGCGCGAGCTTGTCGATCGCGAACCGGCGCGCACCTGACGCTTGCCAAAGCGGTCGCAATGGAAATAAGATTATTTCCATGAACATCGCTTCCTGGCAACTCTGGGCGCTGCTCTCCGCGACTTTCGCGGCGCTTACGGCGATCTGCGCCAAAATCGGCGTCGAGAACGTCAACGCCGACGTGGCGACTTTCTTACGTACGCTTGTGATCGTCGCCGTGCTCGCAGCGATTTTGCTGTTCACGGGCGAATTCCGCTCGCCGGGCGACCTATCCCCGCGCACGATCGGCTTTCTCGTGCTCTCCGGCCTCGCCACTGGCGCGTCCTGGCTCTGCTACTTTCGCGCGCTGCAGCTTGGGGACGCCGCCAGAGTCGCGCCGATCGACAAGCTCAGCGTTCTTCTTGTCGCCGTGCTCGGCGTCGGTATTTTGGGCGAGCGCCTCTCGCCGGCGAATTGGGCGGGCATCGCGATGATCGCCGCCGGCGCGATCCTCGTCGGGCTCCGCTGAGCGGAAATATCTCCCCATGCAGAATTATCGCGAGATCGAGGCGGAGCTCGGAAAACGCGTCGAAGGCGAGGTGCGCTTCGACAAGTATTCGCGTCTGCTCTATTCCACCGACGCCTCGATGTACGAGATCGAGCCGATCGGCGTGGTGATTCCGCGCCACCCCGGCGACGTTCAGGCCGCGGTCGAGACGGCGAAGCGGTTCAAAGTTCCGATCCTGCCGCGCGGCGGCGGCACCGCGCTCGCCGGTCAGACCGTCGGACACGCCATCGTGCTCGACTTCACGAAATACATGAATCGCGTTCTGGAGGTGAACAAGGAAGGGCTCTGGTGCCGCGTGCAGCCGGGCGTGGTGCAGGACGAGCTGAACGCGAATGTGCGCGGCCAGGGGCTGCTCTTCGGCCCCGACACGTCGACCTCGAACCGCGCGACGATCGGCGGCATGATCGGAAACAACTCCGCCGGCGCGCATTCGCTCACCTACGGCAAGACGATCGATCACGTGCTCGAGCTCACGGTCGTTCTTTCCGACGGCAGCTTGGCCGTGCTTAAAAATCTCTCGCCGGACGAGCTCGAGCAAAAAATGCGCGGCGACGGCGTCGAGGGCGCCGGCTATCGCGCGGTGCGGACGCTCGCGGAGCAGCACCGCGAGGAAATTCTCGCGAGGTATCCCAAAATTCTCCGCCGTGTTTCCGGCTACAATCTCGACGAGTTCGTGAAAAACCAGCCGTTCAATCTCGCGCGTATGGTCGTCGGCTCCGAAGGGACCCTCGCCTGCGTCGTCGAGGCGAAGATGCGCCTCGTGCCGAAGCCCAAATGGACCGCGCTCGACGTGATTCATTTTCACGACGACATCGAGGCGCTGCAGGCGTCGTACGCGATTCTCGACACGCGGCCCTACGCGCTCGAATCGACCGACAGGATGGTGCTCGATCTCGCGCGCGGCAACATCGTGCAATCCAAGCGGCTCGGGTTCGTGCAGGGAAACCCGAGCTCGCTCCTCATGGTCGAGTACGCCGGCGAGACCGAGGCCGAAGTTCGCGATCAAGTCGAGAAGCTCGAAGTCGTGCGCAAGGCGCAGGGCATCGGCTACGCGGCGACGCAGGCGCTGAAACCCGAAGAGGTTCGCGCCGTCTGGGGCGTGCGCAAAGCGGGATTAGGCTTGCTGCTCGGCATCAAAGGCGACAAGAAGCCGATCGCGTTCGTCGAGGACACCGCGGTCGATCCGGCAAAGCTGCCGGAATTCATCCGCCGCTTCCGCGGGGTCCTGCAGAAGCACGACGCCGTCGCCGGCTATTACGGCCACTGCTCGGTCGGCTGCATGCACATCCGTCCGCTGATCAATTTGAAGCAGGCGAGCGAAGTGAAAAAGATGACGGCCATCGCCGACGAGATCACCGACCTCGTGATGGAGTTTCACGGCGCGCTCTCCGGCGAGCACGGCGACGGGCTCGCGCGCAGCCACTTCAACGAGAAGCTGTACGGAAAAGTTCTTTACCATGCGTTTCGCGAAGTGAAGAAGGCGTTCGATCCCGACGGCCGGATGAATCCGGGGAAGATCGTCGACGCGCCGCCGATGACCGAGTCGCTGCGCATCAGTCCCGAGTACAAGGCATGGCAGCCGGAGACGGTGCTGGATTTCGGCTCGCAGGGCGGCTTCGCCGCTGCCATCGAGATGTGCAGCGGCATGGGCGAGTGCCGCAAGAAGCTCGACGGCACGATGTGCCCGTCGTACATGGCGACGCTCGAAGAGGAGCATTCGACGCGCGGCCGCGCGAACGCGCTGCGTGCCGTGCTCTCGGGAAAAGTGCCCAAGGAAGAATTCACCGGCGCGCGCCTGCACCAGGTGCTCGATCTCTGCCTCGAATGCAAGGCGTGCAAGGCGGAATGCCCCTCGAACGTGGACATGGCGAAGCTCAAGTACGAGTTTCTCCACCATTATCATGAAGCGAACGGACTGCCGCTGAGAAATCGTCTGTTCGGCCGCATCGAGACGCTCAACCGCTGGGGATCGCGCTTCGCGCCGCTCTCGAACCTGATCGCGAATTCGCGCCTGAACCGCTGGCTCATGCAGCGGTTCGCCGGCATCGACGCGCGGCGACCGCTGCCGGCGTTCGCCGCGGCCACGTTTGAAAAATGGTTTCACGATCACGCCGTTGAAGGAAAAGGGGAGAACGGCACCGTCGTTCTCTTCCATGACACCTTCAACACCTTCAACACGCCGTCGGTCGCGATCGCCGCGACGCGCTTTCTGGAGCGCGCCGGCTACCGCGTGGCGCTCGCCGACAAGCGCTGCTGCGGCCGGCCGATGATCTCCAAAGGCATGCTCGCAGACGCGCGCGCCAACGCCGCCTGGAACGTCGAGCAACTCTATCCGCGCGTCGAACGCGGCGAAGTGATCGTCGGCCTCGAGCCCTCGTGCCTGCTGACGCTGCGCGACGAGTATCCCGATCTGCTTCGGAGTGAGAAGGCGACGGCGGTTGCGACGAAGAGCTTTCTATTCGAGGAATTCGTCGCGGCCGAGCGCAAGGCGGGGCGAATGAATCTCCATTTCAGCGGCAACGGCAAAAAAGCCCTGCTTCACGGCCACTGCCATCAGAAAGCGCTCGTCGGCACCGCGCCGACCGTCGAGATGTTGAAGTGGGCCGGCTACGACGTGACGGAAGTCGATTCGGGCTGCTGCGGCATGGCGGGGTCCTTCGGATTTGAAAAGGAGCACTACGACGTCTCGCTCGCGATCGCCGAGCGCCGCCTCGCGCCGGCCGTCCGCGCCGCGGACGCCGATGTCGAGATCGTCGCCGCCGGCATCTCCTGCCGCCAGCAGATCGATCACGTCGCCGGACGAAAAGCGAAGCATCCGGCGGAAGTGATGTGGGAGTCGTTGCGATAACGAAAATTCGTTAGCTTGCGGCACGCGAGGGAGCTATCTTAATAAAAAATAAATCGCGGTACAGCCTAGCCGCCGTTGGATTGATTCAGGGTTTTATCCTCTGGGGAGTGATACAATTTTGGACGAACGATCCTCAAGCCGCCGCTCTTCTCGCTGCACTTGCCGCGTTCGCTTCCATAGGAGGTTTGTTCCTTCAGTTCGCTTCGGTTGAGGCCCCGACATCCCGCAGCGCGGTTTTAAGCGCGCTCCTCGCGGGCTTGTTTGCCGGCGTAGCATTCTGGGCCTGGTTCCAGATACCCGCCGAGGAGGCGACGTACGCGGGGGATAAGTTCCGGGCCTTCACGCTGATTCCCGCGTTTTTAATCGCGCTGTACGCGTTGCTGCCTTTCGTTCAGATATTCAACGAAAGCGGTCAGGTTCAATTTCCTTATCCGCAATTATTCCGTCACAGCTGGAACAATCTTTTCATCGCGCTTCTCGGCGCGCTGTTCGCCGGTGTATTTTGGATTCTGATCGGGTTGTGGGTCGTCCTGTTTAAACTTCTGGGCGTTTCATTCTTCGGAGATATCTTTTTATCTCGCGGCTTTATTTCCGTGGCGACGGCAACGATGTTCGGCCTCGGCATCGCCTTGGGAAAAGAGGGGGAGGCGGTCATCGCCACGCTCAGACGGGTCACCTTGAACGTATTTCAATTTTTGATGCCACTGCTCGCGTTCATCGCGTTATTGTTTTTGGCCGCCCTTCCTTTCACCGGCTTGCAGGCGTTGTGGGACACGAAACAAGCATCGCCCATACTGCTGAGCGTGCTCGGCCTCACCGTTCTTTTCCTGAACGCGGTAGCGCAAGATCTCACCGCTCCATGCCCTTATTCCCGGTGGATGAAGTATGCCGTGGACGCATTATTGCTCGCCGCGCCGATTTTTTCTTTTTTGTCGGTCTATGCCATCGGATTGCGGATTCACCAGTATGGTTTAACGCCGGAGCGGTTCTACGTGGCGCTTTTCGCTCTTATTGCCGGGGTCTACGCCGTGAGTTACGCCGTCGCCGTTCTCAAACGTGAGGACGTGTGGATGACCTCCATCCGTCCGGTGAACGTCGCCATGTCCATCGTTGTCGCGGCGCTCGCTCTCCTGGTTCACACGCCTGTTCTCGATCCGCTCGGCTGGTCCGCCCGCAGCCAATATCAGCGGCTTGTGAGCGGAAAAATCGACGCCGGCGCCTTTGATTTCGCCGCCCTTCGTTTTCACTTCGGCCGGGCGGGATACGCGCGACTCCTGGCGCTTGAGAAGCTTGAGGATCATCCTCAGCGCGAAATCGTTCGTGACGCCGTCGCCAAAGTTCGCAGAGCCAGTTCCTATAATGAGGCTAAGGGTTTTGTGCCGACGGTGACACCGGCGCAATATCTGAAGATCCTTTCCGGCGGCGAACCGCCCGCCGGCTTGACAGAGATGATGTTTCGAAACGGTCTGGAGTATCTGAAAACTTTTTGCGTTAGGAGCAGAGAGTGCGTGCTTTTTTCACTCAACGTCGATAGCGATCCCGAAGCCGAGTATTTCCTCATTACGCCTGGGCCCGGATATCGCGTCCTCGCCTATGATCACAGTGCGGACGGCAGCTGGCGCTATATCGGGGACTATGTATCCCGAAACCGAGTCGAGAGGGAAGCGCTCATCGAGCAAATCAAACGGTCGAGAACGGCAACGTTAAGACCGCCGTTCGAGGACGTGAAAATTGGTGAGAACGTTTTTGAATTACATCTCTCGTTTCCGCAGTAGCTTCACCCCGCCAACGTATACTTCTGCTCGATTGCCTCGCGGATGACTTTCCTGCTTTCCTCGGGCGAGACGCCGTTGTTGCGTTCGACCTGTTCGGCCACGGCGGCGAGGTCCTCGTCCTTGATGGCATTGCGGAACCACCGCGAAATATCGCCGTTCTTGAGGTGATATTCCCACGTCCCGTCGTCGACGCCGTCGGCCAGCTGCATGAACATCATGAGGTTCTGCGCCTGAAGCTTGAGCATCCGCTGCGGTCCCGTGAAATAGAAGCTTCTGTCCCGCCCCAGGTCTCCTTCGGCGTATTTGCGCAGGTGCCGCTGCCGCTCCGTCTGGCCGGGCAATACGCGGAGTTTGAACGGCGCGCGGTCGCTCTGCCTCGTCCACATCAAAACCTCGCCGTGGTCCAGGTTGACCGGCGAGATCGGCGGCGGAGTCTGGCCCAGCAGGCGGCCGACGTTCATGAGCGTCTCGTCGGATTTTTCTCCGACCGCGATCACCGTGTTGACCGACGCGAGCGCCGGCGCGGCGACGGAATGCGGATGAATCGTGATGAAAACGAAGCGATCGAACTCCGTCGGAAGCGCCTGGGGCGCCGCTTCCCAGGACGACGGCAGCACATGATGGGTCTCGTCGATGACGATCCAGTGGGGATGACCGAGGCGCGCGCGCAGCTCCTGGAGCCGCGGCAGCAGCGCGAGAAAAAACGCGGGCCGGTCCTTGAGCCTGACGCCGATGAGATTTACGACCGCGTTCTCCTGCGGGTTCCTGAGCAACCGCACCACCTCGTCGATGTTGGGCGGCTGCTTCTGCGTGCCGACGGCGACGGCCTTTTCGAACGAATCGTAGTCGCCCTCGGGATCGATGACGCAGAACTGGTAGTCCTGCTCCATCAGCTGTTCGAGAAAGGCAGTCGTGACGGTGGATTTCCCCGAGCCGGAAGGGCCGGTGATAAGGACGTTCACGCCGTACGGGCGAAGCCGCAACTCCTCGCCGGACTCGCGGCTGCCGAGTAGGATATTGTGCCGCCTTAGGCGGTCGCTCCGCTCCTTTAAATCCTCGTTCACGATCTCGTCGATCAGTTCGATAACGCCGCGCCCGTTCTCTCCCTCGGTGACGAAGTCGGCGCGCTCTTTGAGCGTCGGCAGGGCGTTGGCGACGGCCACCGCGCATTCCGCGAGTTTTAACAGAGCATGGTCGTTTTCGGCATCGCCGAGGGCGACGACATTGTGCGGCGAGATACAAATCTCCTGCAGCGCGCGCGCGAGGCCGCTCGCCTTGTTGAGTCCGGCAGGGAGAATCATGACGGCGCCTTTGTTGAAAATGACCTGCAGCTCGAGGCCCATGTCGCGGATCGTGTTCAGCACGGCGGTCTCGTGCGGCTGCACCGTGGCGACGATCACCTTTCCGACGGCGAGCGGCTCGACCTTCTTCTGCTGCAGCGCGCGGATGAATTGGTCCGGCGGCGCATCGCCGTGCGGCTTTCGCTCGCGCGTCGCCGGATTGTAAATGAGGGCGCCGTTCTCGGCGACGATGCGCGCGCACATCTTCGCTTCCGGAAAAATGCGCAGCAGGTCGTCGAGCTCGCGGCCGCTCGCGAGTATGAGCTTGCGTCCCGAGGCGATCAGGCGCTCGAGCGCCTTCACCGTCTCGGGCGCGACGCGGCCGCCGCGCGCGAGCGTCTCATCGAAATCGCAGGCTAGAACGAGGTATCGCACAACTCCCCCAGTTTAAAAGATAGGGGAATATCGCCGCCCGTTCAATTAAGGTGATTCCTGGGCGGGCGGAGAAGCAGCGTCGCTCGGTGGATCGCTGTCGTTTTCCGCTTGCAGAATGGCGCAGCGCATGTGCTCGGCGATGGTGTTTAAGTGATATTTGAGGCACGTCGTATGCCCGCCGGGGATGGTTTCCAGCTTGACGAGCGGCGCGACTAGCCCCCAACCGGCCGTAGGATCTTTTGTAGGACCGAAAGACTCTTCCTCGGGCCACAGACACAACATGCGGCCGTTATACGGCGTTGGCACGTACCCGCCCATCGCCCGGGAAAAAGCCTTGGGGACTCTTAGGCCGAGCGAAAGTGCGACGGCCTCCGACGTGTCACCGCTCGTCGCTTTCCGTGCGTGGAACCTTCCACCGCTGAGACGACGGTAAATCGCGCGACATTTATGGGCTAGGGCGCGGATCGAGACAAATAGATGCAGCTTCTGTTCGGCCGCCGAGCCGAATACGTTGCCGGCCGCTTCGATTGTGGCGTGCAGCGCGCGACGGTAAAAGGCCGTGCGCGCCCTTGCGGCGATCACGACCAGCAGCGGCACCGCCTCGCCCTGCTCCTGGAGCTTTCGGGCCATCTCATACGCGATGATTCCGCCGTTACAATAGCCGCTCAAAAAATAAGGTCCGCGCGGCCGTACGGCACGCAACATGCCGATGTACGAATCGGCCATCGCGGCGATCGTCGGTGGAATCTCCGTACCGTTCAGGCCATGCGGCGCGAGCGCATAAAACGGCCGATCGTCGCCGAGATACCTGGCCAGATTGGTGGAATAAAGTGCACCACGTAAAATGTCTCCATGCAGGTAGAAAAACGGTGGTTTGTCTCCGCCGGCCCGGACGCGCACGAGCAGGGAGCGATCGGCTTCGGCCCGCGGTCGCCGCGACTCGGTTTCGCTCTGCAGGCGATGGAGATACCCCGCCAGTTCGGCGATCGTGGGCTTCTCGAAGAGAACGCTGAGCGGCAGGTCGATATCCAAAAGGTCTTGCGTCCGGGAGAGAATCTGTGCCGCTAACAGAGAATCGCCGCCCAAGTCAAAGAAATTATCGTGGACACCGACGGATTCTTTGCCGAGAGTTTCGGCCCAAATCGCCGCCAGCGACGTCTCGAGAGGTGTTGTTGGTGCGACGGACAGCGGCATCTCGCTTGGTCGCGCGCCGCCGTCAGCCGTTAACGCGCGGACATTCACTTTACCCATCGCGCTGACCGGCAGCGACTCCGCGATCATGAAAGACGACGGTATCATGTAGTCCGGCAGCCGCTCCGCGAGGGCGCGGCGCAGCTCCGCGGCGTCGGGCGCCGGCATCCGGGCCGGCACAATGTAAGCCGCGAGCCGCTTCTCCTCGGCGGATTCATTCAGCGCGACGACGACCGCCTCCCGGACATTGGCAAGAGCGAGCAGAGTCGCTTCGATCTCCCCGATCTCGACGCGGTGGCCGCGGATTTTTACCTGGAAATCTTTGCGGCCGAGGCATTCGAGGCAGCCGTCAGAGCGCATGCGTCCGAGATCTGCCGTGCGGTAGATCCTTTTATCGCTACCTTCTGTATCGGCGGCGAATGCCAGCCGGGTAAGCTCGGGTTTTCGCCAATAGCCGACGGCGAGATAGCGACTTCTTATCGCGATCTCCCCGACGCAATCCGGGCCGACCGCCGCGCCGCTCTCGTCGAGCAAAAGAATCTCCGTGTCCTCGACGGGATAGCCGACCGGCACAACCGCATCCGCGATGTCGGTCTCATGGGTGATGAAAAACTGCCGCAGCGTATTCAACTCCGTCGAAGCGAGCGCGTTAACGAGGACGCAGCCCTTGGGAAAATGCGCGCGATAAAGCTCGATGTCGCGCCGGAAGAGCGGCTCGCCGCCGAGATAGAGCCCGCGCAGACTCGGGAACGCTTCTCGTCCGGTCAGACGCCCGGCGAAATGGCGGAAAACCGTCGGCACCATCTGGCAGAGTGTGATGCCTTCTTGTTCGAGCCACGCAGCCAGACGCGCGGGTCCTTCCGCCTTAAGATTAAGAGACACCAGCGCCGCGCCGTTGAGGAGCGCGCCGAATATATTTTTCACCGAGGCAGCGACGCTGCAGGAGTAGAGCAGGGACTGGCGGTCTTCCGGGCCGACGTTCACGTCATTCGTATAGTTCCTGATGAAGTGCAGCACGTTGCGGTGGCTCTGCGCGACGCCTTTGGCCTCGCCAGTCGACCCCGAAGTATACAGGATGTAGGCGAGGCGGTCTGCGGTCAGCACCAACCCGGGATTCTCGGCGTTTGCTGAGGGATCAAGCCGATCCAGAACGATGACCTCGCGCGCACCGTCGGCGAGCCGCTCGCCGAGCGCGAGGTTTTTGCCGTCGGTGACGACGAGCGCAGCGCCGGAGTCCTCCAGCATCGCGGCGAGCTTCGCCGGCGGAAAATGCAAAGGGTCGAGCGGGACGTAAATTTTTCCGGCCTTGAGCGCACCCATGATCGCGACGATCGCGGCCGGTCCCTGCTCGAAAAGAAGTGCGACCGGCTCCTCGTCCGGTCCGCGCCGCGCAAGGATCGCCCGGGCAAGCCGATTGGCGGCTCGATTGAGGTCATCGTAGGTGAGCTCGCCGTCGGCGCTCTTGACGGCGACCCGTTGGGGGAATTTCGCCGCCTGCCGCTCGAAGCGTTCGGGAATGGAGAGCTCGATCTCCTCCTTCGGAAACTCAATGAAAGAAGCGGCGGGGACGGAGACTTTCATCCGGGCGCGCCCTCGATCACGCTCACTTCGGTGCGGGTGGAAACGACCCGTTTGAGCGCGAATCCCGACGCGGCCAATAGATCGCGGTACTCGCTTTCGCTGCGCTCGCGTCCCGTCTGCCGGACGAGCATGTGCAGGTCGATGAATTTTCCGAGGTCCGGCTCGTTGCCGGGACGAAGAATGCTCTCGACCACGAATAGCCTGCCGTCGCGCCCCAGATGACGGCGACAATTCTTGAGAATGGCGGCGGCGCCGGTATCGTCCCAGTCGTGGACGACGTGCTTCAAGATATAGGCGTTGCCGCCGGCCGGCACCGATGCGAAAAAGTCGCCGGCGACGAACTCGCTGCGTTCGGCGAATCGCGCTCCGACGAGCGTCCGCGCTTTTTCGATTGCATAAGCGCGGTCGAAAAAGACACCGTGCGCGCCCGGGTTTGCGTGGAGAATCGCTGCGAGCAGCGAGCCGTCGCCGCATCCGACCTCGACGATGGTATGGAGCGCCGAAAAGTCGCAGGCGGCGACCACGGCCGCCGCCTCCCATGCCGCCTGCGCGATGATGGTCTGCTGGAAAATCTCCGCGGCCTCGGGGTTGCGCGCGAAAAAATCGAAGGCGTTCGTGCCGTAGACGCGGTCGAAGGCCGGCCGCCCGCTCTGCACGCTGTAGAGTAGATCGCCCCATGGCCGCCAGACCCACTCTTCGCCCCAGAAAATCGCGCGAATCCGCATGGAGCCCGGCGCACCTGTTTGCAGGCATTCCGCCAGGGGCGTGAGCTTGAAGCGCTTGCCCTCACACTCGGCGAAAACACCCTGGCCGGCCAAAAACCGCAGCAGGCGCGCGAGAGCGCTTTCATCCACGCCGGCGGATTTTGCCAACTCGTCGCTTCCCTTCGGTCCGTCCTTCAAGAGATCCGCGATGCCGAGCCGGGCCGCGACGGAGATCGACTGCGAGAGCGCAAAGCCCGTGATCATCTGAAACAGTTGTTCCGCCGGCGACGATTTCATGTGAAGTTTTCGGAAAAAGTAGCCGATCGCGCGCGGTGCTGTCAACCAAGGTAAAAACGGGGCAACGAACGATAGGCGAACTTCGAAGATGGCTACCGTGCCGTGGAAGACTCCTTCTGAAGCGGCGCGCGCCTGGACTCGGCGGCTTCCGCTCTCAGCAGAGCGTCGCGTATGTGCCCGGCAATCGTTTTTAGATGATATTTGACGCAATTTCCGTGGGCTCCCGGAATGAGTTGAAACTGCAAATCGGAAGCCACGCGGCCCCATCCAGCCGTCGGATGCGAAGGCTAGAGCTGTCGTCCTCCGGCCAGCGGCAGAGAACGCGTCCGCGATACCCCTTATGCCCGCCTTGCCCGGCGCGCGCGAATTCGTGCTAGAATCCGTGCATGGCCGAGTCGATCGACCAGGCGCGGCGCAAAGCGGCGGAGTGGCTCGCGAATCATCCGCACGCGGCGCTTTACGACGCCGAAAATTCGACGCTGCTCGACGTCGCTTCGGGCAAATCGCTACGCGTGCCTTGGCGCGACTTGAAGGGGTTCGAGGAAAAGATCCATCCCGAGACCAAGGATACTTATCTTGTTTTTTTGTTCGAAGACGGCCGGCAGATCGCGCTCGTCGATCCCGGCGGGGTCGCCTTCGAGCCGTCGACGGCGAATAGCGGTCCGGTGAAAGAACTGCCGCCGGTCGTCTGCCTGCGCGACTTCTTCACGCTCAAGCAGCGCGTCGATCACTATCTTTACGAGCATCCCGACGAGCCGCCGCCCAAGGAAGCGCTCGACCTCGTCATGGTTTGTATCGCGATCCTCGACGGCGCGCGCGCTGTCGGCTTCGACGTCGGCGATCTCGAAGGCGAGCTGGAAAAATCGTTGAACGAGCTGGAGCGCAGGACTTCCAGGCATTGAGGAAAACATGACAAAGAGCAGTGAAGATTTTGTCCGCGAGCTCCTGGAGCCGATCCACGCGTTCTGCCGCTCGCTCGACGGCGCGCCGCCGGCTTACACCTATATTCCGCTGAGCAGCGACGCGGAGCGCGTCCGCGTCATGCAGAGCCGGCTGTACAACGAGCTGCGCGCGGCGGATCTGTTCGGTATGTGGCTCAAGACCACGCCGGAGCTCGACGTGAAAGCGATGATGGCCGAGTCGGCGCACGAGGAGATGACGCACGCAGGACTTTTGTCGAAGCGCATCCACGATCTCGGCGCGGAGCCGTTCGATTACAAGCCGCTGCCGGCTCAGACGGCGATGTTCAACGCCATCGAAGGGCTTAGCGACACCTGCGAGCGCATCGCCGGCTTCTCGCTCGCCGGCGAAACCGTCGCCAACTATCTCATCCAGATGTGCCTCAAGTCTCCGTCGGTCCCGGAATGGATCAAAGAGCCCTACCGCCGCATCACCGAAGACGAAGAGGGGCATGGCAGCGTGCCGCAGACATTTCTCAAGCGCTACGCGACGACCGACGAGCGCCAGGAGCGCGCCCGCCGCGCCATCGCGATGCGCATGGTGCTGTTCCGCGAATATCTCGCGAGCCTCGACCGCTGGGCGATGGGCAAGGCCGAGTGGTGAGCGGCGGTGGGACGGATCGAAGCGCTTCGGTGCCCGCGCTGCTCTTGGCAGACCGATTCGTGGAAGACATTCCGCTGCAAGAACTGCGGTGGGGTTCTCGAAGCGATTGTCGATCTCGCCGGCATAGATTTAGGAAACATCCGTAATCGCGCCGAGCGCACGATCTGGCGCTGGTTCGAATTTTTTCCCGTCGAAGAGCGCGCCAGCATTGTCTCGCTGGGTGAAGGCTACACGCCGCTGATTGCGCCGTCGCGGCTGGCGGAAGCGCTTGGGCTCGAGCGCCTGCTGCTGAAAAACGACGCCGCGCTCCCGACCGGATCGCTTAAAGACCGCAGCAACGCCGTCGGCATATCGCGGGGGCGCGAGCTCGGTTTCGATACCGCCGCGGTGATCTCCACCGGCAACGCGGCCGCTTCGGTTGCGGCGTACGCCGCGGCGGCGGGGATGAAAAGCGTCGTCATGGTGCCTGCGGGGACCTCGGCGGCGAAAATTCTCCAAGCCGCCGCCTACGGCGCGATCGTCACGGTCGTCGAAGGCAGCTTCGATAACGAGGTCGCGCGTCTCTATCGCGAAGCGCTGCGGGAGTTCGGCTGGTACGACTGCTTGTCGAGCAATCCCTACCGCAACGAAGGGAAAAAATCCTACGCGTACGAAATGCTGGATCAATTGGATGGCGCCGTGCCGGATTGGGTGATTCATCCGACGGCGGGCGGCGCCGGTATTTGCGCCATGTGGAAAGGGTGGGGCGAGCTTCAAGCGCTCGGCTGCGCGAAGCAAGCGCCGCGTCTGGTTGCGGCGCAGAGCGCGGCCGCGGCGCCGATCGTCCGCGCGCTCGCGCGCGGGCTCGACGAGGTCGAGCCGGTGGAGGCGAAGCCGACGGCGGCGGAGAGCATCCAGGTGGGCAACCCGGCCGCGCTGGGGCGGCGCGCGCTCGGCGCGCTACGCGCCTCCAAAGGAACCGCCGTGGCGCTCACGGAAGACGAGATCCTCGAAGGACAATCGCTGCTCGCGCGGCTCGCGGGCATCTTCGCCGAGCCGGCCGGCGCAATCTCGGTCGCAGCGGCGAAGAAGCTCGTCGAGGCGGGATCCGTTCAGAAGGATGAAGTTGTCGTCTGCAACATCACAGGCCATGGTCTGAAGCAGCCGTCCGCCGTGCAGATCGCGGCCGAGGCGCTGAAGCCGATCGCGCCGACGCTCGACGCGTTGGCTCGTCGCGTCAAGATCGGCTGACCGTTGGAAACAGGGTAGGGCGCTTCGCGAAGCGCCCTACATTGAATTTAGAATCCGTGCTCTTTGTACCAGCGCTCCGCGCCGGGGTGGAGCGGAACATCGCGCGGCGTCGCCGGCGTGTCCTGCCCGAGCTGGCCGATGCCGGTGAAGGAATCCTCCCAGAAGATCTCGTCCTTTCGCGCAGCGATCGCGGCGCAGACTTTGTAGGCGTCTTCGTCCGGAAGCGACGCGCGCGTGTAGAGCGGCCAGCCGCCGTAATCGAGGCAGTCGTGATCCGCTTCCAAATGCGGATAATGGCGCGCGGGAATCGTGACGCGGCGCCAGCCGATCGCCTGCAGCTTCGCGAACACCGACTCGTCGAGCGGAATCGGCTTCATCCCGGCGGCGAGCGCCTTCTCGAACCAGAGGATCAGTCCTTCGTCGAAGATCGCGTCGATCGTGCCGGCGGCGAGCGCGTCCATGCGCCGCTTGTCGCCCGGGCCGCCGTTTACCTGCAGACTGCCGCCCCACGATTCGAGATCGGCGAGCGTAAAGCCGTAGGCGGCGAGCGTCTGGTCTACTAGCACGCGCGTCGAGTGCGCCTTGTCCTCGCGGATGGAGAGACGCAGCGGATAGCGCTTCTCTTTGATCTCGGCGAGCGACTTGAGGCCCGTGCGCGGATGGACAACGTAAACGAAGCGGTCCCACGAAGGATAAATCGCCAGCACGCGCACCGGCAGCGGCTCGGGAAAAAGACCCGTGCCGCGATAAGCCTGCGTCAAAAATCCCGACGGATTCACCATCGACATCTCGAGGTCGCCGCGGCAGACCGCGTGCGCGAGATGCGGCGCGCCCGTCGCCATGCGGAGCCACGGGCGATAGTTTTCGCCCGAGCCGCTGCCGACGGCGATCATCATGTCGCGGTTGCCGTAGTAAGGCGTGGTCGGATCGCCGGCGATGTGAAGGCCGATCTCCCACATGAGTTTACAGCGTTGAAAGTTCGCGCCACGCGGGAGCGGTTCCATGTTTTACCTCGTGATGAGTTTACGGCGCGACGGTGCCCGCCCGCTGCGGCTCTCTGCCTTCGAGCTCGGCCGTGATGTCGCCGTAGAGTCCGTACGGATTTTTGACGGTTTTCTTGTATTCGTCCGGAGGGACGTTGCAGTAGACCTCCAGCATGTTGCCGTCGGGGTCGTAGAAATAAATGCTCTTCGTGACGCCGTGAAAGACGACGTGCCGCAGCCGGACGTTGTTCGCCTTGAAGATGCGGTACGCCTCCTGCAGATCGGCGAACGATGCGAGCTCGTACGCGACGTGCTCCATGCCGATGTCGTCGGGCTGCGGCAGGCGCGCGCCGTCCGGCGCCTGGCGGATCGCCAGCACGTGATGATTCGCCTCCACGTCGGGGCTGAAGAAAAGAAAACCCGCCTGCGGCGCCTCGCCGACGACGGGCAGGCCGAGAATCTCCGTAAAGAATTTTCGTGAGCGCTCGAGATCCTTCACTTTGAGAACCAAATGGCCGGTGCGTTTGATTTTGATCGCCATGTCGCTCTCCTTGGAATGACTTTAGTGTCTCTGGCAGGCAACTTACTTCTACGCGCGCCGCAGGTCAACGAGCGTAAAGCGGCGCCGCTGCGCTTGCCACGTCAAGGCGCTTCGCATATGGTGCGTTCGTGATTTTGAATCCCACATCGATAAGGAGCTTTGCCCATGAGTAAGCCCGCACGCAAAGTCGAGAAGCCGCGCGCCGAATACGGCTCGGACGTGATCGTCGATATGCTGAAGGCCTTCGAATTCGAGTATATCGCGGTAAATCCCGGTGCCACGTTTCGCGGCCTCCACGACTCGCTCGTCAACTACGGCGGCAACCGCCTGCCGGAGATGATCCTCTGCCCGCACGAAGAGATCACCGTGGCGCTAGCGCACGGATACGCGCGCGCGTGCGGCAAGCCGATGGCCGCCGCCGTGCACAATATCGTCGGACTCCAGCACGCGGCGATGGCGATCTACAATGCGTGGTGCGACCGCCTGCCGGTGATCGTCATGGGCGGCACGGGTCCGATGGACACGGCGCTGCGCCGGCCGTGGATCGACTGGGTGCATACCGCGCTCGTGCAGGGCAACCTCGTGCGCGACTTCGTCAAATGGGACGACCAGCCCGGCAGCGTCGAGGCGGTGCCGGACGCGTTCATCCGGGCGTACCGCCTTGCGACGACCGATCCGATGGGACCGGTCTATCTTTGCTGGGACAGCGAGGTGCAGGAGAAAAAGCTCGACGACGAGATTCCGATGCCGTCGCTCGACCGCTATCCGGCGCCGCTGCCGATGCAGGCGCCGGAAGAAGGCTTCGAGAAGACAATCAAATGGCTCCTCGCGGCCAAGGCGCCGGCGATCGTCGCGGACTGGGTCGGCAGGCGCGAGGCGGGCTTCAACGCGCTCGTTGAATTGGCTGAGCTACTCGCGATTCCGGTGCTCGATCAGTTCGGCCGCTTCAATTTCCCCGTCAAGCATCCACTGAACCTCACCGGCATGGCGAACAAAGTCCTCGGCGAAACCGATCTCTTGCTCGTGCTCGACGTGCCGGACCTCGAGGGCGGAATCACGCAGCGGGCGCAAGAGGCGGGGAGACGGCGGCCGATCCCGATCCTTTCTTCATCGGCGAAGATCATCAACGTCGGCCTGGACGATCTGCTCGTGCGCGCGTGGTCGCACGATTTCAATAAGCTGCGCGAAGTCGACCTCTCGATCATGGCGGATACGTCGGCCTTTTTGCCCGAGCTCGTGCGCCGGCTGAAGGCGGAGAAGGAGAGTCTCAAGAAAAACGCATCGGCGATTTCACAGCGGCGCGACCGCTGGGCGAAGCTCCACGCCGAGCGCGAGGAGAATCTCGCGCGCGAGCTTAAAAAGAAATGGGACGAGAAGCCGATCTCGACGACGCGGCTCTATACCGAGATCGCCGAGGCGGTAAAGAACGAGGACTGGGTGCTGACGAACGGCACGTCGCAGGGAAAAGAAAACCTCTACATGCCGGGGGAGAAGTTCAACCAGATCCTCGGCAAGTACAA
>DATDFN010000042.1:0-16594 GCA_036522615.1 Binatia bacterium | reverse complement strand
AGCCGCCGCGCTTGAGCTGGTGCGAGTCGAGCTCGACCGCGTGGCCTTTGTAGGTGGATTTTCTCATGAGTTAGCCATTCCGGCCGAAAGTGGGCAGGTGCTTGGGGAGGAGTGCCGGGCCGAGGATTTATTTTAACGGTTTAGCCTTGAAGGTTATGATTGCGAAGCTGCCGTCAGCAAATATCTCAGTAAGGGTTCCCGTAAAGCTCGTGACCACGTCTGCTTTTTCTTTGAATGAGCCCACGAAAACACCGAAATTGCCTCCCTCGTCCTGAACGAACGAAAACGCACCCGTCGAAGGGCCCGTATCGAAATAATCCTTCATTTGCAATGTGGCTATGACATCATTGAATTCTGCATCGTTAGCGAGAGTCAGGGTAGTCGTAACGTCCAAGCTAGTATTAGAGATCCGGGCGTAGACGACCTGCTTCAACTGGTTTATGGCGCTATTGATGAACGCCTCATACGAACCCTTACTGGAGAAGTCCGATTGCGCCAACGATACCGCGGGTGCTGATAGAATCAGAAAAATTCCCAGTAGAATCGCCTTGTATGTCATCTTGAGTCCTCTTTTGCCGATTGGGAAAGCCGGGATGCCGATTTTACTGAATTATTTGTCCCGATTTGATGGTCAAGGTTTCGAAGCAGCCGTCCGAAAATGTTGCATTGAAGGTTCCCGTGAACGACGTTAAGACGCCTGTGTTAGCATCATTTTTGAATGTGCCTGCGAACGCGCTGATATTACCGCTGCCGTCGTTTCGAGTGTACATAAACCCGCCCGTCGTAAGGCCCGTCGCAAAAATTTCTTCCTGTAGCAGACTGGCTATGGGATTGCTCTGAGCGTCTTCAATGGCCATGACGTTGTTAGTTTCAAAAGCCACGTCCGGTTGGAGAAATCCGATGACCAAGGTTCCCTTGAACTTAGTTGCAGCGTTATTACAGAACTTGGTACCCGAGGCGCTTGCCTGATAAAATACCTGCGCCGACGAGACTGCCGGCACGGCGAGCAGCAGCAATATTCCCAATAGAATGGCTTTATAGGACATGCGCTGGGCCCTCCTTGATGTGGGCTGGGAGAAGTTTGAGCAGCTATCATGGAGCGAAAACGCCTGTCAAGGTGTTGTGGAAAGCTTCGCGTCATAAAATCGTCTCCCTTTTGGTACCCGCCTCGTTTTTTACTTGAATTTTGATTCGACCGTTCATCCCGAGTTTTTCGAAAGGCGAACACCGCCGCTCAGTTGACCCCAACCAACTGCCCTTATATCTCTCATCCGTGGCATCTCCTCCTCACCGCAGCGCCGATTCGAAACGCCCCTACGTCCCGGCGTGCCCGCATTATCCCGGCGGCTGCCGCGCGGGCTGCGCGTGGATCGACGTTCCCTATCCCGAGCAGCTCGCGCGTAAGCAGAAAATCGTCGCGGAAGCGCTTAACGCGTATGCGTCGCTGCGACATATCGAAGTGCCGGCCGTCGTCGCATCGCCCCGGCGGCTCGGCTATCGCGCACGCGTGAAGCTCGTCGCGCGCGGCGGCGCCGCCGCGCCGGTCGCCGGACTCTATCTCCCCGCGAGCCACCGCGTCGTCGATATCTCGTCGTGTCCGGTTCATCCGGAACCGGTGAACCGCGTCGTGCAATATCTGAAAAAACAGATCGAGCGGCTCGGCATCGCGCCATACGACGAGCGCGACGATAGCGGCGAGCTCCGCTACGTCGACATCCGCTACAGCTTTTTCTCGCGCGAGATTGTGCTGACGCTGGTGACGCGTCACGCGCAGCTCCCGCGCGGGACGGAATTGGCGCGCGCGCTCGCGCGCCGTTTCGGCTTTATCGCCGGCGTGGCGCAGAACATCAACGAGGATCCGGGAAACGTCATCTGGGGACCGCGCACCCGCGCGCTCGCCGGGCGCGACACGGTGATCGAGCGCATCGGCGAGTGGAAATTGCGTCTTCCCGTCGGCGTTTTCTCGCAGGCGAATCCGCTGACCGCCCGAAAACTGTACGAGAAGGTCCGTGATTTCGCCGCCCTCGGCGGAAATGAAATCGTCCTCGACGTCTATTGCGGCGTCGGGCCGATCGCGCTCCACCTTGCGCCGGCGGCGGAGCTCGTCTGGGGCGTGGACGACAGCGCGCTCGCGATCGGGACCGCGAAACAGAACGCGCGCATGAACGGCATCGCGAACTGCCGCTTCTTCGCCGCCGATGCGGCGGAAAAGATCGTCGAAGCCAAGAACGCGCTGCCGCGGGTGGACTTGGCCGTCGTCAATCCACCGCGCAAAGGGCTTCAGCCCGACGCGGCGGCGGCATTGATCGCTCTCGGCTCCGCGCGCATTATCTATGTCTCGTGCAACCCGGAGACGCTCGCGCGGGATCTGGATAAATTCAGCGGGCATGGCTGGCGCGCGGCCGCGCTCCAGCCGTTCGACATGTTCCCGCAGACCGATCAGGTCGAGACCGTCGCGCTGCTCATCGGGTAAATCCCCGCATTGAACCAGCCCGCCTCGCTGCTAGCTTTTTTCAGGAGGCAATAAAACCGGAAGGAGGCAGACATGAGAAAATATCTCGTAGGCGTCCTCTCCCTTTTTGTTGTCCTTGCTGTGTTGGCGGTGGTTGCGAGGAGCAGCAAGGCAGCGGAATCGAGGGCGCCGGATGTCCAGATCCAAGTTCAGCCGGGGGCGCAGGGCGAAAAGGGCAGTCCCGGTCCGCAAGGCGCGCCGGGCTCGCCCGGACGCGAAGGAGCCCCGGGAACGCCGGGGCGCGAGGGGACGCCGGGAGCGCCCGGACCTCAGGGAGCGCCGGGGGCACCCGGGCCGCAGGGAGCGCCTGGAGCACCCGGACCATCTGCATCGTCGGGCTCGTCTGGGACGACGTTTCTCGGCATGGACTCGACCGTTGCGATGATTATCGGCGCGGTCTTCGTCGTTATCGTCATTGTGGCGATCGTGGCGATCTCGCGCGGCGGCAGCAGCAGCCACGCGCACTAACTCAGCCGAGCCTGCCGCCGGGCAGGTGGGGAAACGCGCTCATCTCGTGCGCGAAGGCGACCGGCGCGCCGGGGCAAACATAAGACGGCGCGAGCTGATCGACGCGCGTCACGCCGAGAAGACCCATCGCGACGGTGATCTCGTCTTGGAGAATCTCGAGCACGCGGAGTAGGCCCTCCTTGCCGCCGGCGCCGAGGCCCCAGCCCTGGAGCTTGCCGATCGCGACGGCGTTCGCGCCGAGCGCGAGCGCCTTGACCACGTCGGTGCCGCGAAGAATGCCGCCGTCGAGGACGATCTCCGCGCGCTTGCCGACGGCCGCGGCGATCTCCGGCAGCATCTCGATCGTGCCGCGGCCATGGTCGAGCTGGCGCCCGCCGTGGTTCGAGACGTATACGGCGCTGACCCCGTGCGCGACGGCGAGCTCGGCGTCCTCCGCCGTCGCGACGCCCTTCAAGACGAACGGCAGGCCGGCGATCTCCTTGATCGCGTCCATCGTCTCCCAGGTAAGCGTCGCGCGGTGCTCGTAGCCGGTCTGGCGCCGGCTCGGCGGCAGGAAGCGGTCCATCATCTGGCGCTCGCGCCGCCCGTAAATCGCCGTGTCGACGGTGAGGCAGAGCGCTCTGTAGCCGGCGCGTTTGACGCGCGCGAGCAGCGCCTCGACCCATTTCATGTCGCCCTGCACGTAGAGCTGGAAGATCTTCGGCGCGCCGGTCGCCGCCGCGATCTCTTCCAGCGCCGGCTGCGTCACCGAGCTCACGAAGTTCACCGTGCCGAATTCGGCTGCGGCTTTCGCCACCGCGACGGCGCCTTCGGGCGTGAGGATCTGCAGCGAGCCGATCGGCGCGAGCAGCACGGGTATTCTGAGCTTGTGGCCGAGAAAGCTCGTCGAAGTATCGAGGTTGGACACGTCCACCAGGACGCGCGGGCGCAGCGCGAGCGAGTCCAGGCCGAGGCGGTTCCGCCGCATCGTGGTCTCGGACTCCGCGCCGCCGGTCAGATAAATCCACGCGTGCGGATCGAGCTTCTCGCGCGCGGCGACGATGATCTCTTGATTGGTGACGAAATCGTTGGCCATCGTTCCTCCTCTGCGGCTATCCGGCTGCGAAAATCTATTCGACGCGGGAAGCGCTGTCAATTGAAGCGGGCGGCGCCATCCGCGTATTGACTCCGGCGGGCGCTCTGGCTAATGATCATTGCGTGAAATTCCTCTATCTCGTTTTGCTGCTGTTGCTACCGTCAACGTCGTTCGCGGCCGAAAATCTCAAGCTTGCGTACGTCGCGATTAATCCCGGCCAGGGGCTTTTTTGGATTATGCGCGACGCCGGTCTTCTCGCGAAATTCGGCTTCCGGGGCGAGATTCTGCTGATTCCCGGCAGTCCGCGCACCGTGCAGGCGCTGATCGCCGGCGATCTCAACTACATCGTCGCCGGCGCCCCGGCGATTTTACGCGCGCGCATGCAGGGCGCCGACGTCGTCATGCTGGCTTCGCCGGCGTCTTATTCGTCGCAGCGCATCCTGGTCAAAACCGATTCGCCGATTGCGACGCTCCAGGACATCAAAGGAAAAATCGTCGGCGTGACGCAGTTCGGCTCGGCGGGCGACACTTTTCTTAGAACCGCTCTGAAGAAGAACGGCATGAAGGAGTCCGACGTGACGGTCCTGCAGATGGGCGGCACGCCGGGCGTGACGCAGGCGCTCGAAGCCGGCCGCATCGAAGTCGGCGTGCTCGGCGAATCCTCGATGCTGCTGGTCCTGCAAGGCAAGGCGCGGCAGCTGAAAGGCGCGAGCGCGCGCGAGCTCGGCATTCCGGGACTCGACGCGCCGCTCACGACGACCGAGCGCAACCTCAAGCGCGACCGGCGCTCGGTGCTGCGCTTCGTACAGGCGTACGTCGAGGCGATCAATTACTTCAAGACGAACCGGGCGGGCACGGTGCGGATCCTGCAGCGCTTCATGCGCGGTATCAGCGACGCGCAGCTCGGCGCGTGGGTCGACGACGTCAAAGAGACGCTCGAGCCGCTGCCTTATCCCAATGAGGCGGCCCTCGCCTTCGAGCTCGAGCAGGTGAACGCGCCGAAGACGCAACCGCCGTCGCATTTCGTCGATACTTCACTGCTGGACGAGATCAAAAAAAGCGGTTTTGTCGATCGTCTATATAAATAAACAGGAGGTTCTATGGCGAAGATCAGGCACGTCGCGATCAAGTGCGAAAATCAGGAGAAGACGGCGGATTTTTACAAGCAGACCTTCGGCATGACCGAAGCCTGGCGCGGCCCGGTGCGCGAAGACGGCAACCGCGCGATCTATCTCACCGACGGCTACATCAATCTCGCGATCCTGCCGGCGCGCGGCGGCCGTGAAGGTATCGACCATTTCGGTTTTCAGGTCGATGAGATGGAGCATACGCTCGCAACCGCGCAGGACGCGGGCGCCGCGGGCGACGCCGAGAAAAAGCCCCGCGACGGCCGCTTCGCCGAGATGGGCGTGCACGACCCTGCGGGAACGCCTGTCGATGTGTCGGTGAAAGGCTGGAAGGCCTAGCGCGCTCTACGCCTTCAGGGCAACGACCCGCGCGGAAAGCGGCCGCATCTTTTTCTTCTCTTTATAGATGTGGACGCAGACTTCATCGAGCGCGCCTTCGGTCTCATCCGGCGCCTGGTATTGGATCGTGAGGCACTGGACCTTTTCGGATTGATAC
The DNA here is from genome assembly GCA_036522615.1 of Binatia bacterium. Classification (GTDB taxonomy): domain Bacteria; phylum Desulfobacterota; class Binatia; order UBA9968; family UBA9968; genus JAJPJQ01. Next base: position 10,916 of record DATDFN010000042.1, on the reverse strand, counting down.
TGCCACTCGACCCGAATCAATTTCTGCCCCAGAAGGTCGACGTAATTCCCGGCCGTGCGCAGGATATGGGCGAGGTTCAATAAATTCCGCCGCGATCCCCCCGCGCGCCGCTGCCGGCGGCCCTCGGCTTCCAATTGCTCGACATCGGCCATTGTGTACTCCCGGTCGATGCTGACCGAGAGCGAGGTGCCTTTATGCCAGCCGTGAACGCGGTAGCGGTCGCCTTCGCACTGGAGCTCGAAAGCTTTCAAGTCGAGCGAGGCGAGGTTCTGCCCGATGACGCGCAAAATGTGGCTGTAGCAGAACTCAGGCTGCGTTTGACGGGCGAGGTTGAGAACGGCCATGCTCGATTCGAGCAGCAATAACCATACCAAGGTATTTTGATGTTAAATCCGTGGATTTCCCTGCCTTTACGGCTCAGTTTGCACGGCGGGCGCGCGGCGAAATTTGGCCTTAGCAGACAAAAAGCGGCATATATAGCGTGACCTAGGCGCGTAGCGGGCGGGGTATTCTTCGGTTGGCGCGAATGAGCGTGCCGAAAACGAGATCGGCCAGAGGAAGCACAACGTTGAGGTTTTTAAAGTGGCGTTCGTGATGCTGGTGATGGTGAGCATCGAGCCATGAGAACCACTCAGACTTTTCGAGCCAGCGTCCCTTGGGGACGTGCATGCAAAAATGAAGGTATTCGTAGAGAAAATAGTAAAGTCCCAGCGCCGCCATTCCGCCGAAAAAAATATTCGTTTCGAGCACCCAGCCGATCCATAAAAGCACGGGGACATGCAGCCCGATTATCAACGGTGCATTCCACCACGCGAATCTAATGTTATCGTAGTTCTGACCGCTCGGCAGCAAGTAGGTCGGCCCGGAGCGGAACATGCCGTGATGAATGACCGCGTGAGATTTAAAGGGATAAGGCCATATGCGGGTATGCATCAAGAACCGGTGCAGTGCCCACTCGAAGAAGCTGGCGTAAACGAAAAGAGCAACGAACGCGATTAGCGACGGTAAAGTATACGACAGGGATCACCTCTTTAGTTTTCGAATGCGGTTAAAAAAAGGGGGCAAACCGACCGGTTGCCCCCTTTTTTGTTCGAGTTACTGCGAGAAATCTACCAGCGATCGCGGCCGCCGCCGCGGTTCCCGCCACGGCCGCCGCCGCCACCACCACCACCGCCGCGGTTCTCCATCGGCTTCGCCTCGTTGACGACGAGGGTGCGGCCGTCGAGCTGAGTGCCGTTCAAAGCGGCGATCGCTTTTTGAGCCTCGTCGCTCGACCCCATCTCGACGAAGCCGAAGCCGCGCGACTGACCGGTGAATTTATCCGAGATCACCTTCGCCGACTGCACGGTGCCGTGCGCCGCGAAGACTTCCTCGAGCCTGCCTTCCGTAACAGAATACGGCAGACCGCCGACATATAATTTACTACCCATGTTCTCCTCCTATAGAGAAATTGTTTGCTGTCTTTACCCTGAGAATCGGATACTAAATGGAGCAGAACATGGAGAACGGAATGCTAGAAACCACGCTCTGGTCGGTTACCCTTTAGGTATGTTCGCAGGCGAGACTGACTAAGACCTCGACTTTTGTATCTTCCTTTTCAGGAGGCCTCATACTGAAGCGGAAACTTACCATAAGCTTTTCAATGGTCGATTGCAACTGTTTTCTATAGTTTCTTTTTGGCGGCGGCTTTTCGCACCAGCCGCAGCCGTTGCTTGGGACAGGCGGAGTTCGGCTGGCACATCAGGCAAGACGGACAAATCCAGCCGCCGCAGGAGCAGAGGCCGCCCGCTTTGTTGGGGTACCCCGGCTTCGTGTCGAAAGCAGAATGGCAAGCGGGGCAGGTCACCTCCGCCGAAGCCTCTAAAATCTCGAGATCTTCGAGCGGCGCTATCCGCCGGTTTGCCTCTCCGGCGACAAGTACCCGATATTGATAGGTTTGCTTGGAGGGCATGTTCCCGAGCGGTCCGCCCAAACGGGTAAAACAATTCCTCAGCGCCGTGATGCCGTCGGTCCGTCCTTCGTAGCCGATTACTTTATGGCGAATGAGCGTGCCGTCTTTGAGTTTGACTTCCGTGGGTGTCTCTGACATATCCCCTCCTTACGCTCAAAAGAAAAAAGCCTCCGGCTCATCAAAGCTCGGAGGCTCCCCAAGGCGGAACAAGCTTTAAAGAACGACTCACCTTAACATCGTAGCCCCGTTCTAGCAAACCGCCTCGCCGCGCGTCGCGGCGCCCAGGCCGAATGATCGAAAGCGTGTTATTTTGAAAGAGGCAATGGATTACAATAATCTGAACCGCCGCGGCGATATCCGCAACGTCGCGATCATCGCGCACGTCGATCACGGCAAGACGACGCTGGTCGACGCGCTGCTGCGCCAGAGCGGCATCTTCCGCGCCAACGAGCAGGTGGTCGACCGCATCATGGATTCGCTCGACCTCGAGCGCGAGCGCGGCATCACGATCCTCGCGAAAAACACTTCCATTCATTACCGCGGCGTAAAGATCAATATCGTGGACACGCCGGGCCACGCCGATTTCGGCGGCGAGGTCGAGCGCACGCTCGCCATGGTCGACGGCGTCATGCTGCTCGTCGATGCCTCCGAAGGCCCGCTGCCGCAGACGCGCTTCGTCCTCAAGAAGGCGCTCGAGGCCGGGCTGCCGCCCATCGTCTGCATCAACAAGATCGACCGCGCCGACGCGCGCCCCGCCGAAGTGCTCGACGAGATTTACGACCTATTCATCGACCTCGACGCGACCGAAGATCAGCTCGATTTCCCGATTGTCTACAGCAACGCGCGCTCGGGTATGGCGACGCGCGACCTGAAGCAGCCGGCGGAAAATTTGAAAGCGCTTTTCGACCTTATCGTCGAGGCTTTGCCCGGACCGCTCGCCGACGCCGGCGCGCCGGTGCAGTTTCAGGCGAACAATCTCGACTACGACGATTACGTCGGGCGCCTCGCGATCGGCAGGCTAAAAAGCGGCAGGCTCGCCGTCGGACAATACATGCTTTGCCGCGCGGACGGCGAGCAGAAGCCGGTCAAGATCACACAGGTATCTTCCTGGGAGGGGCTAAAGCGCGTCGCGGTGGATTCTGCGGAATCAGGCGACATTGTCTCGATCGCGGGTGTCGAGGAGATTCAGATCGGCGACACGATCGCCGACCGCGAGCATCCCGCGGCGCTGCCGCCGCTCCGCGTCGACGAGCCGACGATCGCGATGATTTTCAGCGCCAACAACTCGCCTTGGGCCGGCAGGGAAGGGGATTTCGTCACCTCGCGCAAGCTCCGCGAGCGGCTCGTCTACGAGCAGCGAAAGAACGTGAGCCTAAGGCTGGAAGAAACCGACTCGCCGGACGCTTTCCGGGTAACCGGCCGCGGCGAGTTCCAGCTCGCGATCGTTATCGAGACGATGCGCCGCGAAGGCTATGAGCTGATGGTCTCCAAGCCGACGGTCGTCACGCGCGAGATCTCCGGCGCCGTACACGAGCCGATCGAGCAGCTGGTGATCGACGTGCCCGAAGAGCATATCGGCATCGTCTCGCAGCTTCTCGCGACGCGTAAAGGAAAGATGACGAAGATGGTGCACGGCGGCTCGGGCCGCGTGCGCCTCGAATTCTCGGTGCCGTCGCGCGGGCTGATCGGCTTTCGCTCGCGCTTCCTGACGGATACGCGCGGCACCGGCATCGCCAACGCGCTGTTCAACGGCTGGGCGCCGTGGCACGGCGCGATCCATTCGCGCGCCAACGGCGCAATGGTCGCCGACCGCGAAGGCATGACGACGCCCTACGCCGTGTTTCATCTTCAGGAGCGCGGCGCGCTGTTCATCGCGCCGGGTACCAACGTTTACGAGGGGATGGTCGTCGGCGAGTACTCGCGCGATAACGATCTCAACGTAAATATCTGCCGCGAGAAAAAACTCACCAATATCCGCGCCGCGGGCCGCGACGAGAACATTCTGATCACGCCGCATCGCGAGATGGGCCTCGAGGACGCGATCGAGTGGATCGCCGACGACGAGCTGGTCGAGGTCACCCCGAAGACGATCCGGCTGAGAAAAAAGATCCTCCGACAGACTGACCGCCCGCGCAGCCGCCATAAAGAAGAAGCCGAATAACCGTGCATTAAAACTGGGCACGGGCGATTGAAGCTTGAGCGCCTAGCCGCTATGAACGGTTCATAACCGCTGTTTTCCCAGCAAAACTTGTCGGCATGGCGCTTGCTGTGTTAGGCATTGGAGGCTCCGGCGCCGTTCCATGAAGTTCCACGGCTATAGCTGCGACGGCTTTTACGACGAGATGTTTCAGCCCGACGGCGGCGCCCGTCCCGGCGCGACGCTGCTCAAACAAAAGATCGAGTCGCTCGCCGACGGCGAGCTGCTGGAGCGGCAGCAGGCCGCCGAGAGGGCGCTGCTCCAGGGCGGCATCACGTTCAACGTGTACGGAGACGGCGCCGCGACCGAGCGCATCTTCCCCTTCGACGTGATCCCGCGCATCATCGAGGCGAAAGAGTGGGAGCGCCTCGAGAACGGCCTCAAGCAGCGCGTCTACGCGCTCAATCTTTTTCTCGACGACATCTACCACACCCAAAAAATCCTCAAGGACAAGGTCATCCCGGAAGAGATCGTCCGCTCTGCGCGCTCATTCCGTGAGCAGTGCGTCGGCCTGAATCCGCCGCGCGGCATCTGGTGCCACATCACGGGGACGGATTTGGTGCGCGACCGCGACGGGCAGGTTTATGTCCTGGAGGATAACCTGCGCTGCCCGTCGGGCGTCTCGTATGTTCTGGAGAATCGCCGGGTGATGAAACGGACCTTTCCCCAGGTGTTCGAAGCGTCGCGCGTCCGGCCGGTGGACGAATACCCCAGCCGCCTGCTCGACATGCTGCAGTCGCTCGCCGACCCGGCGCTCGACTCTCCAAGCGTCGCCGTGCTCACGCCCGGCATTTATAACTCGGCGTATTTCGAGCACAGCTTTCTCGCGCAGCAGATGGGCGTCGAGCTCGTCGAGGGGCGCGACCTGATCGTCGCCGACGGGCGCGTCCTCATGCGCACCACCAAAGGCTTCGAGCGCGTTGACGTGCTCTATCGCAGGATCGACGACGATTTTCTCGACCCGCAGGTCTTTCGGCCGGATTCGCTCCTCGGCGTTCCGGGTCTGATCGAAGCCTACAAGAACGGCCGCGTGGCGCTCGCGAACGCGCCGGGAACCGGCATCGCCGACGACAAGTGCATTTATGCGTACGTGCCGAAGATGATCCGCTATTATCTCGGCGACGACCCGGTCATTCCCAACGTGCCGACTTACATCTGCGCGGAGGAGGGCGACTTCGGCTACGTCATCGCGCATCTCGAGCAGCTCGTCGTCAAAGCCGTCAACGAATCCGGCGGCTACGGCATGCTGGTCGGGCCGCACTCGACGTCGGCGGAGCGCGCCGATTTCGTGGAGCGGATTCGCAAGCACCCGCGGAATTACATCGCCCAGCCGACGCTCGGCCTCTCGCGCGTGCCGGTCATCGTCGACGGCAGCTTCAGCGGCCGGCACGTCGATCTGCGCCCCTACATTCTCTACGGCAAGGACATCTATGTGCTTCCCGGCGGGCTCACGCGTGTCGCGCTGAAGCGCGGCTCGCTCGTGGTCAACTCCTCCCAGGGCGGCGGCAGCAAAGACACCTGGGTGCTGACAGACTAAATTTCGCGCCCCTATGCTGAGCCGCGTCGCCAATTCGATCTACTGGATGAGCCGCTACATCGAGCGGGCGGAGAACGTCGCCCGCTTCGTCGACGTCAACCTGCAGATGATGCTCGACCTCCCGAGCGGGCTCACCGAGCAGTGGGAGCCGCTCGTCATCATCACCGGCGACGACAAGCCGTTCGCGGAGCGCTATCGCGGGGCGACGCGCGAAAACGTCATCCAGTTTCTCACCTTCGACACGAAAAACCCCAACTCGATTCTCTCCTCGCTCCGTGCGGCGCGCGAGAACGCGCGCACCGTGCGCGAGGCGGTCTCGCCGGAGATGTGGGAGCAGATCAACACCTGCTACCTGATGGTCAACGCCGCGGCGGCGCGCGGCTACGATCTCGAAGACACGGACCGTTTTTTCAGCGAGATCAAAAAGGCGAGCCTTCTCTTCGACGGCCTGGCCGACGCGACCATGCTGCACGACGAAGGATGGCACTTCTACCGCATGGGGCGTTTCATCGAGCGCGCGGACAAGACATCGCGCCTGCTCGACGTGAAATACTTCATTCTCCTGCCGGCCGCGAGCGACGTCGGCACGGCGCTCGACGACATCCAGTGGGCGGCGGTGCTCCGGTCCGCGAGCGCCTTCGAGATGTACCGCCAGCGCCACGGCCACATCGAGCCCGACCGCATCCTCGATTTTCTCCTGCTCGATCTCGAATTTCCGCGCTCGATCAACTATTGTCTGACGCATGCCGGCTTATCGCTCCACGCCCTCTCGGGCGCGCCCGCGGGGACGTTCAGCAACTCCGCGGAGCAACACCTGGGGCGCTTGCAGGCGGAGCTCGCCTACACGCCGGTCGAGCAGATCATCGCCGAGGGGCTGCACGAGTTCCTCGACGGCCTGCAAACGAAGCTCAACATGATCGATCACGGCATCTTTGAAAGTTTCTTCGCGCTCCGGCCGCTCGACGGGCGCCGCGGCTTCGCGCACAGGGAGGGCCAGTGACATTTTGTCTCGGCATCAAGGTGGAGGAGGGGATCGTAGGCATCGCCGACACGCGCGTTTTGTCCGGCAGCGAAGTGATCCTCGCGCGTAAAGTTTCAGTGTTCCAGCAGGAAGGTCAGTCGATGTTCCTGATGACCTCCGGGCTGCGCTCGCTGCGCGACAAGGCGGTGACCTATTTCGAAGAGGCGATCTCCGATCAGGGCTCGCGCTTCGATCGCCTCTTCAAGGCGGTCAACGTCTTCGCCGCGCAGGTGCGGCGCGTCGCCGAGGAGGATCAGGAGCCGCTCGCGAAAAGCGATCTGCCGTTCGACTTCTACGCGCTGATCGGCGGACAGTTCAAAAGGGATAAGGAGCACAGACTCTATCTCGTTTACCCGCAGGGAAACTGGATCGAGGTCGGCCACGGCACGCCGTACCAGATCATCGGCTCGGCCGGATACGGCAAGCCGATCCTCGACCGTACGCTGAAATACGACGATCCCATGCGCCACGCGCTGAAAGTCGGCTGTCTCGCCTTCGATTCGACGCGCATCAGCGCCGCGGCGGTCGATTTTCCCATCGACGTGATTCTCTACGCGCGCGATTCGTTTCGCATCGTCGAGCACCGCTACGAGAAAAACGATCTGCTCGCCGTCTCCGGCTGGTGGCAGGAGCGGCTGCGGCAATCGGTCAACGAGCTGCCGTCGGATTGGATCGACGCGTCCTTCGCCAAGTTGAAATCGCCGCGCGACAACATCGGCCGGCTCGCGAATCGCCGGTCGAGATAGCCCACAGCCGTGCTGTACGAGATTTCCCACACCACCGTCTACTCGTACGATGGTCCGGTATTTTTCGATGCGCACACGTTCCGTTTGAGGCCGCGGCAGGATGCCGCGCTGAAACTGATCGATTTCAATCTCGTCATCGAGCCCGCTCCGGCCGGTTTGACGGAGTCGCTCGACGTTGACGGCAACGCCGTCACGCACGCGTGGTTCTCGGGGACTTCCGACAGGCTCGCGATCAAGGCCGTCTCCAAGACCGAAGCGGGCGCGCGGAATCCGTTCGATTTTATTTTTCCCGACGCCGCGTCCCAGAAGCTGCCGATGCGTTATTCCCAGAGCGCAGCCGCGACGCTGGCGCCCTACCTTGCGCGTGCAAATGCGGGTGCCAAGGTTGACCGCTGGGCGGAAGCCATCGCGCTCGGTGTCGGCGGAGAGACGGTGCCGTTTCTGGTCGCGCTCTGCCGCGAGATACGCGACCGATCGTTTTATACCGTTCGCGAGGAAGGCGACGCGAAGCCCGCAGGCGAGACGCTCGACGACAAACGCGGCTCGTGCCGCGATCTTGCGGTGCTATTTATGGATGCGTGCCGGGCGCAGGGGATTGCCGCGCGCTTCGTCAGCGGCTATCACGATTCCCGCATGAATGAGGGACAGCGTTACATGCACGCGTGGGGCGAAGTGTATCTTCCCGGCGGCGGGTGGCGGGCGTTCGATCCGACGTTGGGCCTGGCGGTGACCGATGGCCACATCGCGGTCGCGGCCGCAGCCGATCCCAAAGACGCGGCGCCGGTTACGGGGAATTTCCGCGGCGTCGCCGGCGAGCGAAGCCTCCGGGCGGATATCGAGATCGCGTGCTCGGGTTAGGCTATTTCGCGGTAAAACGGGCTTCCAGCTCTATATAATCCTCAAGTCCAAGGAGACGGTTGTAGTCCTTCAGCGTCGCCATGTGGTCCGCATTGGCGACGGTGCACCAATCGCGCTTCAAGATTTGCAGCATGTCAGCGACCGATTTGACGACCGTGTAGCGGATCGAGTTGCACGAGCCGATCACGAACCCGAGCTCGCGGATCTCCTCAATCGTCGCGTTGCCGGCGCCGATGACCTCGTCGGAGAACATGAGCGACACGGGCGCCTTCACCTCGCGTCCGATGCGCCGGAGCGCGTTGATCGTTTGCTCGCGCCGGCCTTTTTCCCGCGACCAGCGGAGCGCGATCGAGATCACGTCCGCGCCCGCGTCGGCATAAACGTTCGCGCGCTTTATCGCCTCGTCGAGGCCGAGCGACTCCTCGGCGTCGGTGCGCGTGCCGATCACGAAATCCTTGTCCTCGCGCGCGTGCACCGCCGCTTCGATTCTCTTCGCGTGCTCGTCGATCGGCACGACGCGGGTCGCGCCCTCGATGAGCGCGCACTTCTTCGGCCACGCCTGGTCCTCGAACGAGATGCCCGCGAGCCCGGCGCGTTCGAACTCGCGCACTGTGCGGATGATACCGAGCGGTCCGCTCAAAAAGCCGGTGTCGGCGTCGACCATTAGAGGAATATTGACCGCGGCCGCGACGTTGCGCGCGTGATTGACGACTTCCATCAAGCTGAGAAACCCCAGGTCGGGCAAGCCAAGCAAGCTCGCGGTCGTCGCGTTCCCCAAAAGCTTCACGGCGGGAAATCCCGCCTGCTCCACGAGCCGCGCGGTCATCGCGTCGTACGCGCCCGGCGCGATGAAAAATTCTCTCCGCGCGAGAAGCTCGCGCATTTTTTTCGCCTTGGTCATAGGTCCTCCCCCGGCGTCACTTTTTTCCGAAGATATCCTGAAAATCTTTATAGAGGCGGTTGTAGTCGCGCGCGAGATCGAGGTTGCTCGCGCGGACATGCACGCCTTCGACGAGCCCCGGCGGGTTGGGCTTGACGTCGGGCCGCATCGAGATGCGGCGCGACTCGGTGATCTCCATCTGGCCTTCCTGCGAGAGCGCGAAGTCGATCAAGAGACGCGCGGCGTTCGGGTGCGGCGCCTTGTCGGCGAGCGCGACGAGATAGAGAAATCCGATCACCGGGTTGCTGCGCACCCAGTCTACCGGCGCGCCGCGAGCTTTAAGGTCTTCGATCCGCGGCCCGTAGAGCGAGATGCCGATCGGATGCTCGCCGGCCGCGACGAGCTGCGCCATCAGCGTGTGGCCTTCCCACAGCGTCGGCTTCTGCTCGGCGATCCGGCGCATGTACGCGAGCCCTTTGTCTCTGCCCATCACTTCGAGCATATTCGCGAACCACTCGGTCTCTTCGCGGTCGATGACCATCTGTCCGCGCCACTTGGGATTGGTCAGGTCCTCCCAACCTTTGATCTCGCCGGGCTTGACGAATTTCGTGTTGTAGCCGATCACGGACGTTTGCACGTACATCGTCGCCCACCGGCCGTCGGGGTCTGCGAAACCCTTGGGATAAACTCTGGCTTCCGGAGAAGCGTATTTCGCGAAGACGCCTTTATCGAGCATGACGCGCGCCGGAAAGCCGCGCGCCTGGATTACGTCGACGCTGTGCCGGCCTGCCTGCCGCTCGGTAAGAACGCGGGTCATGAGCTTTTCCGCGCCCTCGCGGAGATGATTGACGCGAATGAACGGATATTTCTTGTTAAACTTCTGGATAAAGCCCGCGACGTCCGAGACGCTGAAGCCGCCGTAGAAGGCGACTTCGCCTTCTTTCTTCGCCGCCTCGATCATCTTGTCGCGCTCGGATTGGGCGCCGACGTTCGCGGCGAGAGCGAACAGTGCGGCCACCGTTGCGATTACGAGCTTGTGTTTCATCACGGGAATCCGTTTGGGGCTTTTATTTGAATTGGCCGCCGTTTTTCAAATACGGCATGAGGCCGCCTTTGCCGAGAATTTGCACCGCGAAATCAGGCAGGCGGTCCCCGGCGAGCGTGCGGCCGGTGCGCAGCACGCGGACCGAACCGGTGAGATAATCGACTTCGATCTCGTCGCCGTCGCGGACCGCGTCGGCTATGCCGGCGCATTCCATCGCGGGAAGGCCGATGTTGATCAGAGTCCGGTGGAAAATATTCGAGATCGATTCCGCGACGACGCCGCTGATGCCCGCTTCTTTCAGCGATCTCGGCGCATGCTCGTCGCTCGCGCCCATGCCGAAGAAGCGGCCGGCGATCAGAATGTCGCCCGGCTTCACTTTATTTTTGAATTCCGGATCGACGCCGCTCATCACGTTCTCGATGTTGCCGTTGTCGATCGAGTCGCCGAACTTCCAGATACGACCTTTGATTGTGAGTGAGCTCATGCGTTCGCCACAAATTCCCGCGGGTCGGCGATCTCGCCCGCGACGGCCGAGGCCGCGACGGTCGCCGCGTTGCTGAGAAAGACGCTGGATTCTTTCGGGCCCATTCTGCCGCGATAATTCCGGTTGCCGGAGGAGACGCAGACTTCGCCGGCCGAAAGCGACTGCCGCACGCAGAGGCCGCACTCGGAGCTGGTCAC
>DATDFN010000041.1:0-5553 GCA_036522615.1 Binatia bacterium | reverse complement strand
CTCCCGCGCGAAGCCTACGATCTCATCGTCAATTTCAATTATCTCGATCGCGGCCTGGTCGCGCAGCTGAAAAACGCGCTGAAGCCCAGCGGTCACATCGTTTTCGAGACCTATCTCATCGACCAGAGAGACATCGGCCATCCGAAAAATCCGGCCTATCTCCTCGGCCACAACGAATTGCTCGATCTCTTCCGTGATTTCCGCATCCTGCATTACCGCGAGGGAAAATTCACCGAGGCCGGTAGCGAGGATTACAAGGCCGGTCTTCTTGCGCAAAAAACCTGACGCGCCCGCTAACGACTCGCGTTGCCCCGTCTCCCGACCGACGGCGTATTGCCGCCAATCGTTTTCGCGGTGCCGCATGAAGCCTTCTCCTGTGACGTCTTGTACGGCTTGGAGGCCCGTGTTAGGAGGGCTGAAACGCCATGGATTTTCGCCTCAGTTCCGAAGAAGAACGACTCCGTTGTCAGGTCGAGGAGTTCGTCCGCGAGGAGATTATTCCTCTGGAGCCCGTCTTCGACGGGGCGCCCGACATCTTCGAGGGCAGCCGCTGGAAGAGTCGCGCGAAAATCAGCCGCGACCCGGAAGTGCAGCGCTACATCGCGATCATGGAGGAGCTCAAGCGAAAAGCCGAGGCCAGAGATCTCTGGCACCTCGATGTGCCGAAGAAGTATGGCGGGCGCGAAGTCAGCAACGTGGCGATGATCGCCGCGACGGAGGAGTTGGAGAAGGCATCGGTGCCGTTCGAGCTTGGCAACCATGTCTCGACGATTCTTTATGCCTGCAAGGGGGAGCAGATCGAGCGGTTTCTCCTGCCGTGCATCCGAGGAGAGAAGACCGCCTGCTTCGCGCTGACCGAGCCGGGCGCGGGCTCGGACCCTTCCATGATGGCGGCTACGGCGACTCCGGACGGAGACGATTTCGTCATCAACGGAACAAAGATGTTTCCGACGTTCGGCGACGTCGCCGACTTTGTCCAGGTGTTCGCCAGGCTGCCCGGGACCAAGGGGCGCGAGGGAGTCACCTGCTTTCTCGTCGACACGGGCCATCCGGGCTATCGGGTCGTGCGCAGCGTCGAGACGATCGCGGGCAGCGAGCCCTGCGAGTTGGTGTTCGAGGACTGTCGGATTCCTAAAAGTCAAATCTTGGGCGAAGCGGGCAAAGGCTGGGAGTTGAACCAGACCTGGCTCGGCGCGCGGCGCTTTCAGGTGGGGATTCGCTGCCACGGCACGGCGCAAAGAGTGCTGCGCCGCGTCGAAGAGCTGCTTCGCGGAGACGTAAGCGAGCGCGAGAGATGGTCGGTTTCTCTAGGCCGCTTTCGGGGCGAGCTGGAGGCGCTCCGCGGCATCACCTATCACGGCTCGTGGAAAGCCGATCAGAGGCTCGACGTTCGCTTCGAAGCCGCCTGCGTCAAGCTCTTCGGCACCGAACTGCTCCATCGCGTCGTCGATTTTGCCTTGGAGGCGGCGGGTCCCACGGCATTCAGGAAGGAACACGCGATCGCCCGCGCTTTCAGATATGCCCGGCCGCGGCGGATCGTCGAGGGCGCCTCGGAGATCCAGCGCCACATGATCCAGCGGGCGCTGTTCCGGGAAGGCATCGCCTGCATGGAGCTGCAGTAGACATTCATGGATCTGAGGTTGAGCGAAGAAGAGCGGCTGATTCGCGACACCGCGGCTCAGTTTGTGGCAAAGGAGCTGTTGTCCCGAGAGGGAGCGTTTCTCAAACAGAAAGAGCCTTTTGTGCCTCCCGGCGATCCGCCGCGAAGAATGCTAGACGGCGAGATCGAGAAAACGCTGGTCGAGAAAGCGAAGCGCATCGGGCTCTGGGCTCTTGAGTTGCCGGAGAGCGCCGGAGGATCGTCCGTCGGTCAAGTCGCGCGGGTTCTCATTTATTGCGAGTTCGGCAGAACCGCGCTGCCGTTCGAACCGCCGCCGATCCCGGCCGCGGTCGCAACGAGCCCTTACGCCCGCCAGCTGGCGAGCGGCGAGCTGTCCGTCACTCTCGCCTTCGACGAAACGCATAAGACGGGGGACTTGAGCGGTATCCGCGCCGTCTATCGGCGTAAAGCCGGAGCCTACGAGCTTTCCAGCGACGGCATCGATGTCATTCATCCCGATGCCGACCTGTATCTGCTGCCGGCGGTGGAGGAGGGTGGCGGTGCCGTCGGACTTTTTCTCCTGGAGAAAAACGCGCCCGGACTCCGCCTGGAGGCCGTCGGCGACTTGACCAACGACCAGACCGTGGGGCGTCTGACGGTCCGCGCGTGCGTTGTGCCGAGCGATCATCGTCTCGGCGGCGGTGCGGATGTCGAAGCGATTATCGCCTCGGAGCAGTTTCGCATCGCCGGGCGCTCGCTCGGGATAGCCATGCGCTGCCTGGAACGCTCCCTCGAGCACGCCAAAGACCGAGTCACCTTCGGCCGGCCGCTCTCTTCCCGGCAGGCGGTCCAGTGGATGTTGGCCGATCTCGCCGTCGATCTGCGCACCTCGACGTGGCTCACGCTGGAAGCGGCGTGGAAGGCGGACCACGGGCTGCCTTATTTTCACGCCGCCGCGATGGCAAAAAAACGCGCGGCGCGAATGGCCTTCGAAGCGGCGGACACGGCGATTCAGATTCACGGCGGTTACGGCGTCGCCAAGGAGTTTCCCTTCGAGAGCTTCTACCGAGAGGCGCGGCTGATGCGCCTCGTCTATGGGCGCGAGGCGGAGATCGACCGGAAGATAGGCGAACGATTCGCCCAGACCGGGCTCTGAGAGGAGAGAAAGTTGCGGCGGAAGAAAGTCTGCTTCGTCGGCTACGGCTCGACGGAATATTCGCGAAAGTCCGAGGAGCCGCTGCTCCGATACTACGCGCGTGCAATCGGCGCCGCGCTCGAGCAGACGGGCCTCAAGAAAAACGACATCCAGGGCTTTTCGGTAACCACGCAGTCGAGCCCCGATTATTCGCCGCACGTGGCCGAGCAGCTTGGGCTCGAGCTCGACTGGGTGCTCAACGGCGATTACGGCGGCGCGGCGGGAGTGACCAGCGTCCGCCGCGCGGCGGACGCCATCGAGGCCGGCCACATCGACGTCGCCGTTCTGGTCGGCGGTAATTCGTTCGACAAGAGTGTGGTGCACCAGCGGCCGCTCGAATATCAGCGGGCGAATTATGTCGATGTTTACGGCTACGGCGGTCCGAATACGCTCATGGCCCTGGTCCAGCGCCGCCACATGGAGCAGTACGGCACGACATTGGAGCAGATCGGCAGGATCGCGGTTGCGCAGAGAGAGAACGCGCGCCAGAACCCGCAGGCGTTGCTGCGCGAGCCGATGAGCCTGGACGACTATCTTAACTCGCGCATGATCTCCGAGCCGATCCGGCTCCTCGATTGCGTCATGCCGTGCTCGGGCGCCGAATGCGTCGTGCTCGCCTCCGAGGAGCGCGCGCGCCGCATCACCGACAAGCTCGTCTATCTCGTGACCGACGCCGAGCGCGTTCACTATCAGGTGGCCGAGATGCTGCCGGACAAAACCACGTTCGGTATCAAAGCGGTCGGGGAGAAGCTATTTCGGGAAGTGCGCCGCGACGAGATCGATCTGTTTCAAATCTACGACGATTATCCGATCGCGGTTTTGATCCAGATCGAGGACCTGGGGTACTGCGGAAAAGGCGACGGCGGAAAATTCGTCGCGAGCCACGATCTCTCTTTCAAAGGCGATTTCCCCGTCAACACCGGCGGCGGCCAGCTTTCCGTCGGGCAGGCGGGGCTCGCGGGCGGTTTTCTCCACATCGTCGAGGCGCTGCGCCAGCTGCGCGGCGAGGCGGGGGCGCGGCAGGCGAAGAAAGCCGAGCGCGCGCTCGTCACCGGCATCGGCTGGCTCTCCTACGGCCGCAACCTAGGCACGACAGCGGGTCTCGTCATGGAGCGGAGGGCGTGATGGCGGAAAAGAGTCTACCGAAGATCAACCAGATCGACCGGCCGTTCTGGCAAGGGGCGGCGGAAGGGAAGCTCCTGCTGCAGAAGTGCCGCGCCTGCGGCAAGCTCCAGTTTTTTCCGCGCGTCGTTTGCACCGGCTGCTTCAGCGCCGATCTCGATTGGGTGGCGGCGCGCGGCGAAGGCGAAGTCCACAGCTTCACCTGGGTATTCGTGCCGCGCAATCCCGCGTTCAAAGCCGAAGTTCCTATCTGTTACGCCAACGTGGTGCTGGACGAAGGGGTCATTCTGGAGAGTCGGATCGTGGGTAATGGAGTCGACCGAATCAAGATCGGCGATCGCGTGAGAGCGACGTTTCAAGAAACCTCCGATCCGGAGATCAAACTGCCGGTCTTCGAGTTGGCGGGCCGGTCGTGAGGAGGCTTCTATGCGAGGCGTTTCTCGGACGCTGAGGCTATCGGCGCTCGTTCTGGTTGCCTTGCTGTATCCGTTTGCTGCCGTGCCGCAGCCGAAGCCGCTGCGCGAGATCAACACCTCGTACCCGCTCGGCGGCTCGACGAGTTTCTTCTGGGTGGCGCATCGCTCGGGAGCTTTCGAGAAGCACGGCCTTAAGCTCAATCCCGTCTATATTCGCGGCAGCGTGACCGCGCTTCAGTCGCTGCTGGCGAAAGAGCTCTCGATTCAAATGGAGGCGGGTCCGGCGGGCGTCCGCGCTTGGGCGCGAGGAGCGAAGGAGATCGTTTTGATCGGCGCCGTGGGCAACAAGCTCGACTACGTCCTGGTCGCGAAGCCGTCGATCCGCAAAGCGGAGGACCTGAAGGGCAAGAAGATCGGCGTGAGCCAGATCGGCGCAAGCTCCGACTTCATCGCCCGCTATGCCGTGCAGCAGCTGGGGCTGAATCCGGACAAAGACGTGACGATCCTGACGGCGGGCGGTGTGGGGCAGCGCTGGGCGGCGCTGACCGCCGGGCATATCGACGCCACGGTGACGCAGCCGCCGTACACGCTGCTCGCGCGCAAGAGCAATTATCCGGTGCTGCTGGACATTTCCAAGCAGGATTTTCAGTACCCGATCTCCGCCGTCTTCACGACCCGCTCGTTTATCAAGGCGGAGCCGGAGACCGTCATGAGCTTCATGCGCGGCCTCGCCGACGGCATGGACTTCTACCGGGACGAGAAAAACAAGGACCGGGTGATCAAATTTCTCGGCGAGTATTACCGATCGAACGCGGTGGAAGAGCTGGAAGAGACGCGCCGGGCCTATAGCCAGCTCACGCCCGGGTTGCCGGTCATCACGCCGAAAGCGATCGAGAACGTGATAAGAAACGAGAAGGACCTCGCCGCGATGACCCTCAATCCGATGGACATTCTCGATCTCTCCTTCCTCCAACGGCTCGAGGAGGAACGAAAGGCGAGAGCGCGCTAGAAAGGGAACGATGCCAAACACCACGGTCGTTTACGAAGTCAAGAACCGGATCGGCTGGATCACGCTCAACCGGCCCGAGGCGATGAACGCGATGAGCCAGGAGATGAGCGGCGAAATCGTGAGCGCCTGCCGCCGGGCCGAGCACGACGAGAGCGTCGGGGTGGTTGTCTTCACGGGCGCGGGCGACAAGGCGTTCTCCGCCGGCATGGAT
>DATDFN010000040.1:0-4343 GCA_036522615.1 Binatia bacterium | reverse complement strand
TGGAGTTCGCGACGGCGACGTCGGGCTTTCCGTCGCGATTAAAATCCCCGAGGGCGACGGAGCGGGGCGCCGCTCCGGCCTTTATATTCACCACTTTGGCGAAAGTGATCGATTGCGCGGAACTCACTGAGGGGAGGAAAGCGAACAGGAAGATGAGCCCGGCGAATTTGAGAAAACGATGGTACATCGAAAAACGCCGCGATCATACGTGATTGTTGATCGAAAGACAAGATTTGAGTCAATAGGACCGGAGGAAATTCTCGAGCAGTTTTTTTCCTTCTTCGGTGAGGATCGATTCGGGATGGAACTGCACGCCCTCGATCGGCAGCGATCGGTGGCGCACCCCCATGATGACGCCGTCCTCGGTCTGCGCGCTCACTTCGAGCTCGGCGGGGCAGGTCGCGCGATCGATCACGAGCGAATGGTAGCGCATCGCGGCGAACGGATTTTTGAGCGATTTGTAGATCGTGCGCGCATCGTGGCGCACCTGCGACAGTTTGCCGTGCATGAGCGTAGGCGCCCGGACGATGTCCGCGCCGAACGCGGCGCCGATCGACTGGTGGCCGAGGCAGACGCCGAGGATCGGCGTCGATGCGCCGAAGCGCCGAATCGCGGCGCACGAGATGCCCGCCTCGTTCGGCGTGCACGGACCGGGCGAGACGACGATCTTCTCGGGCCGGAGCGACGCGATCTCGTCGAGGGAGATCTCGTCGTTGCGGAACACCTTGACGTCTGCGCCCAGTTCGCCCAGGTAATGGTAGAGGTTGTAGGTGAACGAATCGTAATTATCGATCAGCAAAATCATTTTACTTGCGGCCTTTGCCGTTTTTCTTCCAGCTTTCCGCCAACGCGATCGCTTTCAGCATGCCGCGCGCCTTGCTGAGCGTCTCCTGATACTCGCT
The DNA here is from genome assembly GCA_036522615.1 of Binatia bacterium. Taxonomy (GTDB): domain Bacteria; phylum Desulfobacterota; class Binatia; order UBA9968; family UBA9968; genus JAJPJQ01. The sequence continues at coordinate 3,441 of DATDFN010000040.1, read as the reverse complement.
CTCCGGATCCGAGTCGGCGACGATCCCGGCGCCGGCGTTGATGAACGCTTTCTTGCCCTGCATGACGATCGTGCGGATGACGATGCAGGTGTCGAGATTGCCGTTGAAGCCGAAGTAGCCGATCGCGCCGGCGTAGAGGCCGCGCTTTTCCGGCTCCAGTTCGGCGATGATCTGCATCGCGCGGATCTTCGGCGCTCCGGAGACCGTGCCCGCAGGAAACGTCGAGACGAAAAGATCGAAGGCGCTCTTTCCCGGCGCGAGCTTGCCGCGCACGTTCGAGACCAGGTGGATGACGTGCGAGTAGCGCTCGATCGCCATCAGCTCGTTGACTTCGACGGTCCCGATAGCGGCGACGCGTCCGACGTCGTTGCGGCCAAGGTCGACGAGCATGATGTGCTCGGCGCGTTCCTTGGGATCGGCCAGAAGATCGGCCTCGAGCGCGCGCTCTTCTTCCGGCGTGACGCCGCGCCGCCGAGTGCCGGCGATCGGGCGGAGTTCGATCGTGTCGCCGGTGAGGCGGACCATCGTCTCGGGCGACGAGCCGATCACCCGAAGGCCTTCCATCTCCAGGTAGTACATATAAGGAGACGGGTTGATGAGCCGGAGCGCCCGGTAGATCTCGAAGGGATCGGCCTCGGTCGTCGTCTCCAGCCGCTGGCACAGCACGGCCTGGATGATGTCGCCGGCTCGGATGTATTCTTTCGCCCGGCCGACCGAGTCCTTGAAGGCGCGCGGGGTTAAATTCGATTGGAATTTTTTCTCGCGCGCCGGCGCGGTGAGCTCCCGGGAAGCGGTTTTGCGCGCAGTCTTCTCGACCGAGGCGACGAGCCGGCGGATGCGCGCCGCGGCGGCGTCGTACTTTCGCCGCAGATTCTTGCCGTCGCCCACGCGCACGTTGTCGATGACCTTGATCGTGTGCTTCAGGTTGTCGAAGGCGACGAGCGTCTGGACGAAGATGAAAAAAATCTCCGGCATGCCGTGCGGATCGCGCTTGGCGTTGGCGATGCGGTGGAAATGCTCGACGGCGTCGTAGGCGACGTAGCCCAGCGCGCCGCCGAAAAACGGCGGGATGCCGTCGACGGTAACCGGCCGCTGCTCCTTGAGTAATTGTTCGAGAACACGCAGCGGCTCATCGGCCTGGAGATGTTTTTTCACTCCGTCTTCGACGACCTCGACGTGTTTACCGCGCGACTTGAAGACGAGATACGGCCGCGTGCCGATGAACGAGTAGCGCGCCCAGCGCTCGCTCCCTTCGACGCTTTCCAGGAGAAAGGCGTAGCGGTCCCTCTCGAGCCGCCGGAAAAACGAAAGCGGCGTCTCGAGGTCCATGAGCAGCTCCTGGTAAACGGGAATTAGGTTTCCCCGTTGCGCCAGGCGCGTGAATTCTTCGAAGGACGGATGCAGCATGCCTTACGCTTTCACAAAAACAAAAAGGCCATAGGACGTCCGCCTATGGCCTTTTGAAAATCGCTTTAACGCTGGACCTAGCCAAGCGGCAGACGGCGGAATAGTCGCCGGCGCCACCAACCGTTCGCGTTATTCTCCAGCCGAATCATGGCATCCTTTTTAGCGTAACCGCGCGTCGGCGTCAAGCTGAAGAAAAATGTTGAGTTTTGCATTTTGAGTTTCGAGACGACGAAGAGTGCTTCGACAGGCTCAGCACGAACGGAGTTAGTTATCTCGTCAAAAGACGCTCTTAGTCCGTTCGCCCTGAGCTTGTCGAAGGGCTCCGAAATTATCTCAGATGTAATACATTTGAGGGCGCTCCTCGGGCTTACACAGGTCGGCGACGCTGACCTCTTCGAGAATCTTTTCGGCGCTTTCGACGGCCCGCGTCCATGCTTCGATCAGCCGCCGCGAGGGGAGCGAGCCGGGCATGCGGTCGCGCGGATTTCTGATGTCGACGCCCATCAGCGGACCTTCCAGAACCTTCAGCACTTCGGTCACGCTTATTTTCTCCGGCGGCCGCGCGAGGCGATAGCCGCCGCCGGGTCCGCGCGCGCCGTGGACGAGATTGGCGCGCTTCAACAGTACCATGATCTGTCCGAGGTACTCTTCGGGTATGCGCTGCCGCTTGGCGATCTCCTTGACCTGGGCGAGCTGCCGTCCCTTGCTGTTCTGCGCGAGATCGACGAGCGCGAGGAGCCCGTAGTAGCCTTTGGAGCCGACCTTCACGGTATGAAGCATTTACATGACGGCCTCCGAACGTCAAGTTAGAAACTATTGCGCGCAGATTGACAAAGACCTGCGCCGGGGCATAAGTTAAAACGTTTTTTGATTTCTCTGGCGCGCGGACAAAACGTTTCCGGAGGGGTGATGATTCGGCGCGAAAAATCCAACTATGCGATTCAATCGGTGTCGCATGCCCTCGACGTGCTGGAGCAGTTCAACCAGAACGCGGAGGAGATCGGCGTCACCGAGTTGAGCAAGCGCCTGAAGCTCCACAAGAACAACGTCTTTCGCCTGCTCGCGACGCTCGAGGCGCGCGGCTACATCGAGCAAAACCGCGCGACGGAAAACTATCGGCTGGGATTGAAGTGTTTTCAGCTCGGCCAGACCTACGTGAACCAGATGGGCTTCCTGCTGCAGGCGAAAGGAATGCTCGAAGAGCTGGCGAAGTCCGCCGACGAGAGCTGCTACGTCGCCGTGAAAAAAGGGGCGACGATCGTGCCGCTCGATTTCGTCGAGCCGCAAAATCCTGTTCGCGTGGTCTCGCTGATCGGGCGGACGCTGCCGCTTCACTGCACGGCGTCCGGCAAGGTCCATCTCGCGTTCGAGGCCGGCGAAGCCGCGGCCGAAGCCCTGCCCGAAAAGCTCGTGCGTTTTACCGACAGGACGATTGTCGACCGCGAGGCGCTGCTGCGGCAGGTGCGCGAGGTGGCGGGCGCGGGATACGCTATCGATCACGGCGAGTATATGAACGAAGTCGCATCCGTCGCGGTGCCGATCCGCGACTACACGCGCGGCGTGGTGGGGAGCCTCGCGATCGCCGGGCCGGCGCAGCGGCTGACGCCGCAGCGCATCGAAAAAGAGATCGTGCCGCTGATCACCGAGGGCGGGAGCCGACTCTCGAGCCGCCTGGGATATCGGAGATAGCCGGCGCCAGCTCCTATCCGTGATCTTTTTCAGTTCCATGCCGGCGCCATCCATGGTCAGCGTCTCGGTACGGAACGAAATTTAACAAAGCTCCCGCGAACTCTTATAATGCGCCCGGTATCGATATAATGCGGAGGCGAAGACGCACGCGATGCTCACGACGATAGAAAAAATCCTTTTTATCGCGCTCGCCCTGGGCGCATTTTATTTCGCGGGCGCCGGCTTTTATCAGGTATTCAAGACGATCCGGCGCGGCAAGCCGGAAGACCGCTTCGACCGTCTGCCCGAGCGCATCGGCCGCGCCCTCTGGATCGTCGCCACGCAGCAGTCGGTATTCAAGAAGCG
>DATDFN010000039.1:0-30828 GCA_036522615.1 Binatia bacterium | reverse complement strand
GAGTCGGAAGGATGAACTAAAACAGACGATCGCGGATTGTCAGATTTGCGCCGAAGCTTGGCTCAAGCCCGTGGCGGTCCTGATCACGGGGGAGGCTTTATGGTAAACCGCGCCGACCTGATCAACATTTTCGCTCCGATGGTCAGCGACGAAATGCTGGTGGTCACGCCGATCGGCTCCACGACGCCCCTTTGGGAGCGCACCGGCCGAGGCCCCACGAGCCTCACCTCGGTAAGCTTGGGCATGTGCACGCCGGCGGCGCTCGGGCTCGCGCTCGCGCTGCCGCACAGGAAGGTGATCGCACTCGACTCCGACGGCAACATGATCCTGAACCTCTGCAGTCTCGGCACGGTCGGCAACGAGAGGCCCAAGAATCTCACGATCATCGTTTTCGACAACGGGAACTATCTGTCCGGCGGGCCCGGCAAAGGCAAGCCGGGGATGCCGACGGCGACGGCCGGTAATATGGACCTCGAAGCCGTCGGCCGCGGCTGCGGCATCGCCAAGGCGACGACCGCCAGGAGCGAAGCGGAATTCAAATCCGCCGCAGAGAAGGCGCTCAAAGAGGACGGTCCTTCGCTGATCGTCGCAAAGATAGACCAGGTCGATGTGCGGCAAACGAAAAACTTCCGTGAAGACCGCGGACCGGGACAGGATACGAGAGAAAACAAGTATTCGTTCGCGCGGCATATCGAGCGGCTGGAAAACATCAAGATACTGAAGAGGGGAGGCGGCTAGCCGTGACGCCAGCTCATCAGAAAAAAGCGTTTGGACTTTGTCTTTTCGTCTTGGCCGCGTTGGCGGCGCCGCTAAGCGCGGCGCCGTGGCGCACCGGCGTGCCGAGTCCGTCAGTGAGCTACTTTCCCGCGATCGTGGCTTTGCGAATGGGTTTCTTCGCCGATGAGGGCGTGCCGACGGAATTCATCATGATGAAGCCGTCGATCATGCCGGCGGCCTTGTTGAACGGAGAAATCCAGGGCACGACCGCCACGGGCACCGCGGCAAGCGCGAACCTTAAAGGCCTGCCGTTCAAGATCGTGATTTTCTTTTCCACCAAGCTCATGGATTCGCTCGTGACGCGGCTGCAGATTAAGAGCGTCGCGGAGCTACGGGGGCGCATCATCGGCGTCGACACCTTAGGCGCCAGCACCGACGTGATCACGCGCCTAGTGTTTCAGAAGTACGGCCTCGATCCCGCGCGCGACGTCAAGATCCTCGCCACCGGCGATGAGTCGATCAGGCTGGAGCAGCTCAAGCTCGGCCAGATCGACGCCGCGATGCTCGGACCTCAGGGCGTCGTCGTCGCCAAGCGCGCCGGGCTGCGCTCGCTGATCGACGTCGCCGATGAAATCGAGCTTCCGTTCGTCGGCATGGCCACGACCACGAAAATCATCGAACAGCAGCGCGGCGAGTTGAAGAAGCTCCTGCGCGCCAATGTGCGCGGCATCCGCTATGCCGTCGATCCGAAGCGGCGAGAGGCGGTCGTTGGGATCATGAAAGATTGGCTGAAGCTCGACCAGGAGACTGCCGACTACACCTACGGCATCTATCTTAAGGGGGCCTCCAAAGACGGCACGCTCAGCCGCGCCGGCATGGAGACTTTGGTGGCCGAGCGAAAACGGCAAATGAAAGTGACCGACGAGGTCCCGCTCGACAAGGTTTTCGACTTCAGCCTGGTCGAGGAGATAAACCGCGAACTGGCGAAATAGGTGAGAAACGCCGGGGTGCGCCGCTTCTCATCGGGAAGATTTCAACGACGCGCTAGATTTCTAACGGCTTCCAAACGGGGCCGGCTTGCTGAATCGTAACTTGATGACTGTGTACGGCTTGCAACATTTTCTTCGGCTTAACGTCGAGCACATTATAGCTGCATAGTGCGACCATTCTGTGCTTCTGTAACATTTCTCGGTTCAAGGCGTTCTCGTACTCCATGAATATTTGCCAGTCCACTTCGCTGACGAATGAGTTATTGGCAGCAATACGAACGCCCTTGTAGCCGGCCGCCAAGGCTTCGCGCTCCTCAACGAGCCATTGTTGGACGAGATTTACGCCGCTGAGGCTGGTACCGTACCAATTGCTGGCGTCGAAAATACTCAGCTGTTTGTCGGCGATCATTTGCTCTAATCCCGCCACAGCTCCTTCGAGGTCATACCGGGCATCGGCCGCTTCGTATGGTGCGGCTGTCACCCAGATGCAGCGTTCGTTGTTTTTCAGCCCCGCCTCGAAGTACGGCACGAGAGTGCCGGCGAGATCGCGCCGTTTGAAATACCATTGGCAAATATGGCTGCCCCACTGCAGGTCATCCATCCCCGGAATTCCCGACGGGGTGGTCTCCAAGTCGTCGACCTTACGCTCGACGATGGCTTCCGCGCCGCTGTTAAGCGCGGCATGCGCGCCATGGACTTTTTCACTATCCTCACGAAAAAAGGCCATTGTGCCTCCTTGTACCATCAACCAATACGTCAACGGTCAGAATTTGGATTTGGCCTCGACAAAATATTTATTACGGCGTTGATTAAAATTTGAAATCCGGCGGCAGACGTTTGGCGTTTTATTCTGTGTAGGCGCAACGCGACAGGATCACGGTGCGTAAGTTCTTGGTTTCCAGTCTCTTGACCGGCCGAGTTTTGCCGGGCATGATTTTCGCGGTAGGTGCGCCTGATGAAGACGCTCGGGGATGTTATCTATGCGGATCGCTCAAAGATTCGCGTATCCGAGGATGAGTGGGTGCAGTTTGTCCGGCGCGTCGCGAAGGGCGACCAGCGTGCGCTGCATTCCCTTTACGAGCAAACGCATCGAATAGTCTTTACGTTGATCGTGCGGATAACGGCGAATCGGGAAACCGCCGAAGAAGTCACGCTCGATGTATTCTATGATGTGTGGCGGAAGGCCTCGACCTACGATCCTGCTAATGGATCGGTTGTCGGCTGGATCATGAATCAGGCGCGCAGCCGGGCTATCGATCGCCTGCGGTTCGATCAAAGAAAAAAACGAGTGAACATGTATCCGGACAGCTTGCGGTACACAACCGACATTGTTGATCCTCAACAAGCGTATCTCTTCGAGGAGCAGAGCCGCCTGTTGCGCAGCGCCCTCGACGTCCTGACTCTAGAAGAACGCGATACGATCGAGAGTGCGTTTTTCTCTGAATTGACCTATGAAGAGGCGGCGAGAAAGTTGAACCAACCGCTCGGAACCGTGAAGACGCGAATCCGCTCCGGATTGCGCAAGCTTCGAAACGCGCTGGGGGCTGGAAAGAAGGCCGGATGAACGAACAATCCGGAAAACACAGCCAAGAGCATTTGGATCTCGTGTACCTGTTTGCGTTGCGCGCGCTTACTCCGGACGAGATCGCCTCGGCTGAAACTCAAGTCGCATCCTGCGAGGAGTGTCGGCAGGAACTCGAGACGCTCCGGCCCATCGTCCAGTCGTTTGTCGGCTGGTCCGCGGATGTGTTGCGTCCCGCGGAGTCGCTATGGCCGCGGCTCGCGAACCGCATCGCCGGCGAAACCGGCACGCCGCCGTTCACGCCTCCCGTCGAAGCGCGGGTGAAACCCGAGTGGGAGGAAGCGGCGCCCGGCATCCACGTTAAAATACTCGCGAGAAACGCGGAGACCGACAGCGTGAGCATGTTGGTCCGGCTCGATCCGGGAACCGATTATCCCGCACATACGCATGCCGGCGTCGAAGAACTGCATCTTTTGCACGGCATATTAAAGGTCGATGACAGAACACTTTATCCCGGCGACTTCATTCACAGCGAGCCGGGGAGCGTCGATCATCGTGTGTGGAGTTTAACCGGGTGCACCTGCTTTCTCGTGACCTCGACGAAAGACTCCCTTTTCTGATTTCCGCTTCGGCGATTGAGATTCGAGCAGAAGAAGTGGTCGGGGCGACTGGATTTGAACCAGCGACTTCACGGTCCCGAACCGTGCGCTCTACCAAGCTGAGCCACGCCCCGATCGCATTAATGTTACACGCGGAGAGACAATAATCAATCGACTTGCGGTGGATTTAAGCCGCTGCCGCCTGCCTCATTTTCTTTATCGTCGCCGCGTAATCCGGCGTCTTGAAGATGCCGGACCCTGAGACGATCACCTCGGCGCCGGCTCCGACGACGATATCGATATTGTCGGCTTTGATGCCGCCGTCGGCCTCGATCAAAATCGGCAGCTTGCGCGCCGTTACGAGCTTGCGCGCTTGTTCGATCTTCGGTAGCACATCGGCGATAAAGGCCTGACCGGCGAAACCGGGAAACACGGTCATCATCAAGATCATGTCGACGTGATCCAGCAGTGGCTCTACTTTCTCCAGCGGCACGTCGGGGTTGACGGCGATCGACGCCTTTGCGCCGAGGCTGCGTATCCGCTGTAAAGTTTTTGTAGGGTCGGGGCAGGTGTCGGGATGCACCGAGACCCAATTCGCGCCGGCTTTGATGAACTCCGGCGCGTACTTGTCGGGGTCGGTGATCATCAGGTGGACGTCGAGCGGCACACGCGCCGCCTTGCGCACCGCTTCGACTACGAAGGGGCCGATCGTAAGGTTCGGGACGAAGTGGCCGTCCATAATATCGACGTGGAGCCAGTCGGCGCCGGCGTCCTCGACGGCCCGGATCTCTTCGCCGAGGCAGGTGAAGTCGGCCGACAGTATCGAAGGGGCGATTTTCATCTCAAGCCTTTCTCATGCGCGCGGCGAAAAAACCGTCCGTGTCGTCGCGGTGGGGCAGCGTCATGAAATATTTTCCGCGCACCATCGCTTTCGCGCCCGCGGGCAAAAAGTCCGCCGCGTCTTCTAAAGTATATTCCTTGTGGCGCCGGAGGAAATCCCCCACGACATCCTCGTTCTCTTCGCGCGTCAGCGTACACGTGGAATAGACCAATGTGCCGCCGGGTTTCAAGTACGACGAGACGCTTTCGAGGATCTTTTTCTGGATTTGGCTGAGCCGCCGGATGTCCGCTTCCGACTTGAGCCACTTCGCCTCCGGATGGGACCGGAGGGTTCCGAGCCCGGTGCACGGGAGGTCGGCAAGAATGCGGTCGTACCGCGCGGCGAGATCGTCGGGCAGCGGCGCCGCAGCGTCGGCCAGGACGGGCCGAACAGATGCTGTTCGGAGCCGCGCGATATTCTGCCGCAGCCGCTCGATGCCGCGCGCCGAAATATCGGTCGCGACGACCTCTCCTTTGTCACCCATCAGCTCGGCGAGATGGGTCGCCTTACCGCCGGGCGCCGCGCTCGCGTCCAGGACGCGCTCGCCCGGCTTCGGATGGAGAAGCAGCGCGACCAGCTGCGAAGCCTCGCCTTGAACGAAGAATAATCCGTCTGCGAAACCAGGCAGCTTCTCAATGGATGCGCCGCTGAGGATTCGGATGGCCTGCGGCGCGCGCGACGCCGCTTCGGCCTCCACCCCCGCCTCTTTTAACTTTCCGATTAATTTCTCGCGCGACGTCTTCAGCCGATTCGCTCTTAGGACTAGCGGCGGCTCTTCGTTATCGGCCTTGAGTAAGGCTTCGATCTCATCAACGCCGAAGTAGTCCAGCCACGTCTTCACCAGCCATTCGGGATGCGACCACCTCACTGCGAGCCGCCGCGCGCGGTCGCCGTCGGAGTCCAGCTTAACCAGGCGATCCCTCTCGCGCAGCACGCCGCGCGCGACGGCGTTGACGAGTCCGGCCGCCGTGCGCCCGCCGTAGCGCTTCGCCAGCTCGACGGCCTCGTTGACCGCGGCGTACGCGGGCACGCGGTCGAGAAACAGAATCTGATAGAGCGTCATGCGGAGGACGTTTCGGATATAGGCATCCATGTCCTCCAGCGGCTTGTGCGTTAAAAGACCGAGCGCCCAGTCGATCCTGCCGCGCCAGCGGAGCGTGCCGTAGACGATCTCGGTCGCGAGCGCGCGGTCCGCGGTGGAAAGATGATTTGTTTGGAGCGCGCGGTCGAGCAGAATGTCGGCGAAAGCCCGCCGCGTCTCGACGGCGTGAAGGATATCCGCCGCGACGGCACGGCTGGATTTAGCCGGCGCCGAGGCGCGCGCCTTTTTCGATGCGGCTGCCATTCAGGAACTCCGCGGCGCTCACGCGCTTGCGATTTTCGAGCTGGACTTCTTCGAGGGCTAGCGCGCCCGCGCCGGCCGCGACCCACAAGCCCGAGCGATCCGCGCGCACGACTTCGCCCGGCAGGGCCTTTTCACTTTCGACGACGCGCGCACGATGGATTTTCAACAGCGTGCCGTCGAAGTGCGTGTAAGCCGTCGGCCACGGCGTAAAGCCGCGGACGCGGCGCTCGATCGCCGCCGCCGGCAGGCTCCAGTCGATCAGACCGTCTTCTTTTTTGATCATCGGCGCGTACGTCGCCGCCGCTTCATCCTGCGTCTTCGGCGCAACAGTTCCGGCGGCGATGTCGGCGAGCGTCTCGAGAAGGAGGTCGGCCCCGACCGGCGCGAGCTTCTCCTGGAGTGACGCCGTCGTCTCGTCGGCGGTCAAGGCGATCTCGCGCTGAAGGAGAATCGGCCCGGCGTCCATCTTCTCGACGAGGTGCATGGTCGTGACGCCGCTTTTGTCTTCGCCATTGATGACCGCCCACGCAACCGGCGCGGCGCCGCGGTACTTCGGAAGAAGCGAGTAGTGGACGTTGAGACATCCACGCGGGGCCAGCTCGAGGATTTGCCGCGGCAGTATGCGACCGTAGGCGACGACGACGATGATCTCGGGCGACCAAGCGCTTAGCGCAGCCAAAAAGGCGGGATCGCGAATTTTCTCGGGGGCGAGCACGGCGACGCCGTGCTTTGCGGCGACGGTGCGCACAGGCGAGGACGCGGGCTTCTGACCGCGTCCCGTCGGGCGGTCGGGCTGCGTCACGACGCCGGCGACGAGGTGCGGCGAATTCAACAGCCTTTCGAGTGAAAGCGCGGCGACGCGCGGCGTGCCCATGAAGACGATACGCATCGGAACGAGACGGGATTTGGCGGTGCCGGCTCGCGGCCGGCTAGATCATGACCCGCGGATTTTCCGGCGGCGGCTTGTCGCCGCGGAGCATCTTCTTAAGGCGCCGCGCATAGAGGTCGCGCTTCAAGCGGCTCACGCGGTCGAGGATGAGCTTGCCGTTAAGATGGTCGATCTCGTGCTGCAACGCGACGGCGAGGAGCCCTTCGGCGTCGAGCGAAACCTCTTTTTCCTTTTCGTCGAGCGCCTTGAGATCGACGCGCGCGGCGCGCTTGATCTCGACCGTGAAATCGACGACGCTAAGACAGCCTTCCTCCCAAAGCACCTCGCCCTCGCTCCGCCGGATCTCCGGGTTGATCAGCTTCAGTAGGCCCTTGCCTGGATTATCGTGGTCGATATCGAGCACGATGATGCGCTTGGAGACGCCGACTTGAGGCGCGGCGAGCCCGACGCCGGGCGCTGCGTACATGGTCTCGACCATATCCCCGATCAGGCGCACGGTTTCATCGGTCACGCTCGCCACCGGCTGCGCAACCTGCTTCAGCAAGGGATCAGGATACTTAAGGATTCCGAGAAGCGCCATGGCTAATCTATATTCATAACATACTGTAAGGATCTACATCAACGTGAAGGCGCCAGCGGCTCGTGCGCGGTACGCGCGCCTGCGCCGCCGCACCGAGCGCCAGCAGCGCGGGGCCTTTCTTTCCTTTGAGCAAAATCTGCCAGCGGAAGCGGCCGCGGAGCTTCATGATCGGCGCCGGTGCGGGACCGAGCACCTCGATTTCTGCGTAGCTCGACGCGCGCCGGCGGCATTGATCGCGAAGCCATTCGCCAAGGAGCTTGGCTTGCTTCTCGATCGCGCCCGCCTGCGCGCCTTCGAGCCGCAGGTGCACGAGCCGACTGAACGGCGGATACTGGAGCGCACGGCGAAACTCCAGCTCCTCGGCGAAAAATGCCGGGTAGTCATGCGTGGGGACCTGGCGCAACGTATAATGCTCGGGGTTATAGGTCTGGACGATGACGCGGCCCGGCTCGTCGCCGCGGCCGGCGCGGCCCGCAACTTGGCTCAAAAGCTGAAACGTACGCTCCGCCGCGCGGAAGTCCGGCAGGTTCAACGAGAGATCAGCAAGGACGGCGCCGACCAGCGTAACGCCTGAAACGTCGTGTCCTTTCGTGATCATCTGCGTGCCGACGAGCACGTCGATCTCACCGCGCTGCCACTGCCGGATGAGCTTTTCCTGCGAGCCGCGCTTGACCGTCGTATCGCGATCCATGCGCGCGATGCGCGCGCCGGGAACAATCTCGGCGAGCTCCTGCTCCAGCTGCTCGGTGCCGAAGCCGACAGGGAGAAATGCCTGACGGCCGCAATGCGGGCAGGTCTCGGGAGCGGACTGCCGCCAGCCGCAATGATGACACAGGACGATTCCGTCGCCTTTATGAAACGTGAGCGTCACGCTGCAATGAGCGCAGCGGAGGACGAAGCCGCATAGTCGGCACTGAAGAAAATTCGCAAAGCCGCGGCGGTTCAAAAAGACGAGGCTTTGACGCTGCCGCGCGAGATTGTCGCGCAACGCCTGCGTGAGAAGCGGCGAGAGCAGGCGCGGTTTATCGCTGTTCGCTGCGCTCCAGACCTCCCGCAGATCCACGGTCTCGACGGCCGGCAGAGACCGGCGCTCGACGCGGCGCTTCAGTTCCAGCAAGGTATAGCGGCCGGCGCGAGAGTTCTCGTAGCTTTCGATCGCCGGCGTCGCCGATCCCAACACCACCGGACAATCGAGCAATTTGGCGCGAACGACGGCGACGTCTCTCGCGTTGTAACGGAGACCGTCCTCCTGCTTATACGAGGAGTCGTGCTCTTCGTCGACGACGATCAGCCCGAGAGCCGGTACCGGCGCGAAAATCGCCGAGCGCGCGCCGACGACCACATCTACCTCGCCGCGGATGATGCGCCACCATTCCTCCCATCGCTCGCCCGCGGTGAGTGCGCTGTGGAGCACGCCGACCTTCCCGGGAAAGCGCGCCTGCAAGCGATCGAGCAGCTGGGGAGTCAGAGAGATTTCCGGAACCAGAATGAGGCTGCGTTTCCCAGCCGCGCGCGCGCGCTCCATCGCGCGCAGATAGACTTCGGTTTTGCCGCTGCCGGTGACTCCATACAGCAGAAACGGCTTGAAGCCGCCGCCGGAGAGACTGGCTTCGATGGCGTCGTATGCCGCCTCCTGTTCGCTGTTGAGCGAGAGGACGGGCGCAGGCGTGTTCTCCGCGGCGGGCGGCTTCTTTCTTTGCCGGCGAGCCCGCTCGCGGACTTCCACCGCTCCGATACGCGCCAGCGCCTCCAGAGCAGGGTAGAAGCCGCGGGGGAATTTCCGCGCCAGCGACTTGAGGCCGATGGCTGCGCTGTTGCGGCCGAGCTCGTCGAGGATCTTCCGCTCCAACCCGTCGACCGCGAACTCGCCTTCGTTCGCCGACACGACCCGGCGGCTCTCGCCGCGCAGGTGCGCGGGCATCATCGCCGCCAAAACCTCGCCGATCGAGCTGAGGTAATATTTGGCAATCCACTGTCCGAGCCGGAGCAGCGGCTCGTCCATAACGGGGTGGCGGTCGGGCACGTCCAGGATCGCTTTAACGCGCTCGATCCGGCTCGTGGAAGCCAGTTCCGCGACGAGACCGGTCACGCGGCGGCGGCCAACCGGAACGACGACCCTCATGCCGGGTTTTACGTCGAGCTCCTGGGGTACTTCGTAGGTAAGAGGCTCTTTCAAGGGCGAGGGTATGATGACCTCCGCAAACGCCCGGCCCTTGTGCATTTTCGGTCTATTACCTGCTCAAAAGCGGAAAAGCAATCACAGCTTGGAGCGACTATTTCCGGCTTCTGAAGTGACAAAAAGTGTACATTTTCCGAATTTATGCAGTAAGCCCATCACCGACAATTAACGAAAAATGCTTACAACGACTCATTTAATGATGCCTTAACGGCTTTGCATGTTTCTTGCTTTACCCGAAAGCTACAATTGCATCGTGACGCAAGAGTAGCGCTTAATTTAATATAATTTTACTTAATTAAATATAATTGAGTTTGACAAGGTGATCGTAACTGTTCCACAATGGCGGCCCAAAACGCAATTCTTATCAACGGATAGGTGGATGGAACAAAACAATCTGCGGAAAATTCGAGAATCCAAGATGCTCAGCAAAGCTGAGCTCGCGCGCTTAGCTGGAATATCTCCGCTGACCATCGATCGTATTGAAAAGGGGATGAGCTGCCGCCTCGCCACGAAAAGAAAGATCCTCCAGGCGCTCGGCGTCAAGCTCACGCACAAAAACAAGGTGTTCAGTCAATAACTATGGCTATTGCAGACTTTTTAAAGAGCGTGGACTTCTCGTCCATTAATCCGTTTCGCCGGAACGAAGGCTATGTCGCTCTCGATATCGGATCGAGCTCGATCAAAATGGTCGAGGTCGAGGTCGATAAGAGCGGCTATCGCCTGCTGAACATGGGAATCCAGCCGATCCCGGCGATGGCGATTCAAAACAACATGGTCGCCGATCAGGATGCCGTGGTGAAGGCGATACAGAACCTCGTTAAGAGTCACGGCGTGCGCTCGAAGCAGGTGGTCGCATCGGTTCCTGGGCGGGTCGCCATCATCAAAAAAATCCAGCTGCCCGCCCAAGGCGAGCAGGAGCTCGACGCCAACGTGGAATTCCAGGCCAGCCAGCTGATCCCCGACACGCTCGAGAACGTCAACCTCGATTACCAGACGCTCGACTACGTGGAAAACAGCGACAAGCTCGATGTGGTGCTTGTCGCGGTGAAAAAAGACATCATCAACAGCTACACCCAGGTGATACAGGATGCCGAACTTGTCCCCGCCATCGTCGACGTAGACTACTTCGCGATGGAAAATATGTTCGAGATCAACTACGAGCTCGAGACCAGCGGCATCGTCGGGCTCATCCACATCGGCGCGCGTTACACAAGCATCAACGTTCTCAAGCACGGCATATCGACGTTCACCGGGGACCTTCCGGTGGGGGGCGAATCGTTCACCGAGGCGCTGGTTCACACGCTCCAGCTCTCTTACGACCAGGCGGAAGCGCTCAAAGTCCGCGGCGGCTCCGACGCGAAAAAACAGGCCGAGGTCGAAGGCATGCTTAAGCCGACCGCCGATTACCTCGCGGCGGAGATCAGCCGGACCTTGAGTCTCTACCGCGCCATGGCCGACGAAGGCGGTATCCACAAGATTTATCTGAGCGGCGGCAGCGCCAAGACGCCGGGGCTCGCACGCACGATCGGCGAGAAGCTGGGCGTCGAGGTGGAACTCATCGATCCTTTCCGCGGCTTCAGCATCGCCCGCGGCATTGATCCGGACGACCTCGCCGAATCGGCTTCGGCGCTCGCGGTGGGCGCCGGGCTCGCCATCAGGAGGCCTGGAGACAAATGATCCGTATCAACCTGCTTTCGTCGCGTGAGATCGAGGCCGAGCTCGGCCGCCGCCAGGACGTTGTCGTCGCCGTTCTCGGAGTCGGGGCGGCTCTCACGGTTTGCCTCGCGGTGTTTCTGTATCAGGTGTTCCGGACGACGATGCTCCAGCGCGAGGTATCGAGCCTCCGCGCCGACATCGCTTCGATCGAAGGCGGCGCTAAGGAAGTCGCGCAGCTACAGACAACGATCGCCTCGCTCAAGCAAAAAGTCACTGTCATCGAAAATCTTAGCAAGAAAAAGGTCGGCCCGGTGCGCGTCATGGAGAGCCTTTCGGCATCGGCGCCGGAGCGGCTCTGGGTTACGGAATTCAAGGAAAACGGGGGCAATCTTACACTCAACGGGATGGCGGTCGACAACCAGACGGTTGCGGACTTTTTGAAGGCGCTCCAGGCGACGCAGTATTTCAAGGACGTCGAGCTCGTCGAGGCGGCCCAGACGCAGCAGGATAAGCTGGCCCTGAAGAAATTCTCCGTGCGTTCGCGACTGCTTTACCAGCCACAGCCGGTGCAGCAGGCGAAAGCGGCGCCGCAGCCGGTATCCGCGGACGGAAAGGTGGCAAAGCCATGAGCGGGTTACTCGAACGCCTTTTCGCGCTGCCGCGGCAGCAGAAACTCGGTATCCTGGCCGGGGCCATCGTCCTTCTCTTCGTCTTTGACTACTTGTTCGTCTACGACCGGCTTTCGGCACAGATCGCCGATCTCCAGCAGAGCGCCGGCACCGCCCGCGCCGAGCGCGACAAAAAGAGAGCTCTGGTGGCGGACCTGCCGAAGCTGCGTGCGATGAAGGCGGAATACGAGGGCAGGCTGAAAGAGGCGGTCGCGCAGCTTCCCGATCAGAAAGAGATTCCGGATCTATTGACGAATATCTCCAACAAAGCGCGCGAATCGGGTCTTGACATCCTGCTGTTCCGTCCGAAGGCGGAAAATCCCCAAGATTTTTATTCCGAGATTCCCGTGGACGTGACGGTGCGCGGCGGCTTTCACAATCTGGTCGGCTTTTTCGACGAAGTCGGCCGGCTCAACCGTCTCGTCAACATCAACAATATCGAGATGAAAAACCTCAAGCCGAACGACGATCAGACTATCGTGGACACGACGGCGCTCGTGACGACGTTCCGTTTCCTTTCGGAGGCGGAGCGCGCCAAGGTGGCCGCCGACAAAGCGGCCAAGGAAAAGGCGAAGAAATGATGAAGCTCGGGACGATCGCGTTGACATTGATTGCCGTCCTCGCGTTCGCGAGCGCCGGCATCTCGGAAGAAGCTCTGCCGTCGCAGAAGACGAAGGAGGCGGTGGACAAGTTCAACCAGGCGCCTTCGGCGCTCGGGCAGAAGTTCGACGATCTCAAGGCGACACTCCGCGATAAGCTCGGCAAAGGAGCCGTGCAGCCGGCGGGCACCGGAGCCGATCCGTTCGCCGCTCCGGAAAAAACCGAGCGCGCGGATATGCCGCATTACTCTCCCATGGGAAAACGCGATCCGTTTCAGGCGCCGATGAAAGCGCAGGCGAAGCGGCGTCCGCGCGAGAACCTCTCGCCGCTGGAGCGCTATGAAATCGGTCAGCTGAAACTCGCCGGCGTCGTGTGGGACATCAAGGATCCGCGCGCGATGGTCGAAGATTCCAGCGGCCTCGGCTACATCGTGCGGGTCGGCACGCCGATCGGCCCGAATGAAGGTAAAATCAAGCAGATCAAACCTGCCGAGGTCGTCATTGAGGAGAACTTCATCGACTTCTACGGGGCGAGGAAGAACCGTGAAGTGAGCATGAGGATTGTCTCGGAGTAGCGGCGGAAGAAAAGCTCTAAGGAGTCTCCCTATGAAGTTTTTATCGATCCGACAACTTCCCCGGCACAGCGCGCTCGCTCCTGGTTTAACGGCGCTGGCGCTGCTCGGTGGGTTGAGCTGTGCGCCGGCGGTGCGCGAAGAGCCGCCCGCGCCGGATCCGCGCGCCGTACGCGCCGCCGAGGAGACGAGGCGCGAGCAGGCCGCCCAGAGGCTCACCGTCAAAGAATCGCCGCTCCAGGAGCAGGCGTTCAGAGTCCAGGATCTCTCGGTAAGCGAAGAACGAGGGCAGACGACGCTGAAGATCCGGTTTTCCGAGGCGGTCAGCCAGTACCGACATTTTGCTTTGATGCAGCCGGCCCGCGTCGTGCTGGATGTGTTCGGCCCCGCCAATGCCATGCCGGAGGTCGACACCTTCCGTGCCGAGACGAGTTGGATCAGCGTTTTGCGACTCAGCTCGGGCGCGGGCCATTTGCGCCTCGTGGTGGAGATAGCCGCAGCCGAGACGCCGGCCTATGTCATCGAGCCGGACGGCACCGGCTTAAAAGTCGTCGTCGGCCCGCTGAATGCCCAAGCTTCGGCCAAAAAGGATTTACGCCTGGTGCAGAACGGACGGCGCGTCGATTCTCCATCGGCGCAGGCGGCCGTCGCTGCTGCTACGCCGCCGGCCGGCGGCTCCGATGCGAAAGTGGCTGCCGGGCCGAGCAAAGGGCCGAAGGTCTATACAGGACAAAAAATCTCACTCGATTTTAAAGACGCCGACATCAAAAATGTTTTCCGTCTGCTCGCGGAAGTGAGCGGCCTCAACATCGTCGTTACTGATGAGGTACGCAAACGCGTCACGGTCCGGCTCGTTGATGTCCCGTGGGACCAGGCGATGGATCTCCTCGTCGATACCAACGGTCTCGGCAAGGAGCAGATGGGCAACATCGTGCGCATCTCGACCGCGAACCAGATGAAGTCCGAGCGCGACGCGCTGCTCGCGGCGCAGAAGGCGCAGGAGAACCTCGAGCCGCTCCAGACCGCTTACCTGAATGTCAATTATGCCAAGGTCAAAGAGCTGGTCGACAAGATCAAGCCGGTGTTAAGTCCGCGCGGCGTTGTCCTGCCGGACGACCGCAGCAACACGATCCTCGTGCGCGACATCAAGCGCGGCATCGACGATGCCAACGAGATCGCGAGCCGCCTCGACACGCGCACGCCCCAGGTGTTGATCGAATCGAATATTATCGAAACCACTCCGACATTTGCTCGCGCGCTCGGCGCGGATCTAGGCTTTACCCGCGGCGGCGCGACGATCGACAGCAGCAACCCGGCGGGAGCGCCGTTTGCGGCCTCGACAACCGCGAACGCGATCGGCCTCGCGCTCTCGATCGTCCAGTCGCGATTCGCCGGCTTTAAGGATCTCAGCATTAAGCTCACAGCGGCCGAGACCGAGGGCAAGGTGCGGGTACTCTCACGCCCGTCGGTGGTGACGCTCAACAACGTCGCCTCGACCATCCAAAGTCTCCAGATCGTGCGTGTGGCGCTGCCCACCGGCACGACCAACATCGCTAGCGGCACCGGCGCGGCGGCCGGCGCGGCGGTCGCGACCGAGAAGATCCCCGTCGGCATCGTGCTCACGGTGACTCCGCAGGTCTCGAGCGACGGTTTTGTCCTTTTGAACGTGAACGTCAAATCCAGCTCTCTTGGAACTAAATCGGAGGGAGCCCAGATACCGGACGAGCTCAGCCGGGAGGCGCTCGCCAATGTGCTATTGCGCGACGGAGAGACTCTGGTGCTCGGCGGAATTATGCGCGAAAATAAAAGCTTTACCGAGAGCGGCGTGCCCTGGTTCAAGGACGTTCCGCTTTTCGGATGGCTTTTCAAGACCCAGACGATCAAGAACGAATTCAGCGAGCTCATGGTCTTCATCACGCCGCGCGTGATTTCCGCCGGCTCGAGCAATCTGCCCGCAGCCGAGGATCTGTGGCGGAATCGCATGCGACAAACCGACGGCGCGTAAGCCGCACCGCTCCAATAACTTTACATTCCCAAGACTCCGGCGCGAGCCTCCTCGCGCCGGAGCTGTTTTCAGCCTCGCCGGTGGCACCTCCCGGGCGAATGGAGTAATATAAGGCCCATGCTGCGTTATTTTACCGCGGGGGAATCGCACGGGCCGTGCCTCACGGCCATCGTTGACGGCGTGCCCGCGGGCTTCCCGATCGACCTCGCGGGGATCAATCGCGATCTCTGGCGCAGGCAGCAGGGCTACGGCCGCGGCGGCCGGATGCTGATCGAAAAAGACGAGGCGACGATCCGTTCCGGCATCCGCTGGGGCGAGACGCTCGGCTCGCCCGTTGCGCTCGGAATCGAGAACCGCGACTGGAAGAACTGGACCAAGAAGATGTCGGCCGCGCCGGAGGACCGCGACGAAACGATCGCCGTGACCAAGCCGCGCCCGGGCCACGCGGACTTGAACGGCGTTCTCAAATACGACCATTCCGACATACGCAACATTCTCGAACGCGCAAGCGCGCGCGACACCGTGACGCGCACCGCGGTCGGCTCGTTCAGCAAACAGCTGCTGGCGCCGTTCGGCATCAAAATTATGGGCTATATCCGCTCGCTCGGCGGCATCGAGGCGCAAACCGAGGGCCTGACCTACGAGGAGACCTACGCCCGCGCGGAAGAGTCGCCGGTTCGCGTCGCCGATCCGCGCGCCGAAGCGCGCATGATCGAGCTGATCGAAGACTGCAAGAAAAAGGGCGATACGCTGGGCGGCGTCTTTGAAGTCGTCGCGCTGGGGGTGCCGCCAGGTCTCGGCACGCACACGCAGTGGGACTTGAAGCTCGACGGCCGGCTCGCGCGCGCGCTCATGAGTATCCAGGCGATGAAGGGTGTCGAGATCGGCCTGGGCTTCGAGATGGCGCGTCGTCGCGGCTCGCAGGTGCACGACGAGATTTTCTTCGATCCGCAGAAAATGGTCAGTGAAGGCACGCCGCGCATCGTGCCGACGGGATTTTACCGCGGCAGCAACAACTCGGGCGGCACCGAAGGCGGTATGACCAACGGGGCGCCGGTCGTCGCGCGCGTCGCGATGAAGCCGATCTCGACCTTGATGAGCCCGCTGCACTCCGTCGACATGCGCTCGAAGGCGCCCGCCGACGCATCGGTCGAGCGCTCCGACGTCTGCGCCGCGCCGGCAGCGGCGGTTGTCGGCGAATCGGTCGTGGCGTTCGAGCTCGCCGCTGCGTTCTTGGAAAAGTTCGGTGGCGACTCGCTGCGCGAGATCAAGCGCAATTACGAAGGCTACCTCGAGCAGATCAAGCGTTTCTGAGCCGTTTGTGCCCGCGAGCGCCTCAAAAAACATTGCGCTCACCGGCTTCATGGCGGTCGGCAAGACGCACGTGGGCCGAAAGCTCGCGCGCCGCCTCGGATGGCGCTTCGTCGACATCGACCGCGCGATCGAGCGCGACGAAGGCCGCAAAGTCCAAGAGATTTTTCACCGCGACGGCGAGGCGCGTTTTCGCGTTCTCGAAAAACAAAAGCTCCGGGAGATCCTCGCGAACGAGCGCCAGGTGATCGCCACTGGCGGCGGCGCGGTGATGGACGAGGAGAACCTCGCGTTGTTGAAAGAAAAAGCCCTGCTCGTCTGCTTGACGGCGAAGCCCGAGACGATTCTCGGCCGCGTGCGCGGCGGCAAGCGGCCGCTGCTCGACGTCGCGGACCGCGAACCGCGAGTGCGCGAGCTCATGAGCCGGCGTGCGCCCGTCTACGCGCAGGCACACGCAACGATCGATACCGAAAATCTTTCCATCGACCAGGTTGTGGAACAAGTGCTTCGCGTGCTCCAATGACTTCGTCCATACGCACGATCAACGTTGACCTCGGCGAACGCTCGTATGCCATCTCGGTCGGCGAGAAAAATCTGCCGGAACTTGGCGCGGCGATGCGCCGCGCCGGACTCGGCAGAAAAGCCGCCATCGTCACCGACCGGGCCGTCGCCGATTTGTATTTAAAGCCGGTGGAGGAGTCGCTCCGGCAGGCCGGCTTCGAGACCGACGTCATTCTCCTGCCGGCCGGCGAGGAACACAAGAATCTCGACGCCGTCGCGGCGATCTACGACCGGCTCGTCGCCGCCCGGTTCGAGCGCGGCTCGTCGCTCGTAGCGCTGGGCGGGGGCGTGGTCGGCGACGTGACCGGCTTCGCCGCCGCGAGCTACCTCCGCGGCGTCCCGTACGTGCAGGTGCCGACGACGCTGCTCGCACAAGTCGATTCGAGCGTCGGCGGGAAAACGGGCGTCAATCACAAAGAAGGAAAAAATCTCATCGGTGCCTTTTATCAGCCGCGCCTGGTCTGGATCGATGTCGGCGTGCTGCGCACGCTGCCGAAGCGGGAAATCGTCGCCGGCTTGGCCGAAGTGATTAAGTACGGCGTCATCGCCGACCCCGCGCTTTTCCGCCGGCTCGAAGACAAGCTCGACAACATTCTGCGGCTTGAGAGCGCGATGCTGACCGAGATCGTCGCCGCGTCGTGCGCGATCAAGGCTGACGTTGTCGCGAAGGACGAGCGCGAAAGCGATCTCCGTGCGGTGCTGAACTTCGGCCATACGGTCGGCCACGCGCTCGAAGCGCTCACAGGCTATGAAAAATTTCTCCACGGCGAGGCCGTCGCGATCGGCATGGTCCAGGCCGCGGCGATCTCGGTCGCCGAAGGCGCCTGCGACCGCGACAGCTTCGAGCGCATCCGGCGGCTCATCGTACACGCCGGGCTACCGGCGGACATTCCGGGGGACGTGAGCCTGCCGGAGCTCGTCAAACATATGGAAGTCGATAAAAAATCGTCGGGCGGGAAAGTCAAATTTATTCTCTGTGAAGGCATCGGTGCGACGCGCTTTCATAAACTTTCGCCCGGCGAGATTGTCGCGCGGCTCGAGGCGGGGCAATAAACATGTCGCGTGGGGAAGCTTCCGGCCTCCTCGATGACGCCGACGCGCTTCGTCGCCGCGGCCGGCTGAGCGACGCGCTGGAAGCCGTCGAACGGGTGCTCGCGGTCGCGCCGGAGCACCGGCGCGCTCTGCTGCTGAAGAGCCGGCTCTTTTATCAGAACGGCACCCTCGGGCGCGCGCTCGACGTCGCGCGGGCGCTCGATCCAATGGTCGACGGCGAAGCGGCGGAGCTTATTGCGGCGCTCGTCCGCCTCGATCAGGCGGCGCACCGGCCGGCGCCGTTCGCGACCGAGAGCATGGCGCGCCTACTGGCGCAGCAAGGGTATTATCTGGAGGCGCTCGAGGTTTACAGACAGCTTTTCGAAGCATCGGCGAATCGGCCGGGGCTGCGCGATGAGATCGTTCGTATCATGGAGATCGTCGAGCGCGAGGGCTCGCGCGACGCGGACGCAGAGCGCGTCCGGCACGAGCTCGAGATCGCCGCGCGCTGGCTCGATCAGCATGCGAAAGGATCGTGATGGCGAAAAAAAGAAAAATTCTCGTACTGCACGGACCCAACCTCAATATGCTCGGCCGGCGCGAGCCGAAGATTTACGGGCGCCTGACGCTCGATCAGATCAATCGCAAGATCGCGGCGCTCGCCGCCGAGCTCGGCGTCGAAGTCGAGGCGCGGCAGTCGAATATCGAGGGCGAGCTGGTCGGCTGGATCCAGGACGCGCCCAAACAGTTCGGCGCGCTGATCCTGAATGCGGGCGCGTATACGCATTCGAGCATCGCCATGCGCGACGCACTGACCGCCGCCGGCATTCCGGCGGTCGAGGTGCACATTTCGAATATTTACAAGCGCGAAGAGTTCCGGAAGCGCTCGATCATCGCCGAGGCGGTGGTCGGGCAGATTACGGGATTCGGCGTCGATAGTTATCTGCTGGGTCTGAGGGCCGCGGTGGCGGCGTTATAGAAGCTATTGCAGGAAGAGATTGGCGCTGTCCAGGTTCTTCTGCTTCATCTCCTCGATCAGTTGCTCGCGCTGCTTCGTAAGCTCGGTCATGCGGTTTCTGAGATCGCTAAGCTGCTGCTCGCTCGACGTGTAGCCCGGCGGCGGTGGATTCACGCTCGGCGGTACGTTTCCGGGCGGGATTTCTGTGATCGCGGGAGGCTGGCCCACGAAAGGCGAAGGGCTTTCGAGACGCACGGGGCCGCCGTCGCCGCCGCCCGGATTCTGCTGCGTGTCACGAAGCCGCGCGTTCAAATCGTCGGTGCGCCGACGGATGGAGTCATCGGTTGTGATCACCGAAGGATCGGGAGAGTCGGTGCCCCGGCTTGCTGTGAAATAGTTGCTCTGTGCTGCCTTCAGCTCCTCTGTAAGGTCCTGAACCTTCTTGCGGTACGCATTTTCCTCTTTCGCCTTCTCGTCTTCCGGCGGCGGCGACCCTTCGGTCGCGGACCTGCCCGTCGCGGGCGCTACCGGAGTGTCGGCGCTCGAGGGAGAATCGTCGCCGGACGGCCGGTCGCGGAGGTCGAGACCGCGCGCCTGACCCTCTTCGCCGCGCAGAATCGATTGTACCTGGTCGCGCGGCAGCGCGACCTCGCCGCCGAGGCCGTAGATTTTAATCGTGTTGCCTTCTTCGCGGTACGACTGCGTGGTGATGCGCCGTCCGTTCTTCAGCACTACCGTGTACTGGGCGAACGCTAGCGCCGGGAAAAGGACCAAAACCACGGCTATCAACATAATCCGCAGACGAAAGTTCATAGCCCCCCAATTATACACGAAGCCGCCAATTCCAGCAAACTTTAGGTGGTGAAAATGATGAAGGAAACCGGAGTGGAGCGCGCACCGTGAGAGGAATGTTATCCCGAACGCTCGGTTTCACCATGCATGCTCTTGATCCAATGGAACAGTTTGGCGCGGTATAGGTAAGCAGCGAACAATAGAGCCGCGGAAACGATGGTGAGGACGACCGTCGTGCCGTACTGCTGGTCCCGGACGCTGGCCCCCTGGACAGTGAGCAGATAGGTTCCCGGCGCGCGTCCGATAATCGAAATGATCAGAAAGGTGCGCAGCCGCATGCGGCTCAAGCCGAGTAGATAGCAGAGCATATCCTTGGGAAATCCTGGCACGAGGAACATCAAAAACGTGATCGTCACGCCGGCGTTACTGCCGGTGAGAAAGTCGAATTTATCGACCACATCTTTTTTAAGCAGGCGCTCGACGAACGGTCGCCCGAGAATGCTCGCGAGCTCGAAGGCTATCCAGGAGCCCAGGGCGAGGCCGATGTTCGACAGGATGAAGCCGTAGACTTTACCGTAGACGAAGCCACCGACAATGCCCGTGATCTCGCCGGGAATGGGCGAGACCACGACCTGCAGGGCCTGCAACAGAACGAAGACGCCGGACGAGTAGGGACCAAAAGAAGTGAGAAACTCGGTGACGCGCTCCCTTTGCGCCTGCTGCGCCTGCAGGTCTTCGACCTCTTCCCACGACGGCGCGAAAACGTTGAAGGGCTGCGGCCCATACCTGCTCATGAGGAAAATGAGCGCTATGAGCGCGACGAGAATCGCACCGCGTATGAGCAGCCGGTGTCGCTTCGATCTCATGGCCTAACTAGAATTTTAGCAGTAATCCACGCCCGTGACGAGCGCCGCCCGCACGAGCGGTTCCGTCGTCTATACGCCAGTCGGATGCTAAAAGCGAGACAAGGGTCGGGCACAAAAAAGCCGGGCGGGGAAGACCCCGCCCGGCTGGATTGCCAAGCGTTGAGAGCGAGCAACTACATCTTCTTTTCGTCGCCCTTCTTGCTGTCGGACTTCTTCTCGTCGCCCTTCTTGCCCTCGCTCTTTTTCTTCTCGTCGCCCTTCTTCTCTTCCTTCTTCTCTTCCTTCTTCTCTTGGGCAAACGCCGGAGCAGAGATCACAGGAGAAAAGGCCAAGGCGGATCCAATCATGGCCGCCACGAGCCACAGAAATACACGGCTTTTCATATTATCCCTCCTTTCCCACACCCCGCCGTCCCGCAGTGGATTTGCCCCGACTCTCGTAGTCCGCCGACCGGGGATAGCCGGCCCAAGGCAGGGCAGATTTTATGGCGCGATATTTAGTAAAATTGAGCCAAATTGTCAAGAGATGTCGCGAATTCGACTTTTAACGGCTCTTAACGGCGCCGGCTCACCGCCCGCATGGCATGATAGGTGAGAAAGCGCATGGGACCGGGGAAGACGCCCTTCAGATAACAGGTCAACGCCAGCGAGCGCGGCAGCACCGTGCGGAATTTTTTCTTTTCGATCGCCCGTATCACGGCGCGCGAGACGTCGGCGCTATCCAGCACCATGAATTCCGGCGGTTCGGGTGCGCGCTCGTCGAAGGCGCGGCGAAAATTGGTCCGGACCGGTCCCGGGCAGACCACAGCGACATGGACGCCGTGCGGCTTGAGCTCGTGGTAGAGGCTCTCGGAGAAGCCGATCTGGGCGAATTTGGTCGCGCAATAGGACGCTATCTCCGGCGTTCCCATGATGCCCGAGATCGAGGATATGTTGACAATTGTTCCCGAGCGCCGCGCGATCATCGACGGCAGTACTTCCTTGGTGCAATAGACGGTGCCGAGATAGTTGGTGCGCAGCATCGCTTCGATCGTCTCGATCGGCGTCTCGGCGAGCGGCTCGTAGCTGCCGAATCCCGCGTTGTTGACGAGGATGTCGACGCGCCCGAATTCCGCCAGCGCGCGGCTTACCATACGCCTGACGGCGGCGGGGTCGCTCACGTCGCATTCGACGACCTCCGACGGGCCGCCGAGGCGCCGGAGTTCCGTGGCGGTGTCGGCGAGACGCTCGAGCGAGCGGCTCGACGCGACGACGGTGGCGCCGCGGGCGGCGAAGTCGAGGGCGAGTTGCCGCCCGATGCCGCTCGAAGCCCCGGTCACGAGTGCGACGCGATTTTTAAAATCCATTCGTGCCTCGGTTTTGCGCGTTACACGCGGACGATATTTTCCAGCGCTTCGCGCAGCGCGGCATACCGGAAGCGATAGCCGTGCCGCTCGGCCTCCGCCGGCACGGCGCGCTGGCCGGTGAGCAGGACATCGGCCATCTCGCCGAAGGCGAGGCGCAGCACGAACGCCGGAACTGGCGCCCAGCTCGGACGGCGGAGCGTTTTGCCGAGCGTCGCGCAAAACTCTTTCATTCTCACCGGCTCCGGCGCAGTCGCGTTCACCGCGCCGCGCGCGTTCGAGCGGATGAGAAACTCGATCAACCCGATCTCGTCTTCGAGGTGGATCCACGGCATCCACTGTCTGCCCGAGCCCAGCGGGCCGCCGAGAAAAAATTTGAACGGCGGGACCATTTTCGTAAGCGCGCCGCCGTTGCGGCCGAGTACGATCCCGGTGCGCAGCAAAACCACGCGTGCGCCGGAACCCTCGGCGCGGAGCGCCTCGGCCTCCCAGTCGCGACAGAGACGTGCGAGGAAATCGCTTCCCGGCGGCTCCCTTTCCGTGACGATCTCGTCGCCGCGCGGGCCGTAGTACCCGACGGCCGAGGCGTTCAGCAGGAACTTCACGCTGCCGAGCGCGTTGGCGATGGAATCGACCAGAGCGCGCGTTGTCTCGATGCGGCTCGCGCGGAGCTTTTCTTTCCGCGCTTCGCTCCAGCGGCCGGCGGCGATCGATTCGCCGGCGAGATTGATGACGCCGTCGGCGTCGGTCATCGCATCGTCGAGCGCGGGCCGCCAATCGCCGGAAGAGCCCGGCTGCCACACAATGGTCGTCGCGCCGGAGAGCGTTAATGGTTTTTTTACGCGTGTCAACAGTGTGAGCGCGTGGCCTTCCCGATGGAGGAGCTCTGCCAAGGCGGTGCCGATGAAGCCGGTAGCCCCGGCGAGGATAATTTT
This sequence comes from Binatia bacterium, assembly GCA_036522615.1. GTDB lineage: Bacteria > Desulfobacterota > Binatia > UBA9968 > UBA9968 > JAJPJQ01. The sequence goes on along the minus strand of DATDFN010000039.1, from coordinate 7,831 downwards.
CATTGTTGTTTATGGGTAAACGTAGCTCTTCGTCGGCCGTCTAATCGTGTTATGATGGTGTGTCAATCCAACTCTTTACGCCTTACACTGTCAAGATGAGCCGGAACAACGGGAAAAACCCCCGCCGCAGAGTCGTTGTCACCGGCATCGGCGCCGTAAGCCCTAACGGCGTCGGCAGTGAAGCGTTTTGGCGCGCGACGCGCGCAGGCGTGAGCGGTATCGATAGGATTTCCTCCTTCGATCCCTCTGCGCTCGCCTGCCGCGTGGCGGGCGAAGTCAAAAATTTCCACGCCGAGCATTACCTTTCGGCCAAGGACTTGAAGCGCACCGGCCGCGCCGTGCCGCTCGCGGTCGCCGCGGCGCAGGAAGCGCTGCAGTCGGCGGGTCTCGAGGCGCCGATGACGCTCGAAGAGAAGCGCTCCTGGGGCGTGATCCTCGGCAGCGGCGGCGGCACGCCGGATTTCACCGAGGAACAGTATAGACTTTATTTCAGCGATCAGCTCAGAAAGGCGAGCGCTTACAACGTCTCCAGTTCGACGATCGGCACGCTTTCCAGCGAGATCTCCCTCCATTTCGATTTCCGCGGGCCGAGCCACATCGTGTCGACCGGCTGCACCAGCTCGACGGACGCGATCGGCTACGCCTTTAACCTGATCCGCTTCGGCCAGGCCGACCGGCTCGTCACCGGCGGCGTCGACTCGACGATCACGCCGGGGATCATGCACGGATTTTCCATCATGCGCGTCATATCGACCGCGCGAAACGACGCCCCCGAGCGCGCCTCGCGGCCTTTCGACCGCGGGCGCGACGGCTTCGTTCTCGGCGAAGGCTCCTGGATGCTCGTTCTCGAAGACGAGGAGCGCGCGCAGGCGCGCGGCGCGCGGATCTATGCTGAGCTTTTGGGATACGCTTCGACATGCGACGCGTACCACATGGTGCGCCTCGATCCGAGCGGCGAGGAGCCGGCGCGCGCGATGGCGCTCGCGCTCGAAGACGGCGGCGTGGCCAAAGACGAAGTCGGCTACATCGCGCTTCATGGCACCTCCACGGTCTTGAACGACAAGACCGAGACGCTCGCGGTCAAGCGCTGCTTCGGCGCGCGCGCCTATGACATGCCGATGAGCTCGATCAAATCCATGATCGGCCATCCGCAGGGGGCGTCGGGCGCCGCCGGCGTCGCCGCGGCGATCTTCGCGCTCCGCGACCGTTTTCTGCCGCCCACGATCAACTACGACGAGCCCGATCCCGAGTGCGATTTGAACTATATCCCAAACGTCGGCGTGGCCGCGGACGCGGAGATCGCGCTCTGCAACTGCATCGCCTTCGGCTCGAAAAATTCCGCGCTCGTCGTCCGGCGCCGCGACTAAGCCATGCAGCACAGCGACGAAAAAGAGTTGATGGATTCGCCGGGCGCTTCGCCCCGTCTGCTCGAAGCCGACCTCGGCAATCTGCGCACGCTCAACCGCGTCCTCGGGGCGAAACGCGGCATCTTCAAGTTTCTGGCCGCGACGCTCGACCCGAACGGCATGAAAGAATTCTCGCTGCTCGACGTCGGCACCGGCAGCGCGGATATTCCGATTGCGATCGTCGAATGGGCGCGAAAACGCGGCCTCGCGGCGCGCATCGCGGCGCTGGAGCCGCATCCCGTGACCGCCGCCGTGGCGCGCCGGCGCGCGGCGGATTATCCGGAGATCGCCATCATCCGCGCCGACGGCTTTGTACCGCCGTTCAAGCCCGGCTCTTTCGACTTTGTTCTCGCGTCGCAGGTGCTGCACCATTTCTCGGAGGACCAGATCACGACGCTCCTCCGCGTCTGGGCCGAAACCGCGCGCCGCGCGCTGCTGGTAAGCGACCTCGTGCGCCACCCGCTCGCGTATTGCGGCATCAAGCTGCTCACCGTTCTTTTCACTACGAATCAAATGACCCGCGTCGACGCCCCGCTCTCCGTGCGGCGCGCCTTTACCGTGGAGGAATGGCGCAGCTTATTCCGCCGGGCCGGTGTCGGCCCGGCGGAGGTTCTGACGTTGTTTCCGTTTCGCGTCTTCGCGCGGCTGCGGCTCGGTCGTGAAACGCTTTGACGTCGCCGTTGTCGGCTCCGGTCCGGCTGGCTCGTCCGCGGCTATCTTTCTCGCGCGCCGCGGTTATTCCGTCGCGCTGATCGACAAGGCGGTCTTCCCGCGCGAAAAACTCTGCGGCGATTTTTTAAATCCGGCGGGCTGGAACCTCTTCGGCCGCCTCGGCATCCGCGACGCGCTGCTCGCGTCGGACCACCGGAAAATACGCGCGTTCCGCGTCTCGACGGCCTCGGCCGAGGCGCTGATCCCGTTCACACGAGTCTATGGCATCGGCATCCGCCGGCGCGTCTTCGACGACTTGCTGGCGCAGCAAGCAGTCCGCGAAGGAGCGCAGTTTTTCGCAGGCACGAGGCTGAGCGCCGTCGAGAAGGAGGGCGACGGGTGGAAGCTGCAGGGCGAAGACCGTTCGGGTGAGCAGACATTTTTCGCGCGCCTGCTGATCGGCGCCGACGGCCGAAATTCCTGGACCGCGAAGCGACTCGGCGCCGTAACGCAGCAAGGCAGCGCGGGACGCTTCGTCGGTTTTCAGCTCAATCTCACCGGCTACCGCGGCGCCGACGGCGAGATCCAGATCCATATTTTTCCCGGCGGCTACGCCGGTCTCATGGCGCTCGGCGGCGGCGCGGCGAATCTATCCTTCGCGATCGACAAAGCGATCGCGCGAGAAAGCTCCGTCGATGCCATTGTCGGGCAATATTTCGCGAAAAATCCATATCTCAAAGAAGCGGTCGCGCCGTGCGCGATCGCCGAGGTGCGCTCCATCTATCCGCTCGACTTCGCGCCGCGCCGGCGCTACGGCGACGGTTTCATGCTCGCGGGAGATGCCGCTCGGGTGACCGAGCCCGTCACCGGCGAGGGCGTCTATTTCGCGCTGAAGAGCGGCGAATTGGCCGCGTCGGCCGTCGACGCGGCGCTCGCGCGCGGCGACGTATCGGCGCGACAACTCGCGAGCTACGACGCGGCCTGCCGCCGGGCGCTTGCGCGCCGGCAGAGCGTCAACCGGCTGATCCGCGCGCTCATCTTGCGCCCCTATCTCATGGCGCCGCTCATGCGCCTCAGAACGAAAAGCAACTTTCCCATCAACCGGCTGGTCGACGAAGTCTGCCGCGCCGAGCCTTAGGCGCGCTATTCTTTGACGGCGGCGACGTCAAATGTGATTTCGACCTCGTCCTTCACCCGTACGGTGCCCCCGAAGATCGAGACCGGCGTGATCTTGTAATCGGTTTGCAGCAGCGGGACACGGCCGCGGGCGCGGAGTCGGCCGGCGTCGACGCTTACATCGGCGGCAAAAGACAATTCGCGCGTGACGCCGTGAAGGGTCAACCGGCCTGCGATCCTGAGCTGATAGCTGCCGGCGGGATTTGCGTGCGCCTCGACGCGCGTGCTCTCGAAAACGATCTCAGGAAAATTTTCCGTCTCCAGCACCTGGCCGCGCATCGTCGCCTCGATGTCGCGGCGGTCGCTGTCGCTGATCTTGTCGATGACGCTGAGCGACGCGGCGCGCACCGCAAAACGGACCGATGCGGCGCCGCCTTCGTCGACGACGACCGCGCCGTCGAAGTCGCGCGGTGCGATCGTATGATCGTGCGCGAAGGCGGAAAAAAGCCCTGCGGCGAAGGCGCGCACGACGATCCGGCTCTCGGCCGGATCGATGCGGTAACGGCCCAGCGCCGGGGTTTCCGCGGCTCCGAGCGGTATGAATGGAAATTGGACAGTCAAAAAGAGCGCGAGGATGGCGAGGGTTACGCGCGTCAGAAGATTCGCCATGACTTGCCCCTTGTGTCATTACCGCAGAAGCGAATAGAATTGTCAAAGTTTTACGAGACGGATTGCGCGATGGCCGATAATTTCACGCCGCAGGAGAAAAACGCGCTCGCGCCGTTCTTCACCAACCTCGACGCCGATGTCTTCGGCCTCAAGCTCCCGCAGGAGGTCGCCGGCGCGCTCTTCTCGCGCTACAGCCGGTCGACCAAGAGCCTGCGCCGGACGTTTTATGACGAATTCCTGGGCGATCCCGAGCTCGCGCTGAAAGATTTGCTCGGGGGCGCATTGCCGTCCGGCGACAGCAGCGCCGCGCTCGCCAAGGCGCGCACCTTTTACGATCGCGTGCTCGTGGGCTACGGCGACGATTCGGTCGCGCAATTGGGCGGCGCGCACCTCGCCTGCGAGAACATCTCCAACGTGGCCGCGAATATCCTCGAAGACGCGCGCATCGGCATCGCGCCGCTGGAGAAATCGACGCGCTACGTGCGCTTCGACCAGAAGGACACGGCGGGCAACTATCTTTTCTATCGCGAGCCGAAGATCATGGGCTCGCGCCATCGCGACGAGTATCTCGCCGTGATGAGTCTGCTCTTCGACACCTACTCGCGCCAGATCGATCCGATGATCGAATTCGTCAAGCGCTCGCTGCCCATCGAAGGGATCGAGCTGCGTCATCCCGAGACCGGCGCTCCGGTCGCCTACCGCGATGCGCAGAAAGACGAGAAGCTGAAGAAATGGGCGGAGGGCGCGTACCGCTCGACGATCCGCACACAGGCGTGCGACATTCTCCGCGGCTATCTGCCGGCCGCGACGCTCACCAACGTCGGCTTTTTCGGCGTCGGGCAGGCCTTCGAATATCTCCTTACGAAACTTTACAGCAGCGAGCTTGTCGAGCTGCAGGAGCTCGCGAAGTCGATGCACCGCGAGCTGAACCAGTTGATTCCTTCTTTCGTCAAGCGGGCGAAAGCGAGCGAGTACTTGTCTGAGACCTACAGCGCGACCCGCGCGGCGACGGAGCGAATCGCCGGAATCAAAACGTCGGCGGCGCGCGAGCCGGTGACTCTCGTCTCCTACGACGAGCGCGGCGAGGAGAAGACGCTCGCGGCGATTCTCTATCCGCACGCGCGCCGGCCGCTCGCGGAGCTGGAGGAGCTCGCGGCGAAATTATCAGGTGACGAGCGCGAGCGGGTCTTCGCGGAATATTTCGGTCGCCGCCGCCACCGGCGCGACAAGCCCGGGCGCGCACTCGAGCGCATCTACTACACGTTCGATATCGTCGGCAACCTCGGCCTCTACCGCGACCTTCACCGCCATCGCATTCTCACCCAGGAGCGGCAGGACTTCACCACCGCGCACGGCTACGACACGCCGGCGGAGATCGTCGAGGCCGGCTTCAAAAGCGAATTCGACCATGGTATGGAGCGAGCCGCGGAGCTGGCGGAGCGCATTCGGACGGATATGCCCCTCGAAAGCCAGTATACAGTGCCGTTCGCGTACAAGATCCGCTGGACCATGACGATGAATCTGCGCGAGGCGGTGCACATCGGCGAGCTGCGGACGATGCCACAGGGCCATCCCGACTACCGCTTCATCGTCCAGGAGATGTGGCGCAAGATCGGCGCGATCCATCCGGCGCTCGCGCGCGCGGCGAAGTTCATCGACTGGAAGGAGTACCGCCTCGGGCGGCTTCAGTCCGAGATGCGAACGGAGTATAAGAAGTCGGCCTTGGAGTGATCCGATGAAAATCGCCGCCGTGCTGCTCGCCGTTTTTCTCGCCGCGCCCGCATGGGCGCAGAGCCAGCCCGTGCGGCTCCGCTCCGCCTATTCGACGATCGCGATCGGGCAGTCGCTCGTCTGGGTCGCGAAGGAGGCAGGCATCTTCAAGGAAAACGGCATCGACCTCCAGCTGCTCTTCATCGGCGGCTCGACGACCGTCACGCAGGCGGTGGTCGCCGCCGACGTGCCGATCGTCATTATGTCCGGCGCGACGGCGATTAACGCGACGCTTTCCGGCTCCGATCTCGTGCTGCTCGGCAGCACGAAGAAAGACCCGGCGCAGGTATTTCTCGCCGTCGCGAAAGACATTAAGACAGCCGCGCAGCTCAAGGGCAAAAAACTCGGCGTGAGCCGCCTCGGCTCGTCGTCGGACTTCCTGCTCAAATATCTGCTCAAAAAGCTCGGACTCGACCCCACGCGCGACGTGACGATCGTGCAGGTCGGCTCCTCGCCGGTGCGCATGTCGGCGCTCGCCAACGGCGCGATCGACGGCACCGCGCTCTCTTTCGAGGAGATGCTGGTAGCGAAAAAAACCGGCTTTCCGATCCTCCTCGATCTCAGCACGTACGGCATCGAAGGGCTCAACAGCGACATCATCACGACGCGGCGCTACGCGCGCGAGTCGCGCGACATCGCGATGCGGTTCGTTAGGAGCATGGCGAAGGGCGTGAGTTTCTTCGTCAAGAATAAGAAGTTTAGCATGGACGTGATCGCGAAATATACGCGCAGCAACGATATGGAGAAGATCGACGCGGGATACGAGTACAACGCAAAAATATTCCTGCGCAAGCCTTATCCCGCGATGGGCGGCGTCGCGCTCGCGCTCGAAGAGATCGGCGAGCGCAACCCGGCGGCGAAGGCCGCGCGTCCGGAACAATTCGTCGACAGCTCGTTCGTGAAAGAGCTCGACGACAGCGGCTACATCGACGCGCTCTATAAATAGGAGCAGCCATGCGCGCGACGCTTGCCGCCATCGCTCTTATCGTTCTCGCCGCCGTGCCGGCATCGGCGCAGACTCAGCCGGTCCGGCTGCGCTCCGCTTACTCGACCATCGGCATCGGTCATTCGCTCGTCTGGGTCGCCAAGGATTCGGGCTCGTTCAAGGAAAACGGCATCGATCTCCAGCTCCTGTTCATCGGCAGCTCGACGACGGTGACGCAGGCGATGCTCGCCGGCGACGTGCCGATCGCCGTCATGGCCGGCGGCGCGGCGATCAGCTCGGCGCTCTCCGGCTCGGACCTGGTGATGCTCGCGAGCGCGAAGAAAGACCCGTCGCAGGCATACCTCGTGGTCTCTAAAAACATCACCAGCGCCGCGCAGCTCAGAGGCAAAAAGCTCGGGGTGAGCCGCCTGGGCTCGGCATCGGATTTCCTGCTCAAGTATATCCTCAAAAAACTCGGGCTCACGCCGGCCGACGTGACGATCGTGCAGGTCGGCAATTCGCCGGTGCGCATGGCGGCGCTCGCCAACGGCGCGATCGACGGCACCGCGATCTCCTATGAGGAGATGACGGTGGCGAAGCGAATGGGCTTCTCGGTTCTGCTCGACGTGAGCGCGCTCGGCATCGAGGGGCTGACCAGCGATGTCGTCACGACCCGGCGCTACGCACGCGAGTCGCGCGACGTCGCGCTTAGATATATCAAGAGCCTCGCGCGCGGCTTGAGCGTTTATCTCAAGAACAGGAAATTCACCATGGACGTGATCGCCAAATACACCCGGAGCAGCGACTTGGAGAAGATCGAAGCCGGCTACGAGCACTATACGAGAATACTTTTGAAGAAGCCCTATCCCGCGATGGGCGGCGTGCAGCTCGCGCTCGACGAGCTCGCCGAGCGCAGCCCCGCCGCGAAAAGCGCGCGGCCGGAGCAGTTCGTCGATCTCTCGTTCGTGAAAGAGCTCGACGACAGCGGCTACCTCGACGCGGTGTACAAATAGGGGCGCAATCAATGAGAACGCGGCTCGCGATCGTTTCCTGGATTTTATTTCTCCGCTTCGTCGCCTCCGCCGAAGGCGCCGCCGCGCCGAAAATCATCATCACTTTCGGAGGCCTCAACGAGCGCACCGGTGTCCTCTTCGTCGCCAAAGACGCTGGATTATTTTCCAAGTACGGTCTCGACGCGCAGGTGGTCCACGTCCGCAGCGGCCCGGTCGGCATGTCGGCGCTCGCCTCGGGCGAGACCCAGTTCCACGCCGGCTCCGCCACCGGCGCGTCGATC
>DATDFN010000038.1:0-29404 GCA_036522615.1 Binatia bacterium | reverse complement strand
CTGCTCGCGCACTACCATATCGCGACGCCGCTCACGAGCTACTACGATGAAATCGAGCGCGGGAAGGCGGTGGAACTCGTAAAGCAACTCGAAAACGGAAAAAACATCGCGCTCGTCTCGGACGCCGGCACGCCGACGTTGTCGGACCCCGGCTTTCGCCTTGTGCGCGAGGCGATTCGCGCCGGCGTGCCGGTCGTTCCCGTCCCGGGCGCTTCGGCGCTGCTCGCTGTCTTGAGCGCGAGCGGCTTGCCTACCGATCGTTTCGTCTTCGAAGGCTTTCTCCCGGCGAAGCGCCGCGAGCGGCGCGAGAAGCTGCAAGGCGTGGCTCACGAGCCACGAACGCTGGTTTTCTACGAGGCGCCGCACCGGCTCCGCGACACCCTCGCCGACATGCTGGAGATTCTCGGCGACCGCGAGGCGGTTTTCGGCCGCGAGGTGACGAAAGCGTACGAAGAGTTCGTGCGCGGCAGCTTGCGCGAAGCGATCGCCTCGGTCGAGCGAAAAGAGCCGCGCGGCGAGATCACGCTCGCCGTCGCCGGATTCGCGGGCGAAACGTCTTCGATTGACGCGAAGATCGAGGACGAGGTCGCGAATTTGCTCAAACGTGGCTTGCGCGTCAAGGAGATCGCGGAAATTCTCGGCGAGAAGTTTGACTATCCGAAGAAGGACATTTACCGCATGGTGCTGGAGAAGCAGAAGTAATCAGGGGATTCCTATCGCGCCGTGCGGAACCCGGAGAATTCGCCGCTGGCCTCACTCCATTCGATCTCGACGCGATCGACCTGCGCGTGCGGAGGTCCGTGCCGGCACCAGGCTACTAGAGTCTCCAGCTTGTCCCTACGTCCTTCGGCGACGACTTCCACGGAACCATCGGGGCAATTCCTGACCCAGCCGGTCAAGCCGAGCCGCCTTGCCTCCGCCTCCGTCGATGCGCGAAAGAATACGCCCTGGACCTGTCCGTAAATGCGCAGGTGAACCCGCGCGTTTTCGCCGCCCGCCATAAGATTGATCTCCTAGCCCGCCGCCAACTCAGCCGTAACCACTTCATTGCCTCCCACCAATCCGGGTTTGACAAGAACTCGAATCGCGGCTAAGCTTGCGCCGTTTTTGACGGGCCCGAGAAGCTGAAGAAATTCGACGCAGGCCCGTCGCGAAGGAGGGTCAGGCAAGATGGGCGCGAAATTGTACGTCGGGAATCTCCCATATTCCATCGTCGAAGCGAAGCTGCAGGAGCACTTCGCCAAGCACGGCAATGTGGTGAGCGCCCGTATCATTACCGACAAGTTCAGCGGCCGCTCGAAGGGCTTCGGCTTTGTCGAGATGAGCTCGGAAGACGAGGCGCAGCGCGCGATCTCGGCGCTCAACGGCACCGACTTCGAGGGCCGCAACATCGTCGTCAGCGAGGCGCGTCCGCAAGAGCAGCGCTCGCCCGGCGGCGGCGGACAGCGCCAGAACCGCTGGTAGAATCGGCTCAAGCGCCGATCAGCTCGAGAAATTCCTTCTCGTCCAATACCTTAACATCGAGCTTCTTCGCCTTGGCGAGCTTCGACCCGGGGTCGGCCCCGGCAATCACGTAATCCGTATTGCGGCTTACGCTCGAAGCCAGACGCCCGCCCAGCGCCTCGATCCTTTTCTGCGCCTCGTGTCGCGACATGGTTTCGAGGCCGCCGGTCAGCACGAAGCTCCGGCCGCTCAGCTTCCCCTCCTTTTTAGCCGGCGTTTTGAGGCGCAGCCCCGCCGCCAGAAGCTTCTCGATCACGCGCCGGTTCTGCTCCTGAGCGAAGAAGCGCGCGATGCTCTTCGCCACCTCGGGGCCGATCTCGCGCACCTCCATCAGCTGCTCCTCGGTCGCTTCCATGATCGATTGCAGATCGCCGAAATGCTCGGTCAGGAGCTTGGCTGTCGCCTCGCCGACGTGCCGGATACCGAGCGCGGTCAGAAAGCTCGGCAGCATCGCGTCCTTACTCCGCTCGAGCTCGCGTTTGAGGTTCTCCGCGGACTTCTCCGCCATGCGGTCGAGGCCGGCCAGCTCCTCCGTCGAGAGCGCGTAGAGGTCCGCGATGTCTTTTACCATGCCGCGTTCGACGAGCTGGTCGATGAGCTTCTGCCCGAGCCCCTCGATGTCCATCGCGCCGCGCGAGCCGAAGAACTTGAGGCTCTCCTTCAGCTGGGCCGGGCAGGACAAGCCGACGCAGCGATAGGCGGCCTCTCCCTCCTCGCGATACACGGACGACCCGCAGACGGGACATCGCTCGGGCATGACGAACTTGCGCTCGGCGCCGGTGCGCTTGTCCGTCAGTACTTCGACGACATAGGGAATCACATCGCCCGCGCGCTCCACGACGGCGAGATCGCCGATGCGGATGTCTTTGCGCTCGATCTCATCCATGTTGTGGAGCGATGCGCTTTTGACCGTGACGCCGCCGATGCCGACGGGCTCGAGACTCGCCACCGGGGTCAGCGTGCCGGTGCGCCCGACCTGGATCTGGATATCCAAAATTTTTGTCGTCGCCTGGCGCGGCTTGAATTTGTAGGCGATCGCCCAGCGCGGCGAACGTGCGATCTCGCCGAGTCGCCGCTGGAGCGACAAGTCGTTCACCTTGACGACGATGCCGTCGATCTCGTACGGAAGCTTCTCGCGCGTTTCTTCCGTACGGGCATGGAGAGCGAAAATCTCCTCGATGCCGTGGCAGACTCCCAGCACCGGCACCGGCTTGAGGCCCCATTCGCCGAGAGTAGCGAGGAAAGCGGCGTCGGTCGCGAAGCTCGCGCCGACCACCTCGCCGGCGCCGTGGCAGAACATGTCGAGCGGCCGGCGCGCGGTGATCGCCGGATCGAGCTGTTTGAGCGAGCCGGCGGCGGCGTTTCGCGGATTGGCGAAGACCGGCTCGCCGGCCTCCTCCCGCTCGCGGTTGATCCTTTGAAACGCCGTGCGCGTGAGAAACACCTCGCCGCGGACTTCGAGCCGCTCGGGAACGCCGAGCTTCGAGGCGCGAAGCGTGAGGGGCACCGAGCGGATCGTCTTTAAATTCTGCGTGATGTCCTCGCCGTTGACGCCGTCGCCGCGCGTCGACCCGACGAAGAGCCGGCCGCGGTCGTAAACGCATTCGACCGCGAGCCCGTCGATCTTGGGCTCGACCATGTATTCGATCGGCTCGCTCGTCTTCAGGAAGCGGCGGATGCGGTCGTCGAACTCCGCCATCTCGTCGCGGTCGTGCGCGTTGTTGAGCGACAACATCGGGATCGTGTGGCGGACACCGGCGAATTTCTCCAGCGGCGCGGCGCCCACGCGCTGCGTCGGCGAGTCCGGCGCGGCGAATTCCGGATGCTCTTTTTCCAGCTGCACGAGCTTGCGGAAGAGCTCGTCGTACGCCGCGTCGCTCACGAGGGGGTCGTCGAGGACGTAGTACCGGTAGTTGTGTTTTTCGAGCTCCTCGCGGAGAAGGAGGATCTCTTTGCGAATCGATTCTTTGGACATGACTGGGACGGGGTCCGGCGCCGCCTAAAACTTAAAAAAAATAACATAAAAGCGCGCGGAGCGGAAAGCCGGCAGTGCTCCGGCGCCGTACCTTTACATTGACCGCTTGAGAGCGGTGTGTTAACTAAGTTCCGATGAGAAACTCCATCATTGGAGTCGTTTCTCTAGCCTTGCTCGCCGCCTGCTCTTCGAAGCTCGCCAAGGTCCAGGAAGCGCCTAAAGAGATCATCGTACAACAGGAAGCGCCGTTCCAGCGCGAGGCGAAAGTTGAAATCCCGGCCGAAGCGGCCGGATTGGCCCATTTCGCCAAGGGGCAGATGCTCCTCAACGAGGGGGATTTCGATCAAGCGCTAGTCGAATTTCAGGCCGCCGTGGCGGGCGATCCCGGCAACGCCTTTCTGCGCTTTCGTCTCGCAAACCTCTACTTGCGCAAAGGGGACGTGAAAAGGGCACTCAGCGAAGCCGAAGAGGGCGCCCGCTTGGCGCCCGACGCCGCCGAAGGCCATCTGCTGCTCGGCGGGCTCTACTCGGCTCTCGGCGAGGATGTCCGGGGGCTCAAGGAATACGAAGCGATGCTGCGTTCCGACCCCGACAATCAGGAGGCTCTGGTCTATCTCGGCGCCCTGCAGCTCAAGCTCGGTGATTTGGACAATGCGACCAAGACTCTCGAAAAACTTCTGGCGGTCAACCCGAATTCCGTGCTCGGTTACTATTATCTCGGCCGGGTCCGCGCGAAGAGCCAGCTTTATCTCGCGGCGGAGGAGAGCTATCGCAAGGCGCTGGAGCTGAATCCGAAAGCTCAGGAAGTGCTGATGGAGCTCGCGCTCGTCTACGAGCTGGAAGGCAAGACGGACGAGGCGTCGCAGACCTATCAAAAAGTCCTGCAGGTCGACCCGAACAACGTCTGGGCGACCAAACGCCTGGGCGACCTTTATATCGGGCAGAACAAGCTCGACGAAGCGCTGGCGCAGTTCCAGACGCTGGAGCGCGTCGAGGCCGATCCGCGCGAGGCGCGCACCCGGATCGGGCTGATTTATTTCGAGCGCGGCGATTTTGAGCGCGCGGTGACGGAATTCAATCTCGTTCTCGCGACCGATCCCGACAACGACCGCGTCAGATACTACCTCGGCAGCACGTACGCCGAGATGAAAGCCTCCGACCGCGCGTTGGAGGAATTCCAGCGGATCCCGGAGAAAAGCGACTACTTCGCCGACTCGCGCCTGCAGCTGGCTTTCCTCTACGACCAGAAAAACGAGCTGGCCAAGGCGATCGACGCGGTGAAAGCCGCGCTGGCGAAAAAAAAGGAGTCGAAGGAGCAGAAAGAGGTACTCAATCTCTTGGCGTCGCTGTACCGCAAGGGCAAAGATTACCCTAAGGCGATCGAGACGCTGCAAAGCGTCATCAAGCTCGACCCCAAGAACGACCAGGCGCATTTTCAGCTTGGCGCGGTGTACGACGAGAACAAGAACAAGGACAAGATGCTCGAGCAGATGACGCTCGCGATCGACTTGAATCCGCAGAACGCGCAGGCGCTGAATTATCTCGGCTACAGCCTGGTCGAGAAAGGCGTGCGTCTCGACGAGGCGGAGAATCTGATTCTGCGCGCGCTCAAGATCGAGCCGAACGAGGGCGCGTATATCGACAGCCTGGGCTGGCTCTATTACCAGAAGGGCGATTATCAACGCGCCGCCGAGCAGCTCGAGCGGGCGACCGAGTTGATCAACGACGACCCCGTCGTCATCGAGCACTTGGGCGATGCCTACGACAAGCTTGGAAAATCCGACTCCGCGCTCGCCCGCTACCGCGAGGCTTTGAAGCACTCCAAGGAAGAAGAGCAACTTCACAGGGTGCGGGAGAAGATCAAGCTGCTCGAGCGGAGAATCTGAGGCCCGTTGCGCTCCAACCGCGCTTTCCACTTCCGGCTGCTGTCCCCATGTTTTCGCAACGTCGACTCCGCCAGCTAATCCTCTACGGCATCGCGGCCGCGCTGGCCGGCTGCTCGACCGCGCGTCCGCCGCTCTTGCCGGAGAATCTTCCGCAGGAGCGCCGGTCGGCCGACGAATTGCTCCAGCCGCTCGCGCGCCGTAACGGGGACCTCAAGTCGCTCCGCTCGCTTGCGAACGTTTACTATTCCGCGGCGGACGGCAAGCACAATTTTCAGGAGATCATCCTCGTCCGCCGGCCCGACCGGCTGCGCCTGGAGACGCTTTATCCCCTGGGCGTGCTCATGATCGTGACCGCGTCGCCCGAGGGCCTAACGGGCTACGCGACGCGCGAGGGCGTCTTTTACCGCGGGCAGAGCTCGCGCGAAAACCTCTGGCGCTTCACGCAGATTCCGCTCAGCGTGGCGGAGGCCGCTTCGCTGCTGATGGGCCTGCCGCCGCGAGTCGCCGGCGAATGGCGGCGCGAAGGGCCGTCGCTGGTGCAGGACGCCGGCGGCGGATGGAAGGAGGCGCTCACTTTCGATCAGGCGCAGCCGCTGCCGATCCGCTGGCAGCTCTTCAATCCGTCCGGGCAGGTCGAGCTCTCCGCGGAGTTCGGCGATTACGCCCAGACGAACGCCGGGCAGTTTCCGATGCGCATCGCGCTGGAAAACCCGACGCAGAAGCGCCGCGTCGAGATCGCGTATAAAGAGCCTGAGATGAACGTCGACCTGGCCCCTTCGCTGTTCGTTCAGAAAAAGCCCGACAATGCCCGGGAGGTCGCGCTGGATTCGACCGGCGGGTGATCGCGTGCGGCTCTCGTTTCTTCTGGCGCTTGTTCTTTCGCTGACCCTCGCATTGCGCGGCGACGGCTTCGGCGAGGGCGCCGACAAGCCCGTCACCGGCGACTGGCTGCTGAACCACAGCCTCAGCGACCCCGAGCAGCTGAATCCGCTCACCAGCAACGACGCGTCGGCGAGCGAGGTTCTCACCTATATCTTCGAGGCGCTGCTGCAGCTCGATCCGCGCACGCTGGAGTTGAAGCCGCTGCTCGCCGAGGCGCGCCCGGAGATCGCCAAAGACAAGCTCGCCTACACTTTCAAAATTCGCCGCGACGCGCGCTTCTCCGACGGTCGCCCGATCACCGGTGAGGATGTGCTCTTCAGCATGAAGGCGATCAAGTGCCCGCTGGTCGACGCGCCGTTTCTCCGTGTCTATTTTGACTCGGTTATCGACGCCGAATTGCTCGATCCCTACACCATTCGCTTCAAGACCAAAGAGCCTTACTTTATGAATGAGGAGCAGCTCGGTCTGTTTCTGATCCTCCCGCGCCACGTTTACGATCCTGAGAATCTGCTGAAGAATTTCGGCGTGCGCGATCTGCTCGGCAACCCCGCGAAGCTTCCGCCTGCGGTCAAGCAATTCGCCGACAATTTCAATAAAAACTACAGCCGCGCTCCGCTCGGTAGCGGCCCGTACAAATTCGCTTTCTGGAAGACGGGACAAGAAGTGCAGCTCGTCCGCAACCCGAACTACTGGGGCAACGGCAAGGCGGGAATCGATCAGCCGCACATCGACCGGCTGCGTTTCCGCGTCATCAACAACCCCGACGCGGCGCTGATCCAGCTCAAGAGCGGCGATCTCGACACCATGGACCTGACCCCGATCCAGGCGACGCGCGGCACGAGCAGCGACCGCTTCAACCGGCAATTCGCCAAATATCAATATTACGCGCCGACCTTCTCGTACATCGGCTGGAACAACGCGACCCCGATCTTCCGCGACAAGCGCGTGCGCCAGGCGATGACCTATTTCACCAACCGCGAGCAGATGGTGAAAACGATTCTCTTCGGTCTCGGCCGAGTCGTCGAGAGCCCGATCTATTTCTCCCGTCCCGAATACGACAAGTCTCTCTACAATTATCCCTACGATCCCCGCAAAGCCCTCGCGCTCCTCGCCGAGGCCGGCTGGAAAGATACCGACGGCGACGGCATTCTCGACAAAGTGATCGACGGCAAAAAAATTCCGCTGCGGTTCGAGATCAAAGTCAATTCCGGGAACGATGTGCGTGAGGCCGTGGCGCTCGTGCTGCAGGACGAGCTCAAGAAGCACGGCGTCGCCGCGTCGGTGCGCAAAATCGACTGGACGATTTTTTTGGACGACGTCAAAAACCACAAGTTCGACGCTGTCATTCTAGGCTGGCAGATGCCGGCGACCGAGGGGGACAACTACCAGGTCTGGCATTCTTCGCAGGCGGACAACAAGGGCTCCAACCACATCAGCTACAAGAATTCCCGCGTTGACAAAATCCTCGAAGATTACCGGCGCGAGTTCGACGAGAAGAAGCGCTTCGAGATGGCCAAGGAGTTCCAGCGCATCTTGAACGACGAGCAGCCCTACACGTTTCTCTTCGCGCGCAAAAACGTCACCGCCGTGGACCGGCGCTTTCACGGCGTCGAGGTGTTAGCCACGCCTACGGGGCTGATGCCGATCGAGTGGTGGGTGCCGCGGCCGCTGCAAAAATACGGGACGCGGCAGACGGCCAGCCAGACGGCGCACTGAGGTGGCCGCTTACCTCATACAGCGCTTCTTTCTCATGATCCCGACCTTCGTCGGGATCACGCTGCTCTGCTTTCTGGTCGTGCACCTCGCTCCGGGCGATCCCGCCGAACTAATGGCGGGCGGCGGACTTGCCGCGAGCGGCGGCGCGGGCATCTCGCTTCAGAGACGCGCCGCGGTCGACGA
This sequence comes from Binatia bacterium, assembly GCA_036522615.1. Classification (GTDB taxonomy): domain Bacteria; phylum Desulfobacterota; class Binatia; order UBA9968; family UBA9968; genus JAJPJQ01. Next base: position 21,259 of record DATDFN010000038.1, on the reverse strand, counting down.
GGCGCTGACGCAATGGCGCGCGCTTTACGGGCTCGACAAGCCGCTCTACGTGCAGTATCTCGTCTGGCTCAAAAACCTCGCGCGCCTGGACTTCGGCAGCTCGTTCAAGGACAACCGCTCGGTATGGGACAAAATCCGCGAGCGGCTGCCGGTCACTGTCACACTCGAATTTTTTTCGATCCTGCTTGTCTACGCCGTCGCGATCCCGCTCGGCGTCTATTCGGCGACGCACGCCAACACGATCATCGATGATGTGTTAACTTTATGGGCTTTCATTCTGTTCGCCGTTCCGCTCATCTGGGCGGCGACGCTGGGGCTCGTTTTTCTCTGCGGCGGCGACTTCTTCTATTGGTTTCCGCCTGGCGGATTGACGTCGATCGATTACGGCCAGGACTGGCCGCTCTGGGAGCGGATTAGGGATGTCACTTGGCACCTCTTTTTCCCCGTCGTGCTGCTCTCGTACGCCGGCTTCGCCGGTCTGTCGCGCTATATGCGCGCGAGCATGCTCGAAGTGCTCAGACAAGACTATGTCCAGGTCGCGCGCGCCAAGGGGCTTTCCGAGCGCATGGTTGTTTTCAAGCATGCGGTGCGCAATTCGCTGATTCCGCAGGTGACGATTCTCGCCGAGCTTTTGCCGGGGCTCATCGGCGGCAGCGTGATCATCGAAACGGTCTTCTCGCTTCCGGGCATGGGACAACTCGGCTACGACGCCGTGCTGGCGCGCGATTATCCGGTCGTGCTGGCGCTCCTCACGGTGAGCGCTCTGCTCACGCTGATCGGCATTCTTCTCTCCGATATTCTGCTCGCCGTCGTCGATCCGCGCATTGCCTTCGGGCGGAGGGGGCATTAGTGCCGGCGAAAGGGCCTGTGACCGTCGCCGCCGTTCCGGGAGCCGTCGTCGCTGTACCGGTTTCGGACACCGCAGAAGGCCAATGGGGGCGCGTCTGGCGCAGCCTCAAACGCCAGCGCCACACCATCGCGGGCCTCTACGTCATTCTTTTTCTTATATTCATAGCGATCAGCGCGGATTTTCTCGCCAACAACAAGCCCTATTACATGGTTTACCAGGGACACACTTATTTCCCGCTTATCCGCAGCGGTCTGGTGCGCTTCGGCCTGGCGAAGTGGCAGCCCGAGCTGCTCAACATGGATTTCAAGAAAGTTAGGGCCGAGCGCATCGTCTTCCCGCCGATTCCGCACCTCGCGACCGACATCGATCTCACCGCGCCGTACGAGACGCCTTCAGCGGCGCACTGGCTCGGCACCGACAAGCTCGGCCGCGACGTGCTCGCGGGCCTCATCCACGGCTCGCGCATCTCGCTCTCGATCGGCTTCGTCGCGATCGGCATCGCGCTTTTCGTAGGCGTCGTGCTCGGCGCGCTCGCGGGCTATTTCGGCTCGTGGGTCGATCTCGTGATATCGCGATTTTTCGAAGTCATGCTGACGCTGCCGACGTTTTTTCTCCTCATCACGATCGCAGCGATGTTTCCGCCGAGCATCTTTTTGACCATGACGATTATCGGGCTTACCGGTTGGGTCGGCATCGCGCGCTTCACCCGCAGCGAGTTCCTGAAGATCCGGAGCCTCGATTATGTGACCGCCGCGCTCGCGCTCGGCGTCTCGACGCGGAAGATCATGTTCCGCCACATCCTGCCGAACGCCCTCGCCCCGGTGCTGGTGTCCGTCGTGCTCGGCGTCGCGGCCGCGATCCTGCTCGAATCGAGCCTGAGCTTTTTGGGCATCGGCGTGCCCGCCGAGACTGTGACCTGGGGATCGATCCTCAACGAGTCGCGGAGCGCGACCTTCGGCTGGTGGCTCGCGGTCTTCCCCGGCGCCGCGATTTTTATTACGGTGTTGTCGTACTACCTCGTCGGCGAAGGACTCCGTGACGCGCTCGACCCGCGGCTTAAAGGCACGAGGTAAGGAGGCTCCAATGAAGCGGCTTCTGGTCGGAATCTTCCTTCTCATCGCTGCTCCCGCCGCGGCGCAGATCACCAAACCGGTTTACATCTCGCTGCCGAGCGCCGGGAACATCCAGCACCTGGCGCTCACCGCCGCGAAGTATAAACGTTTTTACGAGGACGCCGGATTGGCGGACGCGCGCGTCGTCTACCTGCGCGGCAACGCCATCAACGTGCAGGCGATCCTTTCCGGCAGCGTGCAGTTCGCCTCGGCTTTCGGCCCGTCGATGCACGCGATGTTCCGCGGCGAGCAGCTGCGGGTCCTGGTGCAGATCTTCAATCAAATTCCGATGGCGCTGATCACGCGCCCGGAGGTGAAAAAAATCGAGGAGCTCAAAGGCGCGAAGATCGCCGTCACGTTCGGCGGCTCGACTTACAGCGTGCTGCTCGCGATGCTCAGCCATTTTGGTCTGCCGCAGAATTTCGGCGAATATCTCAACATGCCGGGCGATCAGGCGAAGGCGGCCGCGCTGCTTCAGGGAACCGTCTCTGCCGCGCTGATGGCGCCGCCCGCCGACGGGCCGGTCTTGAAAGCCGGCTTTAAGCGGCTGGTTTACATGGGCGATGTCTTCAAAAGCGTGCCGTTCAGCGCGATGCTGACAACGGCCAAGATCATTCAGGACGAGCCGGACATGGTCGAGCGCACGGTGCGCGCCGTTGTGAAGGCGATGCTTTTTTTGCGCCAGAACCGCGACGCCGGAATCGAGCTCGTCATGAAGCACGGCCAAGTCGACCGCGAGATCGCCACCTCGCTCTACGATCTCTCGCGCGATGCGTTTGTCCCCGCGCTCAGCGCCGACGGCATCATGAAGCGCGCCGAGCTCGAGATCGCGACGTTGAAAGAACGGCCCAATTTCGATCCGAAGCAATTCATGGACGACCGCTTTCTCAAAAAAGCGCTCGCTTCCGAAGGGCAGAAGTAGGCCGAGCCATGCGGGACTTGAGCTACGCCGAGGTCAAGCAGGAGATTCTCCGGCGCGCCGGCAAGGTGAACCCGTTCGAGCGCGTCAAGCGCGATGACGTCGAAGAGGTTTTGTCGCGCTTGAATAGCCTCGATCCCGACGCTTGGGGAAGAGAGTGGGGCCGCGTCGGCGCGCGCTACGAGACGCGCGCGGAGGAAGCGGAGAAAAAAGGCGCGCGCGACGCCGGCGAAGATTATTATCTCGCCTACGAGTATTTCCGCATCGGCCGCTACCCGGTGCCGAGCAGCCCGGAAAAGATGAACTGCTACCGCGGCGCGATGAGAACTTATCTCCAGGCCGGCCGCTATTTCGCTGCGCCCGTCGAGCGGATCGCAATCCCTTTCGAAGGCAAACAAGTCGTCGTGTATCTCCAGGTCCCGCGCGGCCTCGCGCGGCCGCCCGTCGTCATGCATTGGGGCGGCGTGGACGGCTGGAAGGAGGATTCGCGCGGCCAGAGCGAGGCGCTGCATCGGCTGGGGCTCGCGACGGTTACGATCGATATGCCTGGAACCGGCGAGAATCCGGCGCTCGGCCAGGAGCCGAACGCCGAGCGCACGTTTTCCGCCGCGATCGATCATCTGGAGAGCCGCCGCGACGTCGACGGCAAACGCGTCGCCGTGATGGGGCGGAGCTTCGGCGGCTACTGGGCGGCGAAGCTGGCGCATGTCGAGGCCAAGCGGCTGCGAGGCGCGGTCAACTGGGGCGCAGGCCTCCATTATACGTTCCAGCGCGAATGGCTGCGCCCGGCGCTCACGGAGACGGCGTCGCAGTATCTCATGGGGCCCGCGAGTCTGCTCGACTCGCGCTCATATATTTTTCGCGCAAAGACGCTCGAAGAAGTCTTAGAAATCGCGCCGCGATTGTCGCTGAAAACCCAGGGATGGCTCGACAAACCCAGCGCGCCGCTGCTCTTCGTCAACGGCAAGCACGACGACCAGCATCCCGTCGCGGATATTTACTTAGCCATGGAGCATGGTAATCCAAAAGAGGCGCGCATCTTCGCCGACGGCGGCCACATGGGCCGCGTGCCGGGGCAGCGCAACGACGAAGCGCTTCGAGTCGCGACCGAATGGCTCAAGCGAAGGCTAACGGAAAGTTCAGTGATGGTATGAAGGGAGGGGTAAGTCGATGGTCATCACAGCAGCGCACTTGAGTCCGCTTATTTCCTTGTTGTTCGGCATCCTGATTTTGATCTTCCCGCGTTTTTTAAACTATCTCATCGCCATCTGGCTGATTATCCACGGCCTCCTCGGCCTGGGATTGATCCGCTAAGCAAGCTCTGTTTTCAGCCAGCGCACGACGGTCGGCAGCGTCTCCGGCGTCTGTCCCATGTGGCCGCCCGGGAAGACGCGCGCCGCCTTCGGCGCGCCGTGCTCCAGCAAAATATATAAATCCTCGATCGGCGTCTGCTTGTCGTCCTTGCCGTTGACGATGAGCATGGGACACGACGGCTTGTCGAGCCAGCCTTGGGTTTTTAACGACAGCGGGGGAAAGACGCGCGCGAGCTCGTCCATGCTCGACACGCCGAGGGCCGAGCAGCGCGCGATGTCGTGGTCCATGAGATAGCTGTCCGCGTGCGTCGATTGCCTGAGCCAATCCTCCTGAAAGAAATAATGGACGCCGCCGCCCCAGACGACGGCGGCGCGGAGCCGCTTGGCCTCGACGTGCGCCATTTTCGCCGCCCAGTAACCGCCGAAACTCCGGCCTAAAATCGCGATTCGCCGGGGATCGACTTCTGTGCGCTTCTCCAGGTGATCAATAATCGCCGTGAAGAGGAGGTCGGCCGTCGCCGAGCCCTTGATCGGGCATTCGCCGACACCCGGCATATCGACGGCGCATGCGCCCAAACCCGCCGCGAGCAGTGCCTCGTCGTATTCGAAGCATTCCGCCTTGAATGAATCGATGCCGCCGAAATTGATCACGACCGGCGCTTTGCCGGCATTATTTGGCAGTCGCAAATATGCGGGAATGCTTTGTGCGCCGAAGGGGATTTCGATGCGCTTGAGCGCGCGCTTAAAATAACGCCCGGCTTTCTCGTACAGCTCGAGGCTCTTCTTAAAACAAGAATTCTTGCCGCTGGTGTGCGGCACAGGGTAGCGGCCGATCGTGTAGTAGGTATAGGCCATCAAGTAGGCTTCCAGCGCTTCGGGCGCTTGGCCGCCGCGCTCGTGCCCGGCGCCGGTGTTTTCATAGCCGGCGGCGATGCGCGACCACTCCGCCGCCCAGCGCTCCGGATCTTTATCCGTCAAACGCTCCAAGACCGACTCGACGTCGGCCGTTTTCGCGCGCCGGAAGACGTTCCGCTTCCCGGTGCGGGCGCGGATCATCGTTTTGATTTCTTCCAGCGTTTTGACTTGGCCCATGATGGCTCCCGCGTACCCCAAGCCGCCGCCGAGATCAAGCTTTGGAAACGGCGCCCGCCTATGATATTTACCTTCTTATTGTGCCGCCGCTGATCCAGGTCAAGGACCTCCGCACCTCTTTCTTCACTCCGGAAGGTGAAGTCAAGGCGGTCGACGGCGTGAGCTACGCGATCGACGAGGGCCGCACGCTCGGGCTCGTGGGCGAGTCGGGCTGCGGCAAGAGCGTCACCGCGCTCTCGATCATGCGCCTGGTGCAGCCGCCGGGAAAGATCGTCGGCGGCGAGATCCTTTACAAGGGGCGCGATCTGCTAAAACTTGACAACGAATCGATGCGCAAGATGCGCGGCAACGAGATCTCGATGATCTTCCAGGAGCCGATGACCTCCCTCAATCCGGTCTTTACCGTCGGCGACCAGATCGGCGAGGCGGTGCGCCTGCACCAGAAGGTCGGCCGGCGCGAGGCGAGGGAAAAAACCATCGAGATGCTCCGGCTCGTGCGCATCGCCGATCCCGAGTCTCGCGTCGATTCCTATCCGCACCAGCTCTCCGGCGGCATGCGCCAGCGCGTGATGATCGCGATGGCGCTCTCGTGCAACCCGAGCCTGCTCATCGCCGACGAGCCCACGACCGCCCTCGACGTGACGATTCAGGCGCAGATATTGGAGCTGATCGGGGAGCTCAAGCAGAAGCTCGGCATGGCGCTGCTCCTCATCACGCACGATCTGGGCGTCGTGGCCGAGCGCGCCGATGAGGTCGCGATCATGTACGGCGGCGTCATCGTCGAGCGCGCGAGCGCGCGCGAGATTTTTCGCCGTCCGCTGCATCCCTACACCGTCGGGCTGCTGAATTCGCTGCCCGGCGCGAGCGGACACAAAAAGAAGCGGCTCGCGGCGATTCCGGGGGTGGTGCCGAGCCCGCTCGACCTGCCGAGCGGCTGCCGGTTCCGCGACCGCTGCCCACGGGCCCGCGAGGTCTGCGCGGGCGTCCAGCCTGAGTTGACGGAGCTGGAACCGGGCCATTGGGCCGCGTGTTATTTTCCCGGACCCAGCGCCGAAGGCTACCAGACGGCGGAAGCGCCGGCGGCGATATAACGATGAGCCTGCTCGAAATCCGTAACCTGAAAAAATATTTTCCCGTGGGCGGCGGCCTGTTCTCGTCGCATAAGGGCGAGGTCCGCGCCGTCGACGGCGTCGACCTGACGGTCGAGGAAGGGGAGACGCTGGGCATCGTCGGCGAATCCGGCTGCGGCAAATCGACGCTCGGCAGGACGATCCTGCGTCTGATCGAGCCGACCGCCGGCGAGGTTCGCTTCGAGGGGAAGGATCTGCTGAAGCTCTCCTCCCGCGAGCTGCGGCAGATGCGCCGCGAGATGCAGATCATCTTTCAAGACCCTTACGCGTCGCTGAATCCGCGCATGCGCGTGGGCGAGATCGTGGGCGAGGGATTGGAGATCCACAAGCTCGCGCGCGGGCGGCAGAAGCGCGAGCGTGTCATGGAGCTGCTGCACCAGGTCGGGCTGCGCGAGGACCACTACGACCGCTATCCGCACGAGTTCAGCGGCGGACAGCGCCAGCGCATCGGCATCGCGCGCGCGCTGGCCGTCAATCCGCGCTTCATCGTTGCCGACGAGCCGGTCTCTTCGCTCGACGTCTCCATCCAGGCGCAGATCATCAATTTGCTGCAGGAGCTGCAGCAGAAAATGCATCTCACCTATTTCTTCATCTCGCACGACCTCCGGGTTGTCGAGCATTTGAGCCACCGTGTGGCGATCATGTATCTGGGGAAGATCGTCGAGATCGCGCCGAGCGAAAAGATCTACTACGACGCCAAGCACCCCTACACGCGCGCGCTGCTTTCCGCCGTGCCGCTGCCCGACCCCGAGCGCAAGAAAGAGCGCATCATGCTGCAGGGCGACGTGCCGAGCCCGGTCAATCCGCCTTCCGGCTGCAGCTTCCATCCGCGCTGCGCTTATCGCGAAGATGTTTGCGACAAGATCGAACCTGAGTTAGAATCCGCCGACGGCCATGCAGTTTCGTGCCACGTTTTTGGTCCGGGTAAGCGCTCCTAGGTCATTGCTTTCCACAATAATCCGGCTTTTCCCTTTTTTTCCGTCGGCGCTCTTCGCGTTGCTGGCCGGATGCGCCACCGCATATAATCAGGCTCCGGTTAACCGGATTTCAGACCTGCCGAAACCCGCCGCTTCCCGCCTGCGAGCCTTTGGACAGATGCCGCTATATTTTGTCGAGAACCGCGGGCAGGTCGACTCACGCGCGGTTTATTATCTCCACGGCAAAGACAAGGCGCTCTATTTCACATCGACCGGAATCGCCTTCGTTCTCTCGCCTCGCGCCAAGGAAAAATCCGAAATGCTCGTGCGCGCGGCGTATGAAAATACGCCGCCGGAACCGTGGCTGCTGAAGCTCGATTTCCTCAACGCCGCGCCGACCAGGCCGAGCGCCGAGGAGCAGACGCCCGCGATCGTCAGCTACCTGAAAGGGCCCCGGGAGCGATGGAAGGCCGGCCTTAGAAGCTATGCGAAGATCGTCTATGCCGATCTCTGGCCGGGTATCGATTTGGTTTACTCCGGCACGAGCGACCGGCTGAAATACGAGTTCGTCGTCAAGCCGGGCGCCGATCCGCGGCAAATCCGGCTCGCGTATAGCGGCGTATCGTCGGTCACAATCACAGACGGCGAATTGGAAATCGCGACGCCCGCCGGGACGTTTCGCGACGACAAGCCGTACGCCTATCAGGAGAGCGGCGGCCGGCCTGTGACAGTCCCGATGGCGTACCGACTGGACGCGCAGCCCGGCGCCTACGGTTTCCGCGTAGGCGCATATGACAGGACCAAGCCGCTCGTTCTCGACCCGGCGATTCTCATCTATGCCGGTTTCATCGGCGGGGCCGGCGACGACCGCGCCAACGGCATCGCCGTCGACAGCGACGGCGCCGCCTACGTCACCGGCGAGACCGCGTCCGACCAGACGACTTTTCCCGACACGACAGGATCGTTCGACCGCACGCAAAACGGCGGCGTCGATGCCTTCGTCGCGAAGGTAAAAGCCGACGGCACGGGACTCGTCTTCGCTACCTTCATAGGCGGCGACGGCGACGATCGCGGCAACGCGATCGCGCTCGAGCAGGGCTGTGCGCCGTGCGCCGTGTATATCACCGGCGAGACCGATTCGGACGAGACGACTTTTCCCGTGACCACGGGCGCATTCAACGAGACATCGAATGGCGGCATCGACGCTTTTGTGGTCAAGGTAAAAGAAGACGGAACCGATCTCTTGTACGCGACGTTTTTCGGCGGCTCAGGCACCGACCGCGGCAAAGGTATCGCCGTGGACGGTAGCGGCGGCGCATACATCACCGGCGAGACCGGCTCGACGCAGACCTCTTCGCCCAATCCGTTCCCGGTGACCGTCGGACCCGATCTCACGCAAAACGGCAGCCTCGACGCATTTGTCGCCCGGCTTGCGCCTGCCGGCGACGCGCTCGATTACGCCGGCTTCATCGGCGGCGCCGGCGACGACCGCGGCAACGCGATCGCGCTCGAGCCGAGCTGCCTGGCCCCTTGCGCCGCCTACGTCGCCGGCGAGACAGCCTCGTCGGAGGTGAGCTTCCCCGCCACGACGGGCGCGTTCGATGAGACGCATAACGGCGGCATCGACGGCTTCGTCGCGAAAGTCACGTCCGACGGCTCGGGTCTGGAGTACGCTACTTACATCGGCGGCAGCGGCACCGATCGGGTCAACGGCATCGCCGCGGATTCCGCCGGTAAGGCTTACGTCGCCGGCGAGACGAATTCCAGCGAGACGACTTTCCCCGACGGCAACGGCTTCAACAGCCTCGCCGGATTCGACAAGGTTCAGAACGGACTTTTCGACGCCTTCGTCGCACGCGTCAGCGCCGACGGCGGGGATCTCGACTACGCGACTTTCATCGGCGGCGACGGCGACGACCGCGCGAACGCCATCGCGATCGCGCCGCATTGCGTATCGCCGTGCCAGGCGTTCGTCGCCGGCGAGACGAGCTCCGATCAGACGACGTTTCCCGACAAGACCGGTCCGGATACCACGGCAAACGGCGGTGTCGACGGCTTTGTCGCCGTCGTCGAGACCGACGGCGCGACGCTCGTCTCGGCGGGCTTCATCGGCGGCCCGGGCGACGACCGCGTGCACGCGATCGCCGCCGACGACAAAGGTGGAGTATTCCTCGCCGGCGAATCGGACGCCGCTCCGGTCGGCTCGATTACCCGCTTTACGACGAAAAGCGGTCCGGATACGTCGCAGAACGGCGGCGTCGACGCCTTCGTCGCGAAGCTCTGTGTGACGGTATGTCTCGACCTCACCATAAAGATGACCACGACGACCAAGGTGGTATCGCCGGGCGATAACATCGTTTACACGGTGACGGTCACAAACAAGGGGCCGGACGCGGCGACGGGCGTGGTCGTGGATGCGCCGCTTCCGGCCGGCGCGACGTTTGTCCCTTCACTAGGCTGCGATGCCACCGTGCAATGCGTTATCGGCGCGCTCGCGAAAGGCGCCGTCGCGACCTTCACGATTACATTCACCGCGCCGTCAACGACCGGCCAATTGATATTCACGGCAACGGTTACATCCGACGACACCGACACAAGTCCCAACAGCGATAGCAGCACGGTGAAGACCAACGTGCTGCTGCCGGACTTGACCGTGAAAAAAATCACGTTGGACGTTACGACCGTTGCGGTAGGCGGCTTGATTAACGTTACAGATACAACGTCCAACAAGCAGTCGGTTCCGGTCGCGCCTGCAACTACCCCGGCTTTCACGACCGCATTCTATTTATCCACGGATAAAAGTTTCGGTGGAGACGTATTCCTTGGCGGCCGTCTAATCGCCGGGGGTTTGTCGGCGAAAGGGACGAGCACCGGGCCGACGCCGCTCATTATCCCCGCGCTCACCACGCCCGGCACCTACTACATCATTGCCGTCGCCGACGACGGCAATGCCGTGGACGAGGGTACGAACGAGGGCAACAACACCAAAGTCTCCAAGAAGATCACCGTCACTCCCTAATAAGGCCTAAAAAATTCGGTTGCTTTCCCCGTGCCGGATGGTAGACTATCTGTAGTTTGATTCTTTCCGACTTCGAGCCTCCCGGCAGTCCGGGAGGTTTTTGTTTTTAGAGGAGAGCGACTATGGCAACTTCGGATGCGCGCGTGCCGATGACGCAAAAGGGTTACCAGACCTTGATGGAGGAGCTGAAGCGGCTGAAAAGCGTCGAGCGTCCGAAGGTCGTGCGCGAGATCGAGGAAGCCCGCGATCACGGCGATCTGTCCGAGAACGCGGAGTTCCACGCCGCCAAGGAAAGACAGTCGCTGCTCGATGTCCAGATCCGTGAGATCGAGGACAAAATGGCGCGCGCGCAGGTGATCGAGGTCTCCAAGCTGTCGGGCGAAAAGGTGGTCTTCGGCGCGACGGTCTCGCTCGTTGACGAAAACGGGGATAAGGTGGTGTACCAGATAGTGGGCGACCATGAGGCGGAGCCTAAAAATGGCAAAATCTCCATCAGCTCGCCGATCGCGCGCGCTCTCATCGGTAAATCCGAAGGCGACGAGGCCGAGGTGCGCACGCCCGCCGGGGCGCGCACGTTTGAGATTCTCAGCGTGGAATTTAAAGAGTAAGCTTTTTTCAGCTCGCCAGCCCGAGGCAGTCATGTCCGCAGGGATCGTAAAGGCTGCTCTCATCGCGCAACTTCTCCTGCTGCTCCCGTCGCCGGCGCGCGCGGCGGAAATAACCTTAACTGTCACGATAGGCTATCACGGCGTTTTCCAGCTCGGCCGGCCGTTTCCGATCAGGGTCGAAGTCGCAAACACCGGCCCGCCCGTCGAGGGAACCGTCGAAGCGACGGTCTGGAAAGGGGGCGGGGCGAAGGGAATCGGCTCGTTCCCAATGCACCACCGCCGGACGCTCCTCATCGGCGCCGCGGGGCGTAAAAGCGCGGCCTTCACCATCGACCCGGGATCGGTCAGCCGGCCGCTCGTCGTCAGCTTTCACGGTCCCGGCGCGACCGTGACCCAAGAGATCGACCTCCGGCGCCATTTCGTTCCCTCCCCAGTCATTTTGCTGCTCACCGAAAGCGACTTCTCGATTCTTCCCGGCCTCTCGACCCCCGCGAATCCGCTCGTCGCGATCTCACCCGAAGAGCTTCCTTCGGACCCGCGCGCCTACGCCGGCGTCGCGGCGGTTGTGCTCTACGAGCCTTCGCTGCGGGAAATCTCCGGCGCGCAGAACGCCGCGCTCGAAACCTGGCTCACGAACGGCGGGAAGATCGTCGCGCTGGGCAGCCTGCGCTATGCGCTTTACCAGGAAGCGGCGCTCAGCCGACTCTTGCCGGTGAGAGTTTCCGGTCTTAAGCGTTTCGCTGCGCTGCCGGAGATGGAAAAGCGCTACGGCGCGCCGCCGTTCGGCGCCGTCGAAGTCCAGGACGCGGCCGTTACCGACGGCAGGGCGGTCGTATCGGAGCACGGCAGTCCCATCGTCGTCGAGGCGGAACGCGGCAAGGGAAAAATCGTTTATCTCGCCGTCGACCTCGGCCGGCCGCCATTCTCCCGCTGGGACGGCGTTGCGCGCCTGCTAAAGGATCTCACGGCCGCGCCCGCAGGGATCTCCAGCGCGCCGGCTGCCGCGTGGGACGACGCGGTATTCTCGCAATTGCTGCTGAATCGCGCCGTGTCTTCGATGTATTTGCCCGTCGGCGCGTTCGCCGGGTGGATTGTCGGTTATCTTCTCGCCTTGGGTGCGTTGACCTGGTGCTGGGATCGCCGCCGGCTCGTGCCGCGCTCGCTCGGCATCGGTTTTCTGAGCCTGGTCTTTTTTGCCTCGACCGTCGGCTATATCTATTTTTCCCGCGGCGACGGAATCCCGGACGGTGTGCTCGTTACCTCGACGCTGCTGGATTCGCTCAGCGGCGGCGAGGTCGAGGCAAGCTCCAATGCCGCCCTTTTCTCGACGATCAGACGCGACTACGATGTATTCGTGGAAAAGGGCTGGACCGATTTTGACCCGCTGCCGCGGCGTTCGGCGGTCGCCGAAGAGAACAGCGTCACAGTCGAGGACGAAGGCGGCCGGCCGCGGCTCCGCATGGCGCTCAAGGCCTGGGATTACCGCCTGTTTCGCATGCGCTCCGTAACGCGGCTGCCGGTGCGCGTCGAGCTCGCGACCGAGGCGGAGCGCCGGCTCATCAAGGTGTCGAACGACAGCGCGCAGGATCTTACCGATTGCTGGGCGATCGTGACCGGGCAAATCGTCTCTCTCGGCGATATCCCCGCCGGACGGAAACGCGTCCGGGAGTTGCCCGCTAGCGCCGGCGATCCGGCGGCCGCCGGCGGGCGCGCGTACCGCGCGGGCCTGCGCGATGTGCATTTCAAAGACCCGGTGCGCGAGCTTTTGCTGCGCTATTCCTATTTTCCGCAGGAGCAAACGAACGCGTGGACCGGCGCGGGACTGTTTTTCGGCTGGCTTCAAACCGCGCCGCGCGGCGTGACGGTCGCCGACGGTAAAGTTCGGGAGCGCGATTATGCATTTTTTCGCGCCGCGTTTCCCGCCGGCGAGGAGGAGGAATGAAAGCCGGCGCGCTGTTTCGCGAAGGGGTCGAGGTCCATATCGCCGAAGGGCACGGGTTCGCCGCCTATTTCTATCTGCTTGTGCTGCTCGCGCCGGTGGTATTCCTCGCACTGTTTTTGCCGGCGCTCGACGCGCAGGTTTGGATCGCCCCGGCAGCCTTCTTTACTATCTCCTCGGTATCGGCGATGATCCTGACCACGTATTTCGCCCTGCGGCTCGCGAATCAGGAGTTCGCTCCCTGGCGCTTCGTTTCGTTGCGCCGGCGGCTGACGGAGCAGAAACTGACGCCGGCCGAAATCGCCAAAGACCACATCTCACTCCTCTGTCTCGAGGTCGGCATCCTGGTGCTCCTCGCCGCGCCGCTGCTCGTCTGGGCGGCGGCGATCGCGCGCGTTCCCGGCCGTGTGCTGACCGCGGTTCTGCTGCTGCTTTTCTTCTATGCCTTGGTTTACGGCGTTTGGGGATTGACCGCGCTCGCCGCCTGGGAGCGTAAGCTCGAGATCCGCCAGGTCTTCGTTCGCGCGTTCTTTCTTTCCGTCATGATTGCCACGGCGGTCGTGTACATCCCGCTGAACCCGGTCGGATATATGCTCGGTTATCTCGGCGACAAGGACATGGCGCCGCTGCTCTTGTGGGGCCGGCGCTGGTCCGCCGGCACGGCACATTTCACGTTCCATTTATTGCTTCTCGGCGCCGGCGCTTGGATCTATTATCGGGCGCTCAGAAGGGAGCTGAGCTCTTGAGCCAAGACGACGCCGCACTGCGAGAAAAATTTTCCGAGTTGATCGCCTGGGAGCGGACCAAGCGAATAGAAAAAGTCCTGCTCGAGGCGCTCGCATACGCCTTCCTCGCCGCGCTCCTGCTGCTGCCGTTCCGCGGTCTTCTCGCGCGCGTGAGTCCGGTTTATTACCCGGCCGCGGCGTTCGCGCTTGTTGCCGCGGGCTTTTTTTACATTCGACGATGGCGGCCGATAGATTCGCTCTGCGCCGTCTTTGCGCTCGACCGGGCGCTTCACCTCGACGCGCGCGCGTTGACCGCCGCAGAGATCGTCGAAAAACAAGACGTCAGCACGGCCGAGCGCTACCTGCTGACTGAAGCCGCCGAAAGGCTTAAGAGTGTTCATATCCGGACATTGTTCAAACGCGAATGGTCATGGCCCACGCTCGCGGCTCCGGCGCTCATTGCGCTTTGGCTCGCGCTTGTCTGGCTGGGCGTCGGCAGCGGTTCGGGTACGACGGCGAATCCGGCTTCGCCGGCCGAAAAGCTCAAAGAGTTTGCGCAGGATCTTGAGCAGAAGTCCGAGGCCCAGAAGCTCGCAGAGACGCTCAAGCTCGCCCGCGCGCTGAAGGCGCTGGCGCAGGAACGGCTCGTCGAGAAAACAAGCGAGGAACAGTTCCGCCAAGGCGTTGCCGCCGTCGAAAAGCGCCTCGACGTGCCCGTGCCGCCGCCGGGCGAGTTCGATCTCGGAGGATATACACGGGAAGAGCTGGCGGCGCTGCGGGCCGAGCTGGAGACGGCGAAGACCCGGTTGCGTCCGGCTCCGACGATGCAAGAAAAGGAGTTTCTCGACCGGCTTCAATCTCTGCCGCGGCTCGGCGAAGCTTTGAAGCGCGCGGGAGGCGCCATGGAAAACATGGGGCCGGGCGAGCTGCGAAAACTGCTCGACAGCCTCGAGCAGCAGGCGGCAAACGAGTTGGATCAGCGCGCCCGCGCCGACGTGCAGCAGTTTCTTTCGATGCTCACGCGAGGACAGGAAGGCGGCGACACGCCCACAGAGGCGCGGATTCCCGGCCGCGCGGCGCAGGATCGCTCCGCCGAGGGTGACAAAAGCGGCGGCAAAGGCGAGCTTCCGGGAGACGAGCCCGGCATGAAAGGCCAGCCGGCGCAGGCGCCGGTCGCGACCTCCGGAGCATCGACGCGAATAACCGGCGCGCTCAACCCGGGCGCCAGCAGCGGCGTGACATGGAGAAGTGAAACGAAGGCCGGCGAAAGCAAGATTCCTGAGCAGGACGCCCCGGCGTCGTACCGCAGGCAGATGGAAGAGGAACTGGCAGCGGAAAAAATTCCGCCGGCGCTCAAAGAGACCGTGAAGCAGTATTTCTCGTCGCTGGGTGCGGAGAAAAAATAGCTGGAAAACGATCAGCGTTCAGCTCAGCAAAGACCTCTCGGCTCGTAGCTGAGCGCTGACAACTGATAGTTGGATTTAGGAGGCTCGATGGAAGCATCAGCGGAAGTGCCGGAACGGATGGCGGGCGCGCGCAAATCCTACGCAGCCATCAAAGCGGAGCTCGCGCGCGTCGTTGTCGGTCATGACGCGCTGATCGAGCAGGTTTTCATCTCGCTCGTTTGCGGCGGCCACTGCCTGCTCGAAGGCGTGCCCGGCTTGGGCAAGACGCTGATGGTGCGGAGCCTCGCCGCGGCGCTCAATCTCTCGTTCTCGCGCATCCAGTTCACGCCCGACCTCATGCCCGCAGACATCACGGGCACGCAGATGCTCACCGAAGACGCCGCGGGAAAGAAAATCTTCGACTTCCAGCGCGGGCCGATCTTCGCGCACATCGTGCTCGCCGACGAGATCAACCGCGCCACGCCGAAGACGCAGTCGGCGCTGCTCGAAGCGATGCAGGAGCAGAGTGTGACTGTGGCCGGCAAGGGGCACCGGCTGGAGAGCCCGTTCATGGTGCTGGCGACGCAGAATCCCATCGAGATGGAAGGCACCTATCCACTTCCCGAAGCGCAGGTGGACCGGTTTTTCTTCAAGCTGCTGCTCGAGTACCCGGGGCGGGCGGAGCTTGCGCGCATCGCCGATTTGACGACGAGCCCGTCGCCCGCGGAGCTCAACCGCGTGCTCGACGGCGAGTCGATTCTGAAGATTCGCGATTGGGTCCGCGAGGTGCCGATCGCGGCTGCCGTCAAAGATTACGCGGCGCGGCTGATCCTTGCGACGCACCCGCACAAGAACGGCCGCGAGGGGTCGGCGGAGAAATATGTCCTCTATGGTGCGAGCCCGCGCGGGTTGCAGAGTCTCGTCCTCGCCGCGAAGGCGCGCGCGCTGCTGGCCGAGCGGCCGAACGTCTCTTTCGAGGACATCCGCGCTGTCGCGCCGCAAAGCCTGCGCCATCGCATCATTTTAAACCTCGAAGGCGAAGCGGAAGGCGTAACGGCGGAGCAAATCGTCGCCGAAGTCGTCGCCGCCGTCCCGGAGATCGAGGCGTAAAAATCTTCCGGCGCGCAGCGTTTATGGAATCTTCGCCGATTTTCCTCGAGCCAGATTTTCTCCGCAAGGTCGAGCGGCTGCGCCTCGTCGCCAAGCGGCTCGCATGGTCGCCCGCCAAAGGCGAGCATCCGTCCGCGCGCCGCGGCTTCAGCCTGGAATTCTCCGACTATCGAAAATACCAGGGCGGTGACGACTTGAGATACGTCGACTGGAACATCTATCGCCGCCTCGACCGCCTCTGGCTCAAGCTCTTCACGGCCGAGGAGGAGATGAACATCTATCTGCTCGTCGACGCGAGCCGCTCGATGGCGGAGGGAAATCCGCCGAAGCTCGAATACGCGAAAAAGGTCGCCGCCGCGCTCGGCTACATCGGGCTCAAGAACCTCGATAAAGTCGGCGGCGCCGGCTTTTCCGAAGATGTGATCGCGCCTCTTTCCTTGGGCCGCGGGAAAAAACAGATTCTTTCGCTCTTCAGTTTTCTCTCGCATCTTTCCAGCGGCGGCGAGACCGCCTTCAGCGCATCGATACGCTCGTTCACGCGGCTTTTCCCGCGCCCCGGTCTGGTGGTTCTCTTGAGCGATCTCTTCGACCCGCGCGGGTGGCGCGCGGGGCTCGAAGCGCTGCTCGCGCAGCGCCACGATCTACTCGTCGTTCACGTTTTGGACGACGGCGAGCTCGCGCCCGCCGCGCGCGGCGACCTGTCGCTCTTCGACGTCGAGAGCCGGCACGAACGCAGGCTATTCCTCGACGCGGCGCTGCTCGCGCGCTTTCAGGCCGAGCTCGAAGGCTATTGCGCCGAGATCGAATCGTTTTGCCGCGGCCGCGGCGTCGATTACCTCCGCGCGCGCACCTCGATTCCTTTCGACGAGTTCGTTCTGTTGACGCTTCGCGAAGGGCGCTCAGTCAAATAATCCGATGAATTTTTAAGGCGACCGGTTTTGTCGATGAGCTGGGGTTTCCCATCCGCGCTGTTTCTTCTTTTCGCCGCCGTTCCGGCGATCATCATTCTCCATAGCCTGCGGCCGCGCGGCGTCCGCGTTGGAACTACCACGCTTTTTATCTGGGAGCGGGTTCTCAAGGAGCGGCAGATGGGCCAGTGGCTCGGCCGTCTGCTGAAAAAAAATCTTGCGCTGCTGCTGCAGCTCCTCGCCGCGGTCGCGTTGATCGCGGCGCTCGCCGATCCGCGCGTGACGTCGCTCGGCGGCCGGGCGGGAGACACGATCGTCGTGCTCGATCAGAGCGCGAGCATGAAGGCGAGGGGCCGCAGCGGCAGCCGCTTCGACGACGCGCGCGCCGAACTGTTGAAGTTGATCGACGCGCTGTCTTCCGGCGGCAGCATGATGATCATCGGCGCGGGGCCGCGTCCGCAGATCCTTTCGACCTGGACGGAAGACGCCGCGCGGCTCCGCGCGGTCGCGCGCTCGGCGCGGGCGACCGACAGCGCGGCGCCGGTAAAGGATGCGGTGCTCTTCGCCCATTCGTTCTTGAAGCGCGGCGGCGGCGATCGCGTCGTTGTTGTGACCGACGGCGCGTTCGAAGGCGCCGAGGATCTGCCGTGGAGCTCGGGGCACCTCGCGCTCGCGCGCGTCGGCGCGGGCGGCGAGAACGTCGGCATCACGGGCTTCGAGCTGCGCCGCCTGCCCGGCGAAGCGGACCGTCATGAGGCGCTGGTCGCGGTCAAGAATTTTACCTCCCATCCGATCGCCGCGCCGCTCAGTCTCACCGGAGAGAAAGTTTGGTCGCGGCAGACGATCGAGGTCGACGCGGGCCAGACGCGGGTTTTCACCTATTCTCATGCGGGGACGCTGCCCGATCGGCTCGAAGCACGGCTGGAAATCGCCGACGACTTCGCCACCGACAATCGCGCCTATCTGGCCGTTAAGAGCGCGGCTCCGCTGCGGCTGCTGTACGTCGGACGCGGCAATCCTTATCTCGACCGGCTGTTTCGCTCGCTGTCTTATCTACAGGTCACTCATGCCGACCGCGTAAGCCCCGAAACATTCCAGCAGTACGACGCCGTCATTCTCGACGGCGTCGCGCCGCCGGCGCTCGGCGACGGCAATTTTATCTTGATCAACGCCGCGCCGAAGCCGTTCGAGGCGCGCGGCAGAGTTGCCAGCCCGCGGCTCTTGCCGGCGGCGGCGCGGCACCCGGTGGCGGACAGCGTGAGCCTGAGCGATCTTTCGTTAAAAGAAGCGCTCCGTCTCGTGCCGGCGAGCGGCGCGTCGGTGCTGGCGCGGTCCCAGGAGGGGCCGCTGATTTTCACCGTCGAACAGCCGCGGCTCAAGGCGCTCGTGATCGGCTTCGACCTGCTGGCTTCCGATCTGCCCTGGCGCGTCGCCTTCCCGGTTCTTTTTAGCAACGCGTTCGAATGGTTCCGACCGCGCGGGGCGGAGTTTCCCGGCGCGCGCGTCGAGGCCGGAAAGCCGTACGCGATCCAGCTCGCCGCCGCGGACGATCGGGTCGAGGTGGCGAGCCCGTCGGGTGTGCGCGAGACGCTTCGCGCCGCGGCCAGTCCGATATCGTTTACCGAAACGACCGAGGCGGGAGTTTACACTTACAAGACGCCCAGCGGCTCCGGGCAGTTCGCGGTCAATCTCCTGAGCGAGACGGAATCGGACATCCGTCCGCGGGTCGGGCCCGGTGTCGCCGGCCAGGCGCAAAGCACGAAGAGCGCCGCCGACACCGTCGAGGCGGGTCTCTCGCTTTGGCCGTTTCTTTTGCTCCTTACAACCGCAGCGCTCGTGTTCGAAGCGTGGCTGGTTTTCCGCGGCGGCGCCGCATTCTATCCACTCGCTCT
Source organism: Binatia bacterium (assembly GCA_036522615.1). GTDB lineage: Bacteria > Desulfobacterota > Binatia > UBA9968 > UBA9968 > JAJPJQ01. The sequence goes on along the minus strand of DATDFN010000038.1, from coordinate 2,340 downwards.
GCGCTTCGCCGCGGCCGCGGCGGTGTTGCTCGCGTTGTGGAACCCGAAACTCTTTTACGCGGCGCAGGCGCTCGACGTGGTGCTCGCTGTCGACGCGTCTCGCAGTGTGGGACAGGCGGGAAAAGAAAAAGCGCTGGAAATATTGCAGGAGGTGCGGCGGCAGCAGGCGAGCGATACCCGCACCGGGCTCCTTTTCTTCGGCCGCCAGCCTTCGTGGGAATTTTTCCCGCGCCGCGATCCGCCGACGGCGGATTTTTCTCCCCAAGTCGGCCGGGAAGACACCGATATCGAGGCGGCGCTCGAGGCGCCCGCGGCGCAGATCGGCGCCGGACGCGAGGGGAAAATTTTGCTGATCTCCGACGGCAACGAGACGCGCGGCGAAGCGGGGCGCGCGCTGCCGCTGCTGCGCTCGCGCGGAATCGCCGTGTCCGTCCTGCCCGTGAGCCTCGCGGGCGGCAAGAACGAGGTCTACGTGAGCGACTTCCTCGTGCCGCAGCAGGCGGAGAGCGGCGCGACTTTCGAGCTCAAAGGTTCGATCGAAAGCCTCGCCGCCGCGGATGCACGCGTGAAGCTTGTGCGCGACGGCGTCATTCGGCGAGAAGAGTCGCTCGCGCTCCACCCGGGCGCGAACTGGCTCGCGTTCAAGGAAACTCTCGCTGAGCCGGGCACGCACGCATATGAGCTGTGGGTCGAATCGGCGGCCGACACCCTCGCGGAGAACAATCGGCTGCAGGGCGTGATCGACATCAAAGGGCCGCCGCGCGTGCTCTACATCCATTCGTCGCCCGCTGCGCGTCTTGCGTTCGCCGCGGCGCTGACGGCGCAGGGCTATGCGGTCGTCGAGTCGACGCCGGAGCGAAGCCCTCTCACGCTGAGCGATATCGCGTCGTTCGATCTCGTCGTGCTCGATAACGTTCCGGCTTATCGCCTGACCCAGGCGAAGATGGAAACGATCGAGACGTATGTGCGCGATCTGGGCGGCGGCCTCGTCGTGATCGGCGGACCGCAGAGCTACGGCGCCGGCGGCTACTACCGCACGCCGCTCGAGCGCATCCTGCCGGTCGAGATGCGCCCGCCGACGCGCATCGAGATGCCCCACGTCGCGCTGCTCTTCGTGCTCGACAAGTCCGGCAGCATGGCGTCGGGCCCGGAGGGTGCGACCAAGCTCGACCTGGCGAAATCCGCCGCGCTAGCCGCCGCCGATCTGCTCAACCCGCGCGACCAAGTCGGCATTTTGACGTTCGACGCGAGTTGGACCTGGCTTTTGCCTTTCCGCGCCGTCGGAAAAGGCGAATGGATCTCGGACCGACTCGCGGAGATCCAATCCGACGGCGGCACCGATATGTACAAAGCCGTGGTCGAAGCCGAGCGCGCGCTCGCCGCCAAAGAGGCGTCGATCAAACATGTCCTCGTGCTCTCCGACGGCCTCACCGACAAGGCGGACTTCCCGGCGCTCGTAGGAAAAATGGCGCGCGAGGGAATCACGGTCTCGACCGTGGCGATCGGCGAGGACGCGGACCTATCGCTCATGGCGTCGATCGCGCGCGACGGCAAGGGGCGCGGCTACGCCGCGGTCGATCCGCTGACGGTGCCGCAGATTTTTACCACCGAGACGCTGCTCGTCTCGCGCGATCTTCTGGTCGAGAAAAGCGTCCGGCCGAAAATAAATGCGGCGCTCGGCGCGCTGAAAGGCATCGCGCCGGAGCGCGTACCGCCGCTGCTCGGCTACGTGCTCACGCATCCCAAGCCGCAATCGGAACTGCTCATGCAGGCGGGCGACGACCCGCTGCTCGTGTCTTGGCGGCTCGGGCTGGGCAAGGTGGTCGCTTTCACTTCCGATCTGACCGGACGCTGGGGACGGGAATGGATCGCGTGGCGCGATTTTCCCCAATGGGCGGGGCAGCTCGGGCGCAGCGCGCAGCGTGCGCCGGCCCCGGGTCGCGTCACCGCCGACATCCGCCAGGAAGGCGACCAAGTGAAGGCGGTGGTCGATATCATCAACGCGAACGGAACCTTCGTCGACGGATTGAACCTCAAAGCGAATGTGACGGCCTCGGATCGCGCAACTGCCGTCGCGCCGCTCCGGCAGACGGCGCCGGGCCGCTACGAGGGACGCTTGAGCGCGAGCCAGCGCGGCGCGTATCTGCTGACGCTGCACGAAGACAGGAGCGGCGGGACGCCTGCGACGATTGGAACGGTTCCCTTCGTCGTGCCGTATCCGCGCGAATATCACGAGCTCAGGCCGAACCTGCCGCTTGATGCCCTGTTCCCATTGGTCGGCGCGCAGCATCTCGCCGCCGGTCTCCTCCGCGAGACGGCTCAGCAGCGGCAGGTTCGGCC
>DATDFN010000037.1:0-2473 GCA_036522615.1 Binatia bacterium | reverse complement strand
TCCGCAATTCCGAGCGCCGCTTGCCGCATCATATTTGAATCCTGACATTCGCTCGAAGAACGGCCGGCGTCAGGTTTCTTGAACTCCGCGCTTCGTCGCGCAGCGTCGTGCGCCATTTCGACGCTGCTCGACGTTTACCACGTTTCTGAAATACTCGACGCCGTCGCGCCGGCGGTTTTCGGGCATGTTCAGCTCCAACAACTACATGCCCAATATTTTTTTCATCCGGTCGATCACCTCGGCGGGCTGGACGATCACTCGTTTCGCTAAGGTCTCCATCTCCTCCGCGCTCGTGGGTTCTATGTCCAATTTTTTCTTTTTGGCTTCGGCCAAGAAATCGGCGTCGGTCAGCATTTTCATGAAGGCTTCGCGGAGAACTTTGACCCGCTCCGGCGGTGTGGCCGGAGGCGCCACGTAGGGGCGGCCGAACTCGTTGGATGCCAGGATGACGGCGGCCACCCGACGGGCCGTTTCCGGCGTCTTAAACTCATCCATGAGCTCCGGGAGCGTGGGAACATCCCCCAATCTCGGGTCGCGCTTCTTGTCGCTTTGAACGAGTACGCGGGCGAATCCGTTCTTACGCCAGTTATGGTAGATCTCGCCGGTAAACCAGGCGGCGACGGTAAACGCGCGGCACTGGACCTCGTTTCGCTCCACCGCCAAGTCCATCTCCGGCCCGCCCGGATAGCCCAAGACGAGGTTAAATTTCGTGCCGATGGTTTCCTCCAAAAGCCGTGGAAAGTAGTGGCCCGTGGTGCCGGTTCCCGTAGCCGCGCACTTGGGAGGATTGGCGGCTCTACGCACATCTTGGATCGTTTTAAACGGCGTGTCGGTCCGCATGTAGAGCACATGCTCGGACTTATCGGGGCTGCCGATCCAGGCGAACTTGCCCCAGTCGAACTGAACCTCCTTTGCGCCCGCAAGCTGATTGAAATACAGCGCCGGATTGATCGAGCCGAGGGTGAGGCCGTCGGGTTTGGCCACGTTATAAACAAAGTTGGCCGCGATGGCGGAGCCCGCCCCGGGCATGTTCTGTACAACGATGTTCGGGTTTCCCGAAAGATGTTTGCCCAGGTGCGCCCCTAGGAGGCGCCCATACAAGTCATAGGCGCTGCCGGCCGAGCTCCCCACCAAGATGGTAACCGTTTTCCCCTGATAAAAGGGCGTCTGAGCGTGGAGATCGGACCTCAACAATAAAAGAGCAAAGAACAGAGCAAGGATAATTCGACGCATGGCATTGTAAAGGAACACGATTGTGCCCGGTCTCTTCATGGCCGCTTCCTTTCTGTACAATTAGACGAGCCTTCCATCGGGACCTTCGCCTCACTTCCCCGCCTTGCCGAGTATTTCGTTCAATAATTTGTCCGCCGGGCGGCGGTCGGAGAACTTCGGGTCGTCGCCGTTGAAGTACTCGACGCCGTCGCGCCGGCGGTTTTCGGGGAGGACGCTCTCCTTCGCGATGTCGATGCGGAGCGAATCCGAGCCGTCGCGTTTCTGAAACTCGAGCTGGCCTTCCCGCGAGAGGAGCCAGTTGACGAAGACCTTCGCCGCGTTGGGATGCGGCGCCTTGTCGATGAAGCTCACCGTGCCGCCGCCGGAGGTCAAGTTGCCGGCCTCCTTCAAGTCGACGATCTCGCCGATCGGCAGCCCCTGCTTCATCGCCTTTCGCGACTCGCGGCTGTTGCACGGCATGCAGAGCGAAAATTTTCCCGACGCGAGCCAATCGATCGGCTGCCGGTAGTCGCGCGAAAGCGTCACGTCCATGTCGCCGTAGAGCCGGCGCATGAAGTCGGGGCCGAGGCCGGGATGGTAGTAAAAAACGACGACCAGGCTGTCCATCCCGCCGATGCGCGGGTCGGTGCCGGCGATTTTTCCCTTCCATTTGGAATGGAGGAGATCCCAGTAGCTGGCAAATTCCCGCGGCTGGACGAGCTTGGTGTTGTAGCGGATCTCGACCGCGCTGCCGCTGCCGACGAAGGCGAAAATGTATTTCTGCTCGGCGTCGACGTAGCGGTGCCGGCCCTGCCACCACTTGGACGGATCGGCGACTTCGGGCAGCGCCAGCAGCGGCGAGATCGGCGCGAGCGCCTTGGCGGGGTAGAGGACCGAATAGGCGGTTCCCTTGCCGCCGATGAAGAGGTCCACCAGATATTTTCCCGCCCGCCGCTCGGCGATGATGCGCGGGCCGAGCTGCGAGCCGCGGCCGGTGAGCGCCGTGACCTTTATTTTCGGGTAAGCGCTCTGGAACGCCTCCTCGATGCGCATCTGCGAGACTTCGCCGCCCATGTAGACGGCGACCTGTCCTTCCTTTTCCGCCGCCGCGACCGTGCTCTCCCAGTCCCCGCGCGCGGCTTCCCCCGCGCCCGCGCTCCCGGCGCAGGCAAGGACCATCGCAATGACACTCGCATAGCGTGGGAGGAGTCTCATGGTTCTCCTTGGGCCTCGCGGCCGTCCCGATGCTGGATGCTATGGC
>DATDFN010000036.1:0-18130 GCA_036522615.1 Binatia bacterium | reverse complement strand
CGGCGCGCAGCGCCGCGGGATCGGCGCCGAACGCCTGCTCGACCGCGATGCGCTGATTGGTAATGGTCTCGGGCCTGGACGCCAGATCGTAGATGCCGCTGAAGCCGATCACGCCGGCGACCGCCTGCGGCTGGAGCCGCTCGGCGGCGAGGTACTGCGGGTCGAGCGCGACGAGCGCGGCCAGGTGCGCGCCCGCCGAATGGCCCGCGAGAAAAATTCGCTTGGGATCGTAGCCGTACTTGTCCGCCGACCGGACGAGATAGGCGACCGCCGCCGCGACGTCCTTCGCCTGGGCGGGATGGGCGGCGGCCGGCGCCAGGCGATAGCGCACCAGCGCGACGGCGACGCCGCTCGGCAGGAGACCCTCGGCGAAGGCCGGGCCGATGCCGAATTCGTCGTCGGGGAGCATCCAGAAGCCGCCGTGAATGAAGACGACGAGCGGAGGCTTCTGCGCGCCCTTCGCGGGCATGTAGAGATCGAGCGTCTGCCGCCGCGCGTTCTTCGCGTCCGCCGGCTTCGTATACGGAATCTCTCTTATCGCGGCGCTTTTCGCTTGACCTGCCGGCGCTGGCGCGGGCTTCCGCTTCTCCGGCGCGGCCGCCGCGCCGGCGGAAGGCGCGCCGTAATAATACATTCCGGCGGCAAGGGCGCAGGCGATTATGAAGCAGCAGAAAATCGCGATAGCGCGGGAAGGAAAAACCATTAACTCGTAATCCAGGCGAAAACAGTATCCGATGGCCAATCGCGCTGTCAAACCAGCGTTGAACCCGCTGGACAGCGTCCAGTCCAATGGGATAATCAAGTCAATGAAAGTCTGCAGGAGAAAGGAGCAGGGCCGTGGCCAAGATCCGCCATCTCGCGATTCGCACGGAAAATCCCGAGAAGCTCGCAGAATTCTACAAGGACGTTTTCGGCCTGGAGGAAGTGCACCGCGGCTCGCATCCGGGAGTCGCGCCGGGGAAGACGGTGCATCTGACGGACGGCTATTTCGAGCTCGCGCTGCTGGATAATTCGGCGCAGCAGAGCCGGAACGGCCTTTACCACTTCGGCATTCAGATCGACGACATGGACGCGACGCTGAAGCGCGCCGGCAAGTCGCAGCCGCAGAAGCAGGTGCGGAAGCGCCCGCAGGGCACGCCGTTCGCCGAATTGCGCGTGTCCGATCCCGACGGAAATTTCATCGATCTATCCGTCCACGGCTTCCTCGAATACCAGCCGCTGAAGAAAGAAAAGTAGGCGCGACCCTTCGACCGGCTCAGGATTAAGGCGCGAGCCGCAAGTCATAGTGAATCCGACGGCTGGCGGGCGGGGCTGCGATCGACTATAATGCTGTTTAGACTTCGGGAAGCCTATGGAAAAAACCTACCTGGTGACTCTCACGCCCGACGAAGACGGCTGGATCGTCGCCGAATGCCCCGGACTTCCCGGATGCGTATCTCAGGGGCGCTCGCGCGAGGAAGCGTTGGCGAATATCCGCGAGGCGATTCAGGCTTACATCGAAACGCTCAAGGATCAGGGCATCGAGCCGCCGTCGCAGCCGACTGAAATCACTCAAATTCGCATCGCCTCGTAGTGGCGACGCTTCCGGCATGCTCCGGCCATGCGCGATCCGCGTCTTCACGGCGCTCGGCTGGCAAAGGGCGCGTCAGGTGGGCAGCCACGTCACGTTAGTCCGGCCCGGCACTCGACCTCTTACAATTCCGCTGCATCGCGAGCTTGCGAAGGGTACACTGCGGGCTTTGATCCGCGCGCGATTAAGCCCCCGCTGGACTCTTTCCCCGCAAATGCGGTAAGCAGAAAGCATTATGGCACAGCCCAAGCTCACGATGGCGGTGTCGAGCTACGACCGCCATTTTCCGTTTTTCGACGGCTCGGTCGCGCTCGACGGCGCCGATCTCGACGTGCTTCTGGTCGGGCAGTCCGAGCGCCTGAAGCACGGCGTCGACCGGCACGAGCGCATGCTGCAAAAAGGGGAGTTCGACATCTGCGAGCTGTCGCTCTCCTCCTATCTCATGGCGCGGAGCCGCGGCATGCCCTTCACCGCGATCCCGGTTTTTCCGCGCCGGCTCTTCAGCCTGTCGCAGATGTGGGTGCGCGCGGACGCCGGCATCGCCGCGCCGAAGGATCTCGTCGGCCGCAAGGTCGGCCTCAGCACGTTTCAGACGACGCTGTCGGTGCTGGCCAAAGGCGACCTCAAGTCCGAGTACGGCGTCGACTGGCGCGGCATCGAATGGGTCGTCGCGAAAGAAGAGACGGTCGCGTTCAAGCCGATGGAAGGCGTGAAGATCGCTCTCGCGCCGCCGGGGAAAAAAATCGGCGCGATGCTCGCCGCCGGCGAGATCGACGCGCTGTTCATGCCGCATCCGCCGAAGGAAGTCCTGCAGGGCTCGGACAAGTTCCGCCGCCTGTTCCCGGACGCGAAGGCGGAGGAGCTCAAGTATTTCCGCAAGAACGGATTTTTTCCGATCATGCACGTGGTCGCGCTCAAGGACGAGGTGCTGAACGCGCATCCGTCGCTCGCGCCCGCGGTCATGGATCTGTTCGCGCGTGCGAAGGAAGTCTGCCGGCATTACTACGACGACCCGAACTGGGCGCGGCTCGTCTGGGGGCGCCATCTCTTCGAGGAGGAGCGGCGGCTTTTGGGCGACGATCCGTGGCCGTACGGCGTGGAGAAGAACCGCGCGAACCTGGAGCGCTTCATGGGCTATTCGCTCGATCAAGGGCTGATGGCGAAAAAGCTCGCCGTCGAGGAGCTGTTCGCCCCGGCTACGCTTCGGAGCTGAAATCGTTTAGGCTGATCTTATGGCCCGCATGGTTCGATGCCCCATTTGTCGGACCGAGGTCGCGTGGGAGGGCAACGCGCACCGGCCGTTCTGCTCCGAGCGCTGCCGCCTGATCGATCTCGGCGCATGGGCGGAAGGGCGCTACCGCATTCCGGGGAAGAAGATTGCGGAAGAAGAACGCCAAGACGACGACGAGGATGAGCCGGAATAGCGGCCCGACGCTGTGATCCATTCGACCGCGATTATCGATCCGCGCGCGGAGATTCATCCGGATTGCGTCATCGGTCCTTACGTCGTCGTCGACGGCCCGGTGAAGATCGGCCGCGCGACGCGCGTCATGGCGCACGCGACGATCGCCGGCTGGACGGAGATCGGCGCGGAGAACGAGATCCATCCCGGCGCGGCGCTCGGCGGCCCGCCGCAGGACAAGGGCTACTCGGGCGCGGAGACTTATCTAAAGATCGGCGAGCGCAACGTCTTTCGCGAAAACGTCCAGGTGCACCGCGGTACCGCGGCGGGATCGTCGACGATCATCGGCAACGAAAATTATCTGATGGCGTGCGCGCACGTGGGCCACAACTGCCGGCTCGGCGACCGCATCGTGCTCGCCAACAACGCGCTGCTCGGCGGCTACGTCGACGTCGGCGACGGCGCGTTCATCTCGGGCAATTGCGTCGTGCATCAATTCGTCCGCGTCGGCGAGCTGTCGCTGATGCGCGGACTCAGCGGGGCGAGCCGCGACGTGCCGCCTTACGCCATCGTCGACTGGCAGCACACGGTCAGGAGCGTGAACGTCGTGGGGCTCAAGCGCGCGGGGTTCGAGGATAAAAAAATCCGGGCGCTGAAAGAGGCGTTTCGCATCCTCTTCCGCAAGGGAAAGAACTTGAAGCGCGCGCTCGCCGAAGTCGAGGCGGACGCCGAGCTCTCTCAGGAGGTGCGGCCGCTCCTGGAATTCATCAAGGCATCCAAGCGCGGCGTGTGTGTCGGCGCCTAGCGCTGCGGCTGGGGCTGCGGCGCGCTCGAGACCTGCTGCGGCTGGTCGTCCGGCCCGGGGCCGATGAAGACGACCGGCTGCTCGCCCTTCAGGTGATCGGTCGTGAGCACGTAGGTGCCCTTGACCGCCGGGTAGATGATCTCGTTCGCGACATCGCCGCGCCCGGCGGTCAAAAGATAGCCCATCCCACCGGCCACCAGACCGAGTCCCGCATACACGACTTTCGTCGGCATGTAGAAGACGTTCGCGAGCACGGTGCCGACGCCCCAGCCGAGATCGGACCCGACCTCTTTGACGGGGGACTGCTGCTGCGGGGCCTCGTCGCCGGCGCGGACGCCGACCGGAGCCAATAAGAGAGACAAAGCCACTACACACGCTAAAAGCGTGGAAAAATGTGTTTTCATGCGCCCGAATATACCCAAATATGCCCTAATTGTCAAAATGCATTTATATTGTTTAAAACTGGCAATAATTCACGTTAGTTAGCAGCTTTAGCTATCCATGTATAAATATGTCGTACGGTGATCACGATCACCGGCGCCGCGTCGATCGGCATCGCTCGGTACTGCGGGTATTTAGTTCTCAATAGTCGAATCGCCCGACTATGTCTTGAGCCGCGGTGCACCAGCTTCGCCGTGCCCTGGAGCAGCACATAGCCTAATCGGCGCCAGTCCTCGTCGTAGTGATCGACGACGACGGCGACATGCGGGTTTGCAGCGATATTGCGGACGCGCTTCAAATTCAGCGGCGCGCTTTTTTTCGGTTTGGCGTCGAGCGGCGTGAAGAGGTTGCCGCCGTCGAGCGCGAAGCAGATCGGAACGACGTGCGGCCGGCCGCGACGATCGGCGGTTGCGAGATGGGCGACGCGCGCCGCGCGCAGAAGCCGAGCGGCGCCAGGCGGGAGGCGCGAGAAAAAATTTTTCTGCCCCCTCACAAGTTTCGATTTATATTTTGAATTCGCCGGCGATATTCGGCGCGAACAGCTCTTCGAGCTTCACCGGCCGGTCGACGAGACCCTGCTCGCCCATGTACCGGAGCAGCGTCTCGAGCAGATGCCGGTTGGCTTCGATGCCGTACGGCCACCAGTCTTGGCCGAAAAGCGATTTGAGCAGCTCCATCTCGGCCGTGAGCCACGGCAGCGTACACGCGAGCGTGTTCGAGACGTGCATCGCCTGAATCGCTTTCGCCTTCGCGTCGGAGAACGCTTTGTAGAGGCTGCGCGCGACCCACGGATCGCGCTCGTATACTTCTTTCCGGATGACGAGCACGTGCATGATAGGGAAGATCTTCGTCCGCTTGTAGTAATCCATCTCGACTTCCTTGTAATTCGGAAAGAGCCGCCTCACTTTCGCCGAGCCTTTGACGAAGGAGGACGGGCTCCGCGCGGAGATCAGCGCGTCGATGGCGCCGCTCTCGAGCATGCCGTTGAGCGTCTGGTCGTCGGCGATCGCGTTCGTCTTGATCTCCGGCGGGAGCTTGAGCTTCACGCGTTCTTTCCGACCGGCTTCTTCCTGGCCGCCGATGAACCATTCCATGTCGCCCGCCTTCACGCCGTATTCGTCGTTCAAGAAGCCGCGGATCCACACCGCCGCCGTGATCGAATATTCCGGCGCGCCGACTTTTTTGCCTTTGAAGTCTTCCGGCCGCTTGATCCCCGACTCCGTGTTGATGAAGACGCACGAATGGCGGAAAAAACGCGAAGGGAAGACGGGGATGGCGACGAAGGGGGAGCTGCCGCGGCTGATCATCGTGATGTGATTGGAAAGCGACATCTCCGAGGCGTCGAACTCGCGAAAATTGCTCATGCGCCAGAAGATCTCCTCCGCCTGCAGCGGAATATAATTCAGCCGGATGCCTTCCGGCTCGACTTCGCCGGTCTGCAGCGCCTTGGTGCGGTCATAATCCCCGCACGCGACGGTCAAATGTAATTTGTCCAAGGATTCCTCCCGTAAGCTGAAAAGCATTTGCGCGCGCTTGCCGCGGCGCTGCTAGTGCCTGGTGTCCCAGCGCGAGAGACGCTGGGCGATCGCGATCAGGAACACGCAGATGATCGAGATGATGATGCCGAGGGCCCCGACGCGCCCGCGCTGGCCGTCGAGATAGAGGAAATACATCATCGGCCCGAGTGGCTCGGCGCCGGGGCTGTAGAGAAACAAGGTCGCGCTGAACTCGCGCATGAAAATCGTCGCGAGGATGATCCAGCCGGCCATGATGCCGGGCCGCATCAGCGGCATGAGAATGCGGCGAAAAGTCGCAATGAAGCCGGCGCCGCACGCGATCGAGGCCTCTTCCAGCTCTTTATGAATCTGGACGATCGTACTGCTGACCGCGCGCAGACCATAAGGCAGAAAACGCGTTACATAGGCGATCAGGATGATCCAGATCGTCGCGTAGATCGGGAGCGGGAAATCGACGTACGCCCACAGAAGCCCGAGCGCAAGCGCGCTGCCGGGAAAAGCCCAGGGGATGAACACGAGCCCTTCCAGAATGCCGCGGCCCGCGATCTTCGTCCTTATCGTCATGTAGGACGTCAGCGAGGCGATAAACATGCATATCGACGCGCCGACGAGCGCCAGGAACATGCTGTTGTAAAACGCGCGGTGCGCCCGTGTGTTTTCCAATATAAATCTGAAGTTGCCGAGCGTCAGATTGTGCCAGGTTTGCCAGGTGGGCACGTGGTAATAGGGGAGCAGCGAGACCAGGAGCAAGACGAGAAAGGGAAGCACGACCAGAACCACCAGCAGAAGAAACGCGAGTCCGGTCGCGAGATAGCGCCAGCGGCCGAGGTCGATCTGGTGCGGCTGAAACCCCTTGCCCGTGACCGTGGAGAAGCTCTCCACCTGCGAAGTAAAGCGGCGGTACAGGTAGACGAACACGAGCGCGATGATAAGGATCTCGACGCCGTAGGCCGCGGCCAGGTTATGATTCGTGGGAAACGATCCGAGCGCTTCACGCCAAATTTTCGTCGTGAACACCTCGATCCGTGCCGGGAGAGCGATGATGGCGGGCGTATCGAAGCTCTCGAGCGCGCGCACGAAATTGAGCGTCCCGGCCGCGAGAATGGCGGGCCGCATGAGCGGGAGGGTGATGCGCGCGACGACACCGAACTCGCTCGACCCGAGGGTTTTGGCCGACTCTTCCAGCGAGGGATCCATGCTTTTTAGCGCCGCCGCGATGATCAGGAACGCGAGCGGCGTGAGTATCAGCCCTTCGACGAAGATCAGTCCCGGAATGCTGTAGATATTGAACAACGCGCTCTCGGCGCCGGTCAGCCGCATCCAGGTGCCGTTGATGAGGCCGTTCGACGGATTCAGCAGCAGCACCCAGGAGATCGCGATCAAAAGCGGCGGCATGATGTTGGGAATGATCGCGACGAGCTCGAAGAGACGCCGAAACGGCGCGTTGGTGCGGATCGTGATCCACGCCAGCACCAGCGCGAAAAAAACGGAGAGCCCCGAGGCGCCGATGCCGAAGATGAACGATGTGAACAGAAGCCGGTACGATTCCGGATCGGTGTACACGTGGATGTAGTTCGCGAGCGTGAAATGGCCGGGAACGCCGAGCGGCGCGTCGGTGAAGCTTCCGTAGAGGAGGAAAAAGCTCGGATAGAGGGTGAGGAAAGCCAGTACCCCCGCCAGGAGCACGAAGATCAGGTTGATCGGCTGGGCGAAAAACGTCCCAACACGGCTCAAGCTCCAGGCGGGGAGTGCTTGCTCAAGTGCGACAGCTTTTTGGGCCAATCTTTACGATCCCAGGAAAATCTTAGTGTATTCCTTTTTCTTCTCGGCGAACTCTTTGGTATCGAGGTCGACCATCTCGACGAATTGGATTTTGTCCGCGTCCGGCAGCGGCGGCAGAACGCCTTTGCGGTTCACGAACTCGCCCATCTTCGCCATGATGGTCATGCCCTCCTCGCCGAGGAAGAAATCGATGAACGCTTTGCCCGCGTTCGGATGCGGCGCCTTCGCGGCGAGCGGGATATAATGCCCGTCGCCCATCATCTTTCCGAGCCGGACATAATCGAGCGGCGCGCCTTTCTGACCGAAAATGAAGGCGTACTTCACGTAGGTGATGGCGATGGGCGTTTCGCCGGTGGCGACGCGCTCGGCGGCCGGCAGCAGCGATTCGACCAGGATCGGCTTCTGCGCCGCGAGGTCGCGGATATATTTGTCGGCCTTCTCCTTCCCGCCGAGCACCTTGTCCAGGCTCGCGACCCATTGGGTCGTCGTCGTGTGCTGCGTCGGGTCGGGCATGACGATCTTGCCGCGGTATTGAGGCTTAACCAGGTCTTCGAGCGACTTCGGCGCGTCGGCCGCTTTGACCGATCCTTTATTGTAGACGATGCCGATAATGACATTGCGGTAGCGCGGGCCGAGATTCGGATCGATCGCGTCTTTCGGGAACGCCTTGGCGGAAGGCGAATCGTACTTCGCGAAGAGACCCTCCTTCTGCATGATCTGCAGCGGGTTGTCGTTCGTCGCGATGCCGTCGAACAGCGGCTTGCCGGCGCGGTATTCCGATTGCGCGCGGTCCATCACCTTCGTCGCCGACGCGCGCCAGTAATCCACCTCGATGCCGGTTTTTTTCGTGAACGCTTTCGAGATCGCCTCCATCGTATCCGATTCGAGCGACCCGTAGATGACGGCCTTGCCCTCTTTCTTCGCCGCGGCCGTCGACTGCGCCGACGCCGTACCGCCGGCGAAAACCGCCGCGAGTAAAAGTGTCATCAGACTCAGGAATTTACCCATGAGAATGCCTCCCTCTACTTTCCTTAGACGTCGGGCAGCGCGATACAATCAAAATCATCAAATGGTGTCAAGGTCAAGGTAAAACACAAATCGCGGGGCCGTTGCGCCCGGGTGCTCGGTTGACACCGATCCCCGCGGAACATATAAGAAAATTCTCTACCCATCTTTTGAACGGAGATCGCAAATCATGGATAAAATCGATTTACTAATTAAAGGCGGCGAGGTGTGGACGCCAGGCGGATTCGTCACCGCCGACCTCGCCGTAACGGGAGGCAAAGTAGCCGGGCTGGCCAATCCCGGGACGTTTTCCCAGGCGCAAAAAACGATCGACGCCGGGGGAAAGAAGGTTCTTCCGGGTTTGGTCGACACGCATACGCATCACCGCGACCCGGGCTTCACGCACAAGGAAGATTTGACGACCGCGACGCGCGCGGCGGCCGCGGGCGGCGTCACGCTCTCGGTCGGCATGCCCAATGTCAGCCCGCCCACGACCACCGTCGAGCGCTATCGCGCGCTGATCGAGGACCATAAGAAGAAATCGATCGTCGATTTCAACCACAACCCGTCGGGCACCGTGCCCGAGCAGATTCCCGGTCTCGCCAAAGAGGGCCCGCTCGCGTTCAAGATCTTCATGGTGCGCGACACCGGCCGCGATTACCCGCATATGCCCGGTATCGGGCTGCACAACCACGGTCAACTATTCCGCAGTTTCGAAGAAATCGCCAAGACGGGTATTCCGCTCATGGTGCATCCGCACGATCAGGACTTGATGGACGTCATCGAGCAGCGCTACTGGGAGCGCGGCGACCACAGCCCGCAGGCGTACGGCAAAGCCTATCGCGATCACGAAGGCATTATCTGGGATACCGCCATAGCGACGCTTATCCGGATGCAAAAGGCCGCCGGCACGAAGCTGCATATCCTCCACATGAGCACGCCGGGCGGCATCGAGATGATCCGCCGCGCCAAAGAAGAAGGGCGTCCTGTCTCGGGTGAGGTCAATCCGTGGGCGCTTTTCCTCGCGACCTGGGAAAACGTGGAGAAGCTCGGTCCTTACTGCCTCGGCTTCTGGGTGCCCGACGAGCACGCGGCCGCGCTTTGGGACGCGATCAACGACGGCACGCTGGAAGTCATCGGCACGGATCACGCGCCGCACACGAAGGAAGAAAAAGACGTCGGCTGGAAGGACATGTGGAAATCGCCGGGCGGCGAGCCGCAGATCCAGGATTACCTCCGGCTTTTCCTGACGGCCGTCAACGAAGGCAAGCTGTCGCTCGACCGGCTCGTCCGCATTACGTCCTACAACCCGGCGCGGATCTTCGGCATCTATCCGCGCAAGGGCGTGCTGCAGGTCGGCTCCGACGCCGACATCACGATCGTCGACATGAATAAGGAAGAGACGATCTCGAACGAGACGACTTATACGAAAGTCGGCTGGACGCCCTACCACGGGCGCAAGGTGAAAGGCGTGCCGGTTTATACGATCGTCCGCGGGACGGTCGTGATGGAAAACGGCAAGGTCATCGGCCAGCCGGGGTACGGTCAGTGGGTGCGGCCGGTGGGCTAAGCGGCCGTACCCGGTTCATCGTTGTCGAGCTTGTTCATCACAAGACCGTCGATGAGCTTGGGGTAGAAATAAGTCGTCTTTTGCGGCATCTTTTCGCCGCCGAGCGAGACGGCCATGATCTCCTCGGCCTTGGTCGAGTTTAGGATGAACGCCGCGGCGTGCTCTTCCTTGTCGAGCGCCTGCAAGACTCTCTCTTCCTCCTGAGAGTAGCTGATCGCGCCGTCTTTGACCTGATCTTCCGGCTTGAAGCCGAAGATGTGGTCGAGGACCAAGCGGTGCAGCACGCTGACGTCGAGCTCGCGCAGCGGCGCGCTTAAATCGCCCGCAAGCCGCTGCATGAATCTTTTATTCTTGAGACGCAGGATCAGATAGCGCGGGTCGCGCTTGAACGAGGCGCCGATCACGCGGTGCTTCTTCCCCTGCGTCCGGAGCGCGCGCAGGAACGCGCGCTGCCCTTCCGCGGTTTTCGGATAGGGCTCGACGTAGAAATAGCGCATCAGCTCCTCTTCGAGCTGCTGGAAGGGGATCGGCGGCAGCGCGCGCACGAGCCGGTGCGTCGGCAGGATGACGAGGCCCTCATCGCGGGTGTTGGCGAAGAACATCATGATGTAATTGAACGCCTCGCGGCCGGTGGCGCCGGGATTTTCCGCGCGCATGCGGTCGCGATAGTTGAGCGCCGCCTCATAGCGGTGGTGCCCATCGGCGATGAAGAGCGGCGCGCCAGCCATCTCGCGGCGCGCCATCGCGATCAGCCCGGGATCGTCGATGCGCCATAGCCGGCACGTCCCGTTTCTTTCCTCTTTCGCTTCCATGTGCGGCGCGCTGCCCTGCGTGTGCTCGGCGAGCAGCCTGTTGATCGTCTGCTTCGGGTCGTCGTAGAGCGTGAAAATCGGGCTCAAATTCGCGTGCGTCGACAGCATGATGCGCAGGCGGTCTTCTTTTGGGGCCGCGAGCGTCCCCTCGTGCGGGCGGATCGCGCCGCTGGAAAAATCCTCCAGCCGCGCGACGGCGAGGAAACCCCAGCGCTCTTTTTCCTGTTTGTCCTTGAGGCTGAAGCGCTGGCGCAAAAAGTAAATCGACGGCTTTTCGTCGCGCACGAGAATCCCTTCGCGCTGCCATTCGTCGAATAGCCGCGCGACGTGCTCGTACGGCTCGGGTTCCTGGTTGAGAATCAGCCGTACGACGTTGTAGGGCGAGCGCTTGTAGAGCTTCTCCTGCTCTTCGCGCGAGATCACGTCATACGGAGGCGCGACGACCCTGGAGAGCTCGCCGATTTTTTTTGCGTTGTAGAGGAGCCCGCGAAAGGGAGCGATTTCTGCCATAGTCCTTTAAGATACCGGAGTGGGAATTCAGAATCCAGAATTTAGTGCGATCTCAAGTATCTATAATATGGAAGCCCCATTATTGCCATGGATCCGCTGCGTTGATCGCCGCGCGCCGCTATGCGATAAAAAATCCGTGCCGCAATCCTGGCTTCAGCTCTCGCTCAAAGCGCCCGCGCCGGCGCACGATGCGGTCGCGAATTTTTTCATCGAGCGCGGCTCGCCCGGCGTCGTCTTCGCGCGCGGCGAAGTGCGCGCATTTTTTCGACCGGCGCAGGCGGCGGCGCTACGGCGCGACATCCGCCGCTTTCTTCGCGATCTCCGAGAAATCTATCCCGGCTGGGTCGACGAGCCGCTGCGCTGGAAGCCGCTTGCGGAGAAAAATTGGGCCAATTCCTGGCGGCGCTTCTTCGCTCCGGTGAAGATCGGCCGCACGCTCTGGATCG
Organism: Binatia bacterium; assembly: GCA_036522615.1. GTDB lineage: Bacteria > Desulfobacterota > Binatia > UBA9968 > UBA9968 > JAJPJQ01. Next base: position 6,270 of record DATDFN010000036.1, on the reverse strand, counting down.
GACCGCCGTGGACGGAGCCGCCGAAGGGCCGCCGCCATGTGATCTCGATCGAGCCGGGTATGGCTTTCGGCACCGGGACGCATGCGACTACGCGCGGCTGCCTGGAATTTATCGAACGTCTCGCGACGCGTTTCGATCACGGCGAGCTGCGCGCGCTGGATGTCGGCACCGGCTCCGGCATCCTCGCCATCGCGCTCGCGAAGCTCGGCGCCGATTCGGTCGTCGCGCTCGACAACGATCCCGTCGCGCTGAAAGTCGCCCGCGCCAATATCCGCGTCAACGGCCCTGCAGGGAAGATCCGTCTCGCGCGCACTAAAGTCGACGCGCTCGACGATCGGTTCGGCGTCGTCGTCGCCAATCTTACGGCCGCGACGATTTTGGAGCTCGCCCGTGCGCTCGAAGCGCGCGTCGCGCCCGGCGGCTATCTCATCCTCTCCGGCATTCTCACCTGGCAGGCAGGCGAAGTCGCGCGCCGCTTCGCTCCGGGGCGATTCACTCTACTGCGGCGGCGCCGGGAAAAAGAATGGGTCACTCTGGTATTTAACAAAAAGGCCTAGCTGTGGCGCGCTTCTTCGTCCCGAAACAAAATATTCGCGCCAGCCGCGCAACGCTCGGCGGCACGGAGCTCGAGCACATGCGTAAAGTCCTGCGCCTCGGCGTCGGCGACCGCGTTGTTTTATTCGACGACGAAGGCTGCGAGCACGAGGGGACGATCGCGTCAATCTCCGCCGGCGCCGCGGAGATCGCGATCGCGACATCCTCGCGCCCCGAGCGCGAGTCGCCGCTCGCACTCACTTTGGCGCAGGCGCTTGGCAAAGGCGATAAGCTCGATTTCGTCGTCGAGAAGGCGACGGAGCTCGGCATCGCCGCGGTGTTGCCGTTCGTCTGCCGGCGCACCGTGCCGAAGCTCGAGCGCGACGCCGCGGCGCGCCGCGGCGAGCGCTGGCGGCGCATCGCGCTCGGCGCGGCGAAGCAGTCCGGACGCACGCGGGTGCCGGAAATTTACGAGCTGGTGGATTTCTCAACGGTCGTATCGCGTTCATCGCCGTTCGATCTGAAAATTCTCTTCTGGGAAGGCGAGCAGAGCCGTGGGTTGCGGCAATTGCACGAAAAAAATCCGCGGCTCGCTTCGCTGCTTCTCGTTGTCGGCCCGGAGGGCGGCTTTACGGCGGAGGAGGCTGCGCTCGCGACCGAAAACGGCTTTCATGCCGTCGGTCTCGGGCGGCGCATCCTGCGCACCGAGACCGCGGCGGTCGCCGCCGCCGCGCTCGCGCAATTTCTCTGGGGCGATATGGGCTAGGCTTTTCTTGCGCCCGGTTACGGTCTAAACTCCTCCGATCGTCTATGGAAATCGGCAACGAAGAGACCCCGCGTCTGAGAGCCGTAATCGATCGCGAGTACGACCGTCTGTACGAACGCCTCAAGGCTGACGAGGCGGCCGCGGCGGTGCGCTGGGGCGGATTTTTCCGGCGCCTGTCGGCGTTCATGGTCGACATGTTCGTGCTGGGCTTGTTCTCGCTGTTGCTGTTTCGCTTGAGTCGCATCGGCTTTCGCGTCGGCATGGCTGCGCACGCGCGCACGATCTCGCTCGATATGATCGAGAGCGCCGCGCGCGCCGTGGTGCTCGCGTGGCTCGCGCTCGCCGCCAGCTATTTCATCGTGCTGCACGCTCAGGACGGCAGCACCGTCGGCCAATGGCTCTTCGGGCTGCGTGTCGTCGACCGGCGCCGCGAGCCGGTCGGCTACGGCCGCGCGCTCTGGCGCTGGATCGTGAGCATTCTCACGTGGCCGCTCCTCATCGGCTATTTGCGTATTCTCTGGCACCGCGAAAAGCGCGGATGGCACGACGCGCTCGCCGGCACATGGGTCATCAGGGAGTGAGGTGGCTATGCCAGCCTTGAAGATCGGCGTCGTGATGGACCCGATCGAGAAGATCAACGTCAACACCGATACCACCTTCGTCGTCATGCTCGAGGCGGAACGGCGCGGCCACGCGCTCTACTACATGCAGCAGGATGATCTCGCGATCCGCGGCGGCACCCCGGAGGGGCGCTACAAGAAAGTCAGCGTCGCCCGGGCGACGCCGCACTACAAAATCACCGGCGAGGGTGCCGGGCCGCTCGCCGATTTCGACGCGATCCTCATGCGCAAGGACCCACCCTTCGACACGAAATATTTCTACACGACGCATCTGTTGAGTCTCGTCGATCCTAAAAGATGCGTGGTCATCAACGACCCGCACGGGCTCCGCGAGGCGACCGAGAAGCTCTACGCGCTGCGCTTTCCCAAGCTGGTTCCGCCGTCGCTCGTCACGAGCGACATGGCGCTGCTGAAAAAATTCATGGACGAGCAGGGCGGCGAGATGATCGTCAAGCCGCTCGAAGGCGCGGGCGGCCGTGGGGTGCTCTATCTCAGCAGGAAGGACCGCAACGTCGGCGCGATCCTCGAGATGGTCACGGCTGAAGGCACGGTGCCGGTGATGGCGCAGCGCTATCTGCCGGAGATCCGCCAGGGCGACAAGCGCGTGCTCGTGCTCGACGGCGAGCCGATCGGCGCGCTGCTGCGCATTCCGAAAGACAACGACAACCGCGCCAACCTGCACGTCGGCGGCGCGTCCGCGCGCGGCGAGGTCACCGAACGCGACCGCGACATTTGCCGCGCGCTCGCGCCGGATTTCAAAAAATTGGGACTCTACTTCGTGGGCCTCGACGTCATCGGCGGCTGGCTCACCGAGGTCAACGTCACGAGCCCGACCTGCGTGCAGGAGATCGACGCCTTCGACGGCGTCAAGCTAGAAGAGAAAATCGTCGACTCGATCGAGAAAAAAGCCGCCGCCCGCGGCAAATCTTAGCGCCGCAAACTTGACTCATTCACCTTTTTAGGCAATATTTTCACCTTCCGGCCAGGTAGCTCAGTCGGTAGAGCAGAGGACTGAAAATCCTCGTGTCGGCGGTTCGATTCCGTCCCTGGCCACCATTCACCCGCCTGTATCGCCCGCGATTTTCAATCCGCGGCCCTGACGCACCAGGTAAACGTTCCGGTTTTCCGCCGCTGTGAATCCTCTTCGCTTCTCATTGCGTCTAATGGGTTGAAAGCGGGGTGCAATATGATGAGATCTCCGGGCGATGCCACGATCGAGACTACGCTGGGAGAGCTAGTTGCAGTCGTCAGCGAGGTTGCCTTCGAAACGTCGGACAATGCCGAAGAAGCTTACGCTATCGCGGCCGTCGTAATTGCCGATCTGCTAAATACCGAGGTCGGTGATAGCTTCGTTGGCCTGAAAAAATTTCTTCACTAGTTTATAGCTGTCGATCGCTTCTCTTGATGCCGAGCTTCAGCATCCGCGAGCGTAGCGTGCTTGGGTTGATCCCGAGAATGTTCGCCGCGCCGCGATTGCCATGAATGACCCAGTTCGTCTCCACGAGCGTGCGCAGGATATGGGTGCGTTCGACATCCTCCAGGGCGACCGGCGCGGCGGCGACGTCGCTATCGATTCCAAGCATTGCATCGTCGATCTTCAAAACCGGCCCATCGGAAAGGACGACGGCGCGTTCGATCAGGTTCTGCAGTTCGCGAATGTTGCCCGGCCACGGGTACTTCGTCAGCCGTTCCATCGTATCTTTGGAAACGCCCTGTATCTGTTTAGCCAACTTTTTTGCAAACCTGCTAATAAAGAAGCTGACCAGAAGCGGGATATCGGCTTTGCGTTCCTTGAGCGAGGGCACGCGGATCGGGAAGACATTCAGCCGGTAAAATAAATCGGATCGGAAGCCGCCGGATTTAACTGCCTCTTTAAGGTCCCGGTTGGTGGCGGCGATGAGGCGCACGTTTACTTTGCTGGCTTTGCTGCTGCCGACCCGCTCGAACTCGCCTTCTTGCAGGACCCGCAGAAGCTTGGCCTGTACGTCGAGTGGCAATTCGCCGACTTCATCGAGGAAGATCGTGCCGCCGTTGGCCAGCTCGAAACGCCCCTCGCGCCTCTGCAACGCTCCTGTAAATGCGCCTCTCTCGTGCCCGAACAGCTCGCTTTCCACCAATCCCGCCGGTATCGCGCCGCAATTCACTTTGACGAGCGGCCGATCCTTCCGCGGGCTTAAATTGTGAATCGCGCGGGCAAGCAGCTCTTTCCCAGTGCCGGTCTCTCCCAGGATCAACACCGTCGTCTCCGTCGGCGCCACCTGCTCGATCTTGCGCAGCACCTGTCTCAGCGGCGCGCTTTTGCCGATAATCTCTTCGAAGTTGTATTCGGTCTTGATCTCCTCTTGTAGATACACGTTCTCCGCCGCCAGACGGTCGCGCAGACTGCGGACCTCCTCGTGCGCCAGGCAGTTATCGAGAGCCACGGCCACGGCCGGCGCAACCTTTTCAAGCAGCCCGTGCGGCAAATCATCTCCGTATGCCTGCTTGGCCGCTGCCATACAGAAAAGCACGCCGTGGCAGTTCTCTCCGATAAGCAGAGGTATCGTGCAGAGCGATTCCATTCCTTCCCGTGTCATCACTTCGAAGGTGACAGGAAAACGTTGCCGCAGCTCTTCGCGTGACGCGGTGACGAGCCACTGACGGGTTTCCAACGACCAATTGCACGCGGTGCCGGCCGCCGGCATGACGTGCGGTTCGGTGTGCTGAGATAATCCGTCCTGCGGACTCAGCAGATGGCCCTGCAGCTTGCCGTCGCCGATGGGAAGTTCGATCCCAAATCGGTCGGTCGGCAGCAAATTCTGCAGGCAACCCGCCAAGGCGCCGAACAGCGCATCGCGTTCGAGGTGTTGGCTGATGGCCCGGTTGACGTCGAGGAGGGCCCCGAGCTCTCCGCTCAGCCGGCGCAGATCATCGTAGGCTCGCATATTGTCGATGGCGATCGCGATTTGATTGGCGATGTCCATGAGAAAGTCGGCATCGGATTGCTGGTACTGAAATCGCGTGAGGCTTCCAACGGTGATGGCACCGATACTTTTCCCACGGACAACAAGGGGGAGAGCACACAAAGACCTGAAACCGTGTCCGTAGGCGCGCTTGTCCGATGAAGTTTTCTGCTCTTGTTCGAGATCAGTGCGCAGCACGGGCTTCTTCTCAGTTAAGGCGATTCCCGCTGCGCTGTCGTCGAGGGCGAGCACGCGGCCGACGGGGGTGTAATCTTCCCGCCGGTAGGGCCCGGCATAAGTGACCAGCCGCAGCACGTTCGACTCGGGCTCATAGAGTGTTAGGGCAACGCGATCGAATGTAACGCCGCGGGCCATAGCCTCGCAAATCGCTTGAAAGAGACCCTCGCGGGTCAATTTCGTGACGACGGCGTTGTTGATTTCGAGCAACATCCGCTGCCGCTGCTCGCTTTTCCTCAAGGCTTCCTCCGCGTACTTCCGCTCCAGCTCGGCGCCGGCGCGGGCGGCGAATATGCGCAGTATGGGAATATCGCGGGTAATGGAATCGGCCATCGGCTTGTCGTCGATGACCACTAAATGGCCGAGCACTTTGCCCGTGGATCCATAAAGAGGAACGCCCAGATAGCTCTCGGCCTGGAGTCGAACGAGTCCAGTGTCTTCCGGAAAAAGCGATTGGAGGCTCTGCGGATAGCAACATACGTCGCCGCCGATCACTTTTTCGCACGGCGTTCCGCGGACGCGAAAAGTTATGTCTTCGGCGAAACGATCCGTACTCCAAAAGGCGAGTGTGCGCACTTCGGTTCGAGTTTCATCCGTGCACTCAGCGACGAAGGAATAGCGGGTGTGCAGCGCTTTCGCGAGATGACGCACTAATGAGGTAAAGAAATCGCCTCCCGTCGCGGCTGCGGTTCCTTCGGTTATGCTCCGCAGAGTTTCTTCCGCATGACGGAGGTTACTTTCGTCCCCGGCTACTTCTTCTGGAATTTGATCGGCCATCTATCGTGCCTCAGTCATATGTCTTGTTGCGGTATTTCGCAACCGTCGCGATATATCGCAATGGGGACGTGCGGCTAGCGGAGATCAGGCACTGCAATTTCAGTAACTTAGCATCCCAGATTCGTTCGCCACCGCGGGCATGGCGCTTGCTCAATAGCAAGTTCAACATGCTCCGAATCACAAAAACCTTTGAAGATGACGAAACGGTCATTCTCCGGCTCGACGGCCGAGTGGATAGCTCGACTGTCGCCGAGCTTCAAGAGGAGTGTGACGGCTACAAAGACAGTCCAGAAAAGACGCTCTTGCTGGATTTCTCCGGTATCACCTTCATCAGCCAGAGCGGTCTGAAGCTGCTGCAAAAGTTGAAAAACGGGCGAATCAAGCTCGCCAAGGG
>DATDFN010000035.1:0-2737 GCA_036522615.1 Binatia bacterium | reverse complement strand
CGCCGATGCGCCCGTCGAGGCGGTTCAGATATTCGCCGAAGCTCTCCCATTCCCAGGTGACCGCCTGCTTGAGAACGCCCAGCGGCATCGCCTCGACGCGGACGAAGCTGTCGAGAATGCCGTCGCGGTCCTGCGGGCGCGAGGGAGCGAGCGTGAGGCCGCAGTTGCCGGGGATGACGGTCGTGATGCCGTGCCAGCAGGAAGAGGTCGCGATCGGGTCCCAAAGGAGTTGCGCGTCGAGATGCGTATGGAAGTCGATAAATCCGGGCGCGAGAACGAGACCCTGCGCGTCAATCGTGCGCCGGCCGCCGTCTTTGATGCGGCCTACGTCCGCGATGCTCCCGCCCGCGACGGCGACATCGCCGACGAAAGAAGGCATGCCGCTGCCGTCCACAATCCGCGCGTTTTTTATAAGTAAATCGACCATGGCGACCTCCGCCGAGCGCTCGCGCTCTCTCGGTATAACCGCACGGGCGAATCGCTGTCAACCAAGCGCCCGCCCGCGTTGACAAGGCGCGCGAGGCTGTGACAAAGAATCGTTTTTAGGAGAGTCTCATGAACAACGGCAAAAGCAGACGGCGCGCGGCGAACAGCCGGCCCGCTCACGTGATCGACGCCGACGGCCACGTGCGCGAGACGGATGATGAGATCATCGAATACATGTCGCCGGGCTACCGCTCACGGCGCAAAGCGATGCTCTACTTCCCGCTCGTGCCGCACCACGGCTGGCACCGCTCGATTCCGGCGAACGACTACCGCCACCAGGATTTCCGCGTGCCGGACTGGCGCGAATGGGCGCGCAAGCTCGACGAGGGAAAGATCGAGCGCACGATCCTGTACCCGACGCGCTTCATGCACATCGGCCAGATCGGCAACCCGAAATACGCCGCCGAGCTCTGCCGCGCGTACAACGATTTCCTGCACGACCGGTTTCTGTCGCGCGACAGCCGCTTTCGCGGCATGGCGCTGCTGCCGCTCCAGGACGCCGCAGCCGCTGCGAAAGAACTCCGGCGCACCGTCACGCGCCGCGGTATGGTCGGCGGCATTCTGCCGGCCGAAGGGTTGCCGCGGCCGCTCGGTCATCCCGAGTACCGGCCGATCTTCAAGGAAGCGGACCGGCTCGGCTGCGCCTTATCGATTCATTCCTGCACTTCCCTCAGAGACAACGACAGATTTCTGGAGCCGAACGAGGTCGCGGCGCTCGCGCACGTGATTCCGCAGATGCGGCAGTTCACCAACATCATGATCTCCGGGCTGATGAATAATTTGAAGCGGCTGCGTCTCGGCTTTCTCGAAGCCGGCTGCGGCTGGGTGCCGTATCTTATCAGCAAGATCGAAGAGCGGCAGGAGCGGATTTCACCGAAGGAGCGGCCGGTGCTGCCGAGCGTTCTGCTCGCGCGGCGGCAGCTCTATTTTCAGTGCGGCGAAGAAATGACGGTCAAGCGCGACGTCGAGCTGCTCGGCGATTCGTGCCTACTCTGGGCGTCGGATTTTCCGCACGAAGCGACCAAGACGGATTTAAATCTGCTGGTGCGGGAATTCGTCGCGCGGAAAGACTTGGGCAGCGCCTCGAAGAAAAAAATTCTCTACGACAACCCGAAAAGATTTTACGCGCTGTGAAGAAAATGACCGGAGAGATCCTTCACTTCGTTCAGGATGACAGAACGTTTGTCATTCTGAGCGGAGCGAAGAATCTCTCCGTCGCTTGTTCCGGATGTTCAGCGCTCGGATAATACCGACTTGATGAAGCCGCTCTGGTCGAGCTCGCGAACGAGGCGGCTGTCCGCGAAGTCTTCCGGCTTCGCCCCCCGCGCTTTCGGATTCTGCTTTTCCACATCCTGCAGCAGGTTCGCGATGCCGCGGATCGAAGGATACGGCGGGATGGAGAAAGCTTTGATCACGCTTTCGTAGGTCTCTTCCAGGAGTTCTTTGTCGTCGGTGCGGAAATACTTGCCCATCGCCTTCATCGCGAAGGCCTTGTCCCTTTGACCTCGCGCGGCGCCTTCGATGTAGGCGCGGAGAAATCGCCTGACCGTGTCCTCATGGGTCTTGAGATAGCTCCGGCTCGTGACAACGCCGTTGACGTGGTACTCCACGTCGAGCTTCGACAGATCGAGAATCTCTTTCAGCTTGAGCCTCCGCGCCTGCAGCGTCGCGGGCGGGCTGATCGCCGCCGCTTGAACTTTTCCCGCGATCATCGCCGTCACCGTCTCGCTCGGGCCGCCGGTCTGCACCATCGTGATATCCCGGTCCGGGTCGATGCCGTAGAACCTCAGCGCGAAGCGCGAGGCGAGATCGGAAAGAGTGCCGAAGCGCGTCGCGCCGAAAATCTTGCCGCGCAAATCCTCCATGCGCTCGATGCCCGGCCGCGCGAAGATCGAAAAGAGAAACTTGCGCACGATGGTGGCGACAATGACGGTGTCGGCGCCGGAGAAATTCGCCGCGATCGACGCGCCCCCGCCGAGCTGGATGATCGGCACCTCCCCGGCCAGCATCGCCTGCAGGGCGAGCGAGCTTCCGGGGATGCTGATCGCCTCGACGGAGAGGCCGTTCTTTTCGTACAGCCCAGCCTCTTTCGCGAGCCACATCGACATCTGCGTCGCGGAGGCCGAGCCGCCGCCGATGCGAATTTTCTCAAGCTTCCTTTCCTGTCCGAAAACAGAAGACCCGAGCAAAACGACAATCAGCACCGAGGTCGCAGAGCGCAGTATCATCGGGCGGCATCCTACGGAGTAGC
>DATDFN010000034.1:0-3000 GCA_036522615.1 Binatia bacterium | reverse complement strand
CTGCCTGACAGTGATGGCCGCGCTCGCGGCCAAGACGAAACAAATAAAAATCGGTGTGGTGCCGTTGATCGCAGGCCTTAGAAATCCGGTCCTGCTGGCGCATTCGCTCGCGACGCTCGATGTGATCTCCTCGGGCCGCATTATCATCGGCGTCAGCGCCGCGCCGCAATATAAATTCGCCGAGCAGGAGTTCGAAGCGTGCGGCGTTCCGTTCGCCGAGAGAGCGGGACGGCTCGATGAAGCGATCCACGTCATCCGGCGCCTCTGGGCGGAAGAAAACTTTTCGTTCAACGGAAAGTATTATCGCTTGAACGACATCGGCATCCAGCCTAGGCCGCTCGGGAAATCGATTCCGATCTGGTGCGCGGCGGGCGACAACGAAAACGCGCTCAAGCGCGTTGCGCGCCTCGGCGACGGCTGGTTCACCGTCGCGCCGACGGTAGATAAATTCGTGAGCCGCCGCGCCAAGATCGAGAGCTTCGCGCGCGAGCTCGGCCGCGACATAAAAAATCTGCCGTCCACGCTTTTTGCGACCTTTCACCTGCATTCCACGCCGGGTAAAGCCGAAGCGGAGGGATGGAGCCTTGCGGAGAGCTATTTCCGGCAGCCCCGCGCACAGCTCAAGCATTTGAGCCCGTTCTTCGGCACGCCTGAGGAATGCGCTGCAAGACTGCAAGACTATGTCGCGGCGGGTTTGACCGGCGTCGTGGCGCGCTTTGTCGCGCCCGACATTGAAGTGCAGACGCGAATGCTGTTAAACGAAGTGAAGCCGCGGCTGAATCGATGAAGTCGCAATGAAATTATCGGAGAGATCCTTCACTTCGTTCAGGATGACACAAGATCGCAAAATGTCATTCTGAGCGTAGCGGAGAATCTCTTAAGCTTGGAGGTCCCATGGAAACTCCCGCCGACACCACGTGGAAGGGCTTTACGCTCGCGGAGCGCGACCGCCGCTGGGCGTCAGTGAGAAAGCACGCGTCCGCGGCCGGCTTCGACTGCGTCCTCGTCCCGCTCTGCGTCGACGGCCGCAACCAGCACCTGTCTTTGGAGCAGTCGCGCGGCATGCGCTCCGACGGCCGTTATCTCACGCTGCTGGACAATGCCGCCGTGATCCTGCCGACCGACGGCCGCAAGCCGGTCGTGATCAGCGACCGCCCCGGCAACGATTGGATTCCCGAGCCGCGGCCGGTGAACGGTTCGTGGGGCGCCGCGATCGCCGGAGCGCTCGCCGAATGCGGCATGGAGCGCGCGCGCATCGGCGTCACCGGTCTCGAGCGTGGCAAGATGGTGCACGGACGGGCGTACGCCGGCGTCGTGAACCATACTTCATACGCCGAGCTCGTCCGCCGCGTGCCCAATGCAAAATTCGAAGACGACCACGACGTCGTCGCCTTCGCGCGCTACGTCAAGAGTCACGAAGAGATCGATTGCCTGCGCCGCGGCGCGGAAATCGCCGCCGCCGGGATCGAGGAAATGGGGCGCGTCGCGCGCCCCGGCGTCACCGACGCGCACCTATATACCCGCGTCATGCACCGCATGCTCGAGCTCGGCAGCGGATACTATCCGCTCGCGCTCTATACAGGTCCGAGGGACGAGATCCGGCTGCCGCGCTTCGAGGATCCGCCGCTCGGTCGCGTGCTCCAGCCCAATTACCGCATCCACAACGAGACCGACGCGCTCTGGGGCGGCCTCATCGCGCAGGAGCAGCAGGGCTTTCTTCTCGGGCCGGTGCCGGACGCGTGGCAGCGCGTCGTCGATCTGCAGCGCGATCTTTTCTACACGGGGCTCGAAGTGCTGAAGCCGGGGATCGTCTTCGGCGAATTCGTCGATGCCGTGAACGGCTTCGGCGAGAAGCGCGGCATGAAGACGCTCACGCTGATGCACGGGCGCGGATACGGCGACGACGGGCCGCTGCTCACGCCGCAGGACCGCGGCGACAAAACGCGCGACGTCGTCGTGCACGAAGGCAACGTCTTTATCTGGAAGCCGATCGCGATGTCCGCCGACGAGAAGATCCAGTACAGCTGGGGCGGCTGCATCGTCATCACGAAAACCGGCGCGGAGCAGCTCGTCGAGCGCACGCCGAGCCTGATCTCGCTGCAATAGGAGAAACGCCATGGCCTATAAACCACCGTCACGCGCGGGCGCGACCGTTTACGTCTGGGCCGATTATTCGCTCGCCGAGCGCGACCGCCGCTGGAAGGCGGTTCAGGAGGCCGGCAAGAAGGCAGGCTTCGACTGCATCTTCGTCCCGCTCGGCGACGGCGTCGACGCGCGCTATCTGACGCAGCTCCGCTGCTCGTCGGTAATCATGCCGACCGACGGCCGCGCGCCGATCATCATCGCCGACCGCAGCTCGAAGAACACCTGGACGCCCGAGCCGTGGCAGACGAGCCGCGAATGGTCCGAGCCGATGGCCGAGGCGCTGCTCGAATGCGGCATGGAGCGCGCGCGGATCGGCGTCGCAGGCCTCAAGGGCGGGAAGGTGTCGCACATCGCTTCCATCGACGGCGTCGTCAACCACGGCGCGTTCAGCGCCGTGCTTAAGCGCCTTCCCAACGCGAAATTCGAGGACGCGACCGACGTCGTCGGCTTCGTGCGCTATATCAAGAGCGACGAAGAGATCGCGGCGATGCGCAAGGCGACGGCGATCGCCGAGAGCGGCATCGACGAGCTAAAAAAAATTGCCCGACCCGGTGTCGACGCGGCGCGGGTCTACGCCGACGTCATGGCGCGCATGATGGAGCAGGGCAACGAATATTATCCCTTTGCGCTCACGATCGAGGGCAGACGCTACGCCGACCCGCCAATCGGCGTGCGGCTTGCGAAGAACTCTTTCATCCGGGGTGAGATCATCTCGGTTTGGGGAACGCAGATCGCCGAAGAGGACCAGGGGTTTCTGCTCGGGCCGATTCCCGAATCGTGGCGGCCGGTCGCCGAGCGGCAGAAAGAAGTTTACGAAGCCGGTCTGAAATTGCTCAAGCCCGGCACGCCGTGCGC
>DATDFN010000033.1:0-6915 GCA_036522615.1 Binatia bacterium | reverse complement strand
CGGCTTTCGCGTCGTCAACTGCGTTGTCGACCGGCCCAATGAAAGGCTCCAAGCCCATCACACCCGGACTGAGCGGTTTCGGTCCCTCTGGGGCCGGAGCCGGCGCGCCGGCGGGCGGCGGAGGCTGGTCGGCGGCATATGAAAACGCCGGAACCGCAAGCAGCGTTACAATCAAAACCGCCCGCAATATTTTTGCGGTAAACATTGGATATCCTCCCATAAATAAACTAGTGGTCGTTGACCCCTCAACCCCACCTTGAAAGTAACGATCTTTAATCCTGCGGCGACTTTGCCCGGTGCGGCGCAAAAACATCGTCGTCTTTGGCCCAAAAGGAGAGAGCAATGAATATGCCACGGAGGTCTACACTAGAATGTAATCGAAATCAACACGAAATTTCACAATTTTGATTCCTAAAAACCCCTTTCGGAGCCTCCGGCTGATCATCTTTTGAGCACTGTGCCTATTGAAACAGCAGGAAGGTTCCGCACCACGACATCAATTGCCGGCAAAAGACACGGCTTTTTGCACCCTGACCGCGCAGGCCTTGAGCTCCGGCTGGCGCGAAATCGGGTCGCGCGCCGTTATCGTCAAGTTGTTTGCTGCTTTGTAAAAGCCAAATCGCCTACCCCAATGGAAAGGCATAAAGCACGTTCCCGCCCTGATCTCGGCGGTCACGCGTACCTGCACGACCGCAGTGCCGCGCCGCGACACGATTTCGGCGAACTCCGCGTCGCGCACGCCGCTCATCAGCGCATCCGACGGATGCAGCTCGAGAAAAGGCTCCGGCGTCGTCTTCCGCAGGGGCTCCACTTTGCCGGTGCGCGTCAGCGTATGCCAATGGCTCTTCACTCGCCCCGTGGTGAGCACGAGTGGGTAATTGCTGTCTGGAGTTTCAGCCGGCGGCTGGTGATCGACGGCGCCAAAGCTCGCCCTTCCGCCGCGGCGATGGAATCTAGAGTCGCTGTAAAGTCTCTCCGTTCCCGGATGATCCGCCGACGGACACGGCCATTGCACGGGCCCGCTCGTCTTCAGACGCTCATAGGTTAGGCCGGAATAATCGCACGGCCTGCCTTTTGTCAGCCGGGCGAACTCGGCGAAAATTTCTTCGGACGAAGTATAAGGGAACGATTCGCCGAATCCCATTTCGCGCGCGAATAGTGTCAGAATCTGCCAGTCGGGCAACGCTTCCCCCGGCGGCGCGACTGCTTTCGCCATGTAAGTTATGCGTCGCTCGGAATTGGTCATGACTCCCTCCTTTTCCGACCATTGCGCCGCCGGCAAGAGAACATCCCCGAGCGCCGTCGTCTCGGTGGGATGATAGGCATCCTGGACGACTACGAGCTCTGTTTTGCGCAGCGCCTGCTCCGCAAAACTGCTGTCCGGCATCGACGCCGCAGGATTGGTGCACAGGATCCAAATCGCTTTGACGGCACCGCGATCGAGCGCCTCGAAGAGATCCACCGCCGAGAGCCCCGGCTCCGCCGAGATGCGCGTCGGCGGAATTCCCCACGCGCGCGCGACTTCGTCGCGGTGCGCGGCGTTGGCGACTTCGCGGTAGCCGGGAAGCAGGTGCGCCAGACCGCCGACCTCGCGCCCGCCCATCGCGTTCGGTTGGCCGGTGAGCGAGAACGGCCCTGATCCAGGCTTGCCGATCTTGCCTGTCGCGAGATGGAGATTATGGATCGCTTGGTTTTTTTTTACACCGACGGTGCTCTGATTGATTCCCATGCTCCACAGTGTGAGCGCTCTTTCCGCCTTGCCGAACATCATCGCCGCCTCGTCGATCAGCGTCGCCGGCAAGCCGCAGATCCTCTCGACCGCTTCCGGAGGATAGCCGTGAATAGTTTCGAGAATCTCGGCGAAACCTTCCGTATGGTTGTGGATAAAATTTAGGTCGATCAGCTTTTCCCTGATCAAGACGTGGAGCATGCCGTTCAGCAGCGCAATGTCCGTGCCCGGCCGCAGCGGCAGGTGGAGGTCGGCGAAGTCGGCCGTCTCGGTCCGGCGCGGGTCGACGGCGATGATGAAGACCTTGTCGGGCTCTTGCAGTTTTCGCCGCTTGATGCGCTTGAAAAGTACCGGATGGCAGTCGGCGGTGTTCGTGCCGATCAACAGAAAACAGTCGGCGTGGTCGATGTCGGTATAAGATGCGGGCGGGCCGTCCGCTCCCAAGGACTGTTGATACCCTGCGGCAGCCGACGCCATGCAGAGGCGCGAGTTGGTGTCGAAGTTATTCGTCCCGAGAAAGCCTTTGGCGAGCTTGTTGCCGACGTAATATTCTTCGGTCGTAAGCTGCCCGGAGCCATAAAAAGCGACCGCTTTGGGCCCGTGGCGGGCGATGATGTCGCGAAACTTGCGCGCTACATAGCCGAGTGCATAGCTCCAATTCGTCTGGCCGAAAACTCCGTCGCGGCGGCGCCGCAGCTGCGGATAAAGCAGTCGGTCCGTTTTTAGCGTCAATGGCAGGTAAACCGCTTTGGCGCAGAGATCGCCGCGGCTCGACGGATGATCGGGATCGCCGTTGACCTTGACGACCGAACCGTTTTTCACACCGGCCAGCAGGCCGCAGCCGACGCCGCAGTATGGACAATAGGATTTCACCCAGCGCTTGGCAGCGTTCTCATACATCGGCGTCCACCGCTCAAAGCCGGCCGCTGAATTTTCTTGCGGCTAATTTCGACGTCACTGCGTGGTGCGCGCGGCCGAGAAGCAGCAAAGCAGTCGGAAGCGGCGCCTGGAGAAAAGAGATGGAGAGCGGAGTCACACGCGGAATCCAGAAACAAATGGCGGGCCGCGCATGCTGCGCAAGCACCGCGACCCGCGCCGCCGCGGAGGCGACGCGAAGCGGGGCCAACCAATGAAGCTGCTGGCTCATACATCCTCCTCTTTCGCCTCGGCTCCGCCGTCAGCGTGTCCGTTGCGGTATTTCGCGCGGAAGCGGTTAAAGCCGCTGTATTTTTCGAGAATGAATTCGTCTTCGGTAGAAAGCGCGCGGCCCCGTATATCGCCGTTCGACGATTCGATCGCGGATGCCGGCTCGCTCCGCGCCTCGGCGTTCGGCCGGAGATGCGCCCGTTCTTCGAGAAACGAGAGCAAATGATCGCGCAGCTCTTCAAATCGTGAATCGGCGAAGAGCTCGAAGCGCTGCCGCGGGCGTGGAAAATCGACGGTGAGAATCTCGCCCACCGTCGCAGCCGGGCCGTTGGTCATCATCACGATGCGGTCGCCGAGCAGGAGCGCCTCGTCGACGTCGTGCGTCACCATCAATACCGTTTTGCGTTCGCGCTCCCAGAGCCGCATAAGCTCGTCCTGAAGCTCCATGCGCGTGACGACGTCGAGCAGGCTGAACGGCTCGTCGAGCAGCAAGACCTTGGGGTCGAGCGCGAACGCGCGCGCGATGCCGACGCGCTGGCGCATGCCGGCGGAAAGCTCGCCGGGGTACCTATCGCCCGCGCCCGCCAAACCGACGAGCGTGAGATATTTATCCGCGGCGAGCTTTTTGTCCTTGCGCTTTTCGTCTGGCGCAGCCTGGTCGACCGCGAGCAGCACATTCTCGCGCGCCGTCATCCAGGGGAGCAGCGCCGGCGACTGAAAGACGACGCCGCGGTCCAGCCCGGCGCCGGAGATCTCTCTGCCGGCGACGATGACGCCGCCTTCCGTCGCCTCGTTGAGTCCCATGGCGATCGAAAGCACGGTCGACTTTCCGCAGCCGGAATGGCCGATGATGCAGACGAATTCCCCATCGGCTATGCGGAGATTGAAATTTTGGACGATCACCGATTCGCCCTGCGGCGACGGGTAGGTTTTTCCGAGCTGGGTAAATTCGAGGCGCGGAGTCATAGCGTCACACCGACGGGCACGGACTTGCCGTCGGTCTTCGAAAGCGCCGCGAGCATATCGCCTCGAAGGCCGCGCACCGCCAACTCGCGCCCGAGCTCGCGCCGCTCTCGCGGACGCGGGAAATCGACGCGAATCGGCCGACCAAGCGTGGCGCCCGGCCCGGAAGTCAGCGGATAGATCGCATCGGCCAACAAAATCGCTTCGTCGATATCGTTGGTGATCATGACGACGGTTTTCCTGGTATCGAGCCAAATCCGCGCCAGCTCCTCCTGCAGCGTTCCGCGCGTGAGCGCGTCAAGCGCGCTGAACGGCTCGTCGAGCAAGAGCACTTTGGGCTCCAGCGCGAGGCTGCGCGCGACCGCGACGCGCTGGCGCATGCCGCCGGAAAGCTCGCGCGGTTTTTTCTGCGTCGCCTCCTTAAGATTGACAAGCTCGATGTAATGAAGCGCGCGATCGCGCTTCTCCGCGGTGGAAAGGCCGGCGGCGACCGCGTCCACAGCGAGGTAGACGTTTTGCAGGACCGACATCCAGGGAAGCAGCGAGTAATTCTGGAATACGACGCCGCGCTCAGGTCCGGCGCCGCGTACCGGTTTGCCTTCGAGAAGAATATCGCCCGCGTCGGGTTCGAGTAGACCCGCGATCAGGGAGATGAGCGTCGTCTTGCCCGAGCCGGAGCGGCCGACGATGCAGGCGAATTCCGCCTGCTCGACGGCGAGATCGACGCTGCGGAGCACGCTCGCTGTCGCGCCGTCGGCGCGGGTAAAAGATTGGCTAACATTTTTCACTTCGAGATACGCCATACGGTCCTACACGCTCTTGAATTTCCGCTCGACCACGCCCATGCAGCGGTCGAGGCCGAAGCCGATCAGGCCAATGGACATGATCGAGAGGATGATGTGCGAGTAGACGAGGCTGTTGTATTCCTGCCACAAGAATCCGCCGACGCCCGGAGCGCCCGTCAGCATCTCGGAAGCGACGATGACGAGCCAGGCGAGGCCGAGCGAAAGCCGAAAGCCGGTGAAGACGTACGGCAGCGTCGCGGGAACGATGATTTTTTTGAGCATCTTCACGCGCGAGAGCTTGAGGACCCTGCCGACGTTCAGATATTCCGGGCTGATCGAGCGCACGCCGACGGCGGTGTTGATCACCGTCGGCCACATCGCGCAGAGCGCGATCGTGAAGACCGCCGCGGGCTCGGACTTCTGAAAGATGATGAGCCCGAGCGGCAGCCATGCAAGCGGCGAGATCGGCCGCAGCACCTGGATGACCGGATCGAAGGCTTGGTAGAATTTCGTCGAGAGCCCGAGCAGGAAGCCGATCGGCGTGCCGATGAGGATCGCGAGCAGAAATCCTTTCGCGACGCGGATCAGGCTCAGCAGCGCGAAGCGGCCGATTCCCTGATTCATCTCCCCGTTCTTGAAAAACGGATTCAGAATGTACGGCTTGCTCTCCTGCCAGGTTTTCATCGGCGACGGCAGATCGCGCGCGACCGTGGCGCTGAGAATCGTCCAAACCAGCAGGACGACCCCCACGCCGATCATAGGGAGAATCACTGCGCTCGCGTCGAAACGTTTCATCGTTTCTCCTAGGCCACGTTCTTTACGGGAAATTTTTTCACGTACTCTTCCGGCTTGGCGGGGTCGAATTCGACGCCGTCGAAAAGCGTCTCCTTCTTCATGTCCTCCTTGGGCAGCGCGATACTCATCTCCTTCGCGACCTCGCGATGAATGTCCGGCCGGACGATTTGATCCACCAAGGCTTTATAGTCGGGCGGCCCGGCCACCATGCCCCAGCGGCGGAACTGCGTGAGCCACCAGACGCCGTGCGACTTCCACGGATAGTTCGTGTTGCGGACGAAGAAGGTCATGTAATTGGGATCTTCCTCTTTGCGTCCGTCGCCGTAGTCGTAGTGGCCGAGCATGCGGCCGAGAATCACCTCCTTTTGCGTGTTGATGTATTGCGGCTGCGAGACAACCTCGGCCATTTGTGCGCGGTTTTCGAGCTTGTCGATGTGCTGGCTCGCCTCGAACATCGCGCGCAGGATCGCTTTCACCGTCTTGGGATTTTTCTCCGCAAACTCCAGCGTGAACGCGAGGACCTTTTCCGGATGGTCCTTCCAGATCTGCTGCGTCGTCACGGCGGTATAGCCGATGCCGTCCGCGATCGCCCGTGCGCCCCAAGGCTCCCCGACGCAGTAGCCGTCCATCTTGCCGACTTTCATATTCGCGACCATCTGCGCCGGTGGAATCGTGATGAGCGTTACGTCCTTGTCGGGATTGATGCCGCCGGCGGCGAGCCAGTAGCGCGTCCACATCGCGTGCGTCCCGGGGGGAAATGTCATCGCGAACGTCATTGGCGCGCCCGCTTTCCTCGCCTCGTCGATGAAGGGCTTCAGCGCCTGCGGCGTTTTGATGCCTTTGGCGAGCAACTCTTTCTTTAGCGTGATCGCCTGGCCGTTGCGGTTGATAACGTACGGGATGATCATCGGCTTTTTCGGCGAGCCCAGAAGGCCCATCGTCGAGGAGAACGGCATGCCGAAGAGCATGTGCGTCGCCTGGTTTTCGCCGAGATTGATGCGGTCGCGGATCACCGCCCACGACGCCTCTTTCGAGATCGTCGACTCGATGCCGTATTTTTTGAACAGCCCGAGCTCGTGCGCCATGACGATCGACGAGCAATCGGTCAGCGCGATGATGCCGAAGCGGATCTTCGGCGTCTCGGGTCCATCGGCGGCGTAGACGCGGCCGGCCCAGTTGGCCGGCAGATTTCCCAAGAGCAATCCGAGCGAGCTCGCGCCGGAGACCTTCAAAAAATCACGGCGCGTCCAGCCTGCATGGTTTTTAATTTTTGTTTTTTTCGTTTTCACTTTCACGCCTCCACGATAAAGCCGGCCCCTTCGCGCACCAGCTTGAAAGTCTTCGCCTTGAGTTTCGGGTCGGTCGCGCAAGCGCCGGTTTTTAGATTGAACTTGTACCTGTGGATCGGGCAGACGGCGTCTTCTCCTTCTATCCACCCGGCTGAGAGCTGGCCGCCTTCGTGCGGGCAGGCGTTTTGGAGCGCGCAGAGCCCGCTGC
>DATDFN010000032.1:0-12555 GCA_036522615.1 Binatia bacterium | reverse complement strand
ACGTGGAAAGACCTGACCGACTCCGTCAACCTTATGGCCGGTAACTTAACCGCCCAAGTCCGCAATATCGCCGACGTCACCATCGCCGTCGCCATGGGCGACTTATCCAAGAAGATCACCGTCGACGTCCGCGGCGAAATCCTCCAGCTGAAAGACGCGATCAACACGATGGTCGACCAGCTGAACGCCTTCGCGGCGGAAGTCACGCGCGTCGCGCGCGAGGTCGGCACCGAAGGCAAGCTCGGCGGCCAGGCGGTCGTCCCCGGCGTCGCCGGCACGTGGAAGGATCTAACCGACAACGTCAACGTTATGGCGGCGAACCTGACCGCTCAGGTCCGCGGCATCGTCAAGGTCGTCACCGCTGTCGCCAACGGCAGCTTGAAAGAGAAGCTGACCGTCGAGGCGAAAGGCGAGGTCGCGGCGCTGGCCGAAACCATCAACAACATGACCGACACGCTCGGCATCTTCGCCGAGCAGGTCACCACCGTCGCGCGCGAGGTCGGCGTCGAAGGCCGCCTGGGCGGCCAGGCGAACGTCCCCGGCGTCGCCGGCATCTGGAAAGACCTGACCGACAACGTCAACCTGCTCGCCGCCAACCTGACCACGCAGGTGCGCGCGATCGCCGACGTTGCGACCGCCGTCACGAAGGGCGACCTGACGCGCTCGATTCAGGTCGACGCGCGCGGCGAGGTCGCGGAGCTGAAGGACAACATCAACGCGATGATCCAGAACCTCCGCGCCACGACCGAGCAGAACACCGAGCAGGACTGGCTGAAGACGAACCTGGGAAAATTCACCAGCATGCTCCAGGGCCAGCGCGACCTGACGACGGTCGGCCGCATGCTGCTGTCCGAGCTCGCGCCGCTCGTCAACGCGCAGTACGGCGCGATCTATCAGATGGATTCCGGCAGCAATGGCGACAGCCGGCTCCAGATGCTCGCCGGCTACGCGCGCGGTGAGGACGCGTCGCTGCCCAGCGATGTGCCGGTCGGCTTCGGACTCGTCGGCCAGTGCGCGCTGGAGAAGCGCCGCATCCTGCTGAACGAGATCCCGGCCGACTACGTGCGTATCGGCTCGGGCCTGGGCGACGCCCCGCCGCGGAACCTGATCGTTCTACCGGTTCTCTTCGAGGGCCAGACCAAAGCCGTCATCGAGCTCGCCTCGCTGGCGCATTTCACCTCGACGCATTTGACCTTTCTCGCCCAGCTGACGGAAAGCATCGGCATCGTCCTCAACACGATCGAAGCGACGATGCGCACCGAGGGCTTGCTGCAGCAGTCGCAGAAGCTCGCGGTCGAGCTGCAGGCGCAGCAGAAAGAGCTGCAGCAGACGAATGAAGAGCTCGCGACCAAGGCGAAACAGCTGGCCGAACAGAACGCCGAGGTCGAGCGCAAGAACCGCGAGATCGAGCAGGCGCGGCACGCGGTCGAGGAAAAGGCGGCCGAGCTGGCGCTGGCTTCCAAGTACAAATCGGAATTCTTGGCGAACATGTCGCACGAGCTGCGCACGCCGCTGAATTCCATTCTGATCCTGGCGCAGCAGCTCGCCGACAACCGGGAGGGCAACCTCAATGGGAAGCAGGTCGAGTTCGCGCGCAACGTTCACGCGGCGGGCGCCGACTTGCTGAACCTGATCAGCGACATCCTCGATCTCTCGAAGATCGAGTCCGGTACCGTCACCGTCGAGCCCGAAGAGGTCCCCTTCGGCAAGGTGCGCGACGCCGTCGAGCGGAGCTTCCGCCACGTCGCCGAGGCGCGCCAGCTGGCGTTCGACATCGATCTCGACCCGCAGCTGCGCGGCATCACAACCGACATCAAGCGGCTCCAGCAGGTCCTCAAGAACCTGCTATCGAACGCCTTCAAGTTCACCATGCAGGGCCGCGTCAGTTTGCGCATTGTGGCCACGGACAGCGGGTGGAGCTTCGATCATGCGACGCTCAACGCGAGCTCCAAGGTCATCGCTTTCGAGGTAAGAGACACCGGCATCGGCATCCCGCCCGACAAGCAGAAAATCATCTTCGAGGCCTTCCATCAGGCCGACGCCGGCACGAGCCGCCGTTTCGGCGGCACGGGTCTCGGCCTCGCGATCAGCCGCGAGCTCGCCACGCTGCTCGGCGGCGAGATCAAGTTGGTCAGCGTCCCGGGACAGGGCAGCACGTTCACGATGTATCTGCCCGAGCAGTACATGGGCGCAGCGCCGGGAGCGGCGATCAAGGGAAGCGATATGCCTGCGCCCGCGCCGCTCATCGTGCGCCAGGCGGAGAAGCCGGAGGAGATTCCCGACGACCGGCACGAGATTGTGACCGGCGATCCGGTCGTGCTCATCGTCGAAGACGATCCGCACTTCGCGCGCGTGCTTTTGGGACTCGTGCGCGAGAAGGGCTTCAAGGGCGTCGTCAGCAATCAGGGCGGATTGGTCCGCCCGCTCGCGCGTCAATACAACCCGCTGGCGATCACGCTCGACATCTTCCTCCCCGATATGCTGGGATGGACGGTGCTGAGCCACCTGAAGCAGGACCCCGCCACGCGCCACATTCCGGTGCAGATCATCACCGTCGAGGAAGAGCGCATGCAGGGCCTGGGCCACGGCGCGTTCTCTTACCTCATCAAACCGTCGACGACCGACGAGCTCAGAAAGGCCGCCGACCGCGTTCTGGACTACGCGCAGTCGACGCGCCGCAACTTGCTCATCGTCGAAGACAACGAGATCGAGCGTCAGAGCGTCGTCGAGCTTCTGGGCCACGACAGCGTAGACATCACCACCGCGTCGACCGGCGCAGAGGCGTGGTCCGCGCTGCGCAACGGCACACGCTTCGACTGCGTCGTCCTCGATTTGCGGCTGCCGGATATCTCGGGCTTCGAGCTGCTCGAGCGCATCCGCGAGGAGCCCGAGCTGCGCGACCTGCCGATCGTGGTCTTCACAGGCAAGGATCTCTCCGAGGAGGACGAGATCCAGCTGCTCCGCATGGCGGAGAGCGTTATCTTGAAGGGCGTCCAGTCGCCCGAGCGGCTCCTCGACGAGACTTCGCTGTTCCTCCACCTCGTCGAATCTGAGCTGCCGCAGTCGAAGCAGGATATGCTGAAGCGCCTGCGCCAGACCGACGAGGCTCTGGTCGACAAGAAGGTGCTCGTTGTCGACGACGACGTGCGCAACATCTTTGCGCTGACCAGTCTTCTCGAACAGCACGGACTCAACGTCGTCAGCCGCGAGACCGGCGCCGAGGCGATTGAGATGCTCGCTGAAGACCAGGACATCGACGCCGTCCTGATGGACATCATGATGCCGGAGATGGACGGTTACGAGACGATGCGGCGAATCCGCAAAAATCCGCGGCACCGGCTCCTTCCGATCCTGGCCCTCACCGCCAAGGCGATGAAGGGCGACCGCGAAAAGTGTCTCGAGGCGGGCGCATCGGACTACATCGCGAAACCGGTCGACACCGACGAGCTGCTTGCGCTGCTGCGCATCTGGCTCTTCGGCAAGCAACCGTTGACGCGGAAGCCCGCGTCGATGGCGAGCGAAAGCCCGGCGGCATGACGCTCGCGGACACCCGCGAATGACAGATCTCATATCTCATTTGTCGTATGAGGTTTAAGCTCTGAGATTCGGAGCGAAGCGAGGACATGAACGAACCGATAGCCAACATTCTCATCGTCGACGACGACGTAAAAACGTTGATGGCCATGGAGGCGCTCCTCGCCGCGCCCGGCCGCAGTATCGTGTCCGCGCGCTCCGGCCGCGAGGCGCTGCGCCAGCTGCTCAAGCAGGATTTCGCGCTGATTTTGCTCGACGTCCGCATGCCGGACATCGACGGCTTCGAAACCGCCTCGATGATCCGGCAGAACGAGCGGTTCCGCTACACTCCAATCATCTTTCTGTCCGCGGTCGATACGCTGGACGAGGACGTCGTGCGCGGCGTCGCGAGCGGCGCCGTCGATTACCTCTTCAAGCCCGTCATGTCCGACGTCCTCAAGGCGAAAGTGACCGTCTTCGTCGACCTGTTCCGCATGAGCGAGCGCCTGAAACAGCAGGCGGTCAAGGAGGCCCAGGCGCTGCTCGCCGCCGTCGTCGAATCGTCCCAGGACGCGATCATCAGTAAAAATCTCGAGGGCGGCATTCTTTCCTGGAACGAGAGCGCCGAGGAGCTCTTCGGCTACAAAGCGGACGAGGCGATCGGAAAGTCGATGACGATCATCATTCCGGAAGAAAAGCACGCCGAGGAGCGCATGATTCTCGAGCGCGTGCGGCGCGGGGAGCGCCTCGAGCCGTTCGAGACGCTGCGCCGATCGAAAGCCGGTAGGGTCATCGACGTGTCGCTGGCGATATCGCCGATATTCGACGCTTCCGGCCGCATCATCGGCGCGTCCAGCGTGGCGCGCGACATCACCGAGCGGAAACGCATGGAGGCCGAGCTGCGCTCGCTCAACGCCGAGCTCGAGAAGCGCGTGGCCGACCGCACGGCGGAGCTTATCCGCACGATCGAGCAGCGCGAGAAGCTCCAGCAGCAGCTCGGGCAATCGCAGAAGATGGAGAGCATCGGCACGCTCGCCGGCGGCATCGCGCACGATTTCAACAACATCCTAACGATCATCCTCGGCTATTCGTCGTCGCTGCGCGGCGTCGGCGATCCGGAGCGGCTTCGCGAAGGCCTGGAAATCATTCGCGAGACCGGCATGCGCGGCGCGTTGCTCGTCCAGCAGCTTTTGACCCTGGCGCGGAACGGGAATCTCAGCTTCCAGCCCGTCGACGCCAACGACCTCCTGCGCCAGTTCGCGCGGCTTTTGAGCGAAACTTTTCCGAAGACGGTCGACGTCTCGCTCGATCTGCGCGACGATGTCCCGCCTACGATGGCCGATCCGAACCGGCTGCACCAAGCCTTGCTCAACCTCTGCGTCAACGCCCGCGACGCGATGAACGGCACCGGCACGCTTGCCTTGAAAGATTCGCTGGTTTCCGGCGAAGCGCTCAGGTCGCGCTTTTCCGACGCCACCGATGGCACCTACCTTTGCATCACCGTGAGCGATACAGGGTCCGGCATCGATGCTGCGGTCCGCGATCGCATCTTCGATCCCTTTTTCACGACGAAAGATCCGGGACAAGGAACGGGACTGGGGCTGACGGCGGTTTACGGCATCATGCGGGAGCACGACGGCTTTGTCGAGGTCGACAGTGAGCTGGGACGCGGAACGACTTTCCGGCTGTATCTTCCACTCCGTGCGATCGGCGGCAAGTCCATGGCGACCGTTCACGAGATTCCAGGCCGCGTCCCGTATCGAGGGGGGAACGAAACGCTTCTCTTCGTCGACGACGAAGAGCGCCAGGTCGACCTGATCGAGTCCTTTCTAAAAGAAAAAGGCTACCGCGTGCTGGTCGCGCGCGACGGCCTCGAGGCGATCGAGCTTCACCGGCGCCACAAGGACGAGATCGCCGCGGTGATACTCGATCTCGGACTCCCGCGTCTAAACGGCTGGGAGGCATTCCTTAGGATGAAGGAGCAGCAGCCCAACCTGAAGACGATCTTCGCCAGCGGCTACATCAAGGCGGATATCAGAGCCGAGATGATGAATCAGGGAGTCGCCGCTATTGTTCACAAACCCTACCTGCCCGAGGACCTTCTCGCCAAAATCGAAGCCGTCGTCGGCGAGCCCGCCGCGTATTCCGTCGCTGCAGAAAATTGAGCTTGCCGGGAGCTACCCCGCTCTATGAAGCTCCCCTCCGTTTCATTCTTATGAGGATTCGCTCGCACCTCGTTATCCTGGTGCTGGCGGCCGTGCTGCCGATTCTCGCATTCTCGGCCGTGATGACGGCGGTCTTCTGGAAGCAGCAGCGCATGCGGAGCCACGAGGAGATCCACGCTCAATAACGCTGCAGCGGACATCCTCATGGCCGACCCGTTCGAGTCGGGTAATTTCCTGAGGCATTTCAGGGATTTACCCGATTGGCCGAGATTAAGGCTGCGTTAGAATTGCACTATCCGATTTTTCAACTTCCTAGGCGCGGGTTTCGCGTACGAAGATGGGATCCGAATTGGTTGAACGAGCATTGAATCTGCTCCCTGGAGATCATCTGTGTCTTTTTTATGAAAAGGACCCTGCGGAGCAGATGCCGGCTTTAATCCCCTTCATTCGAGAGGCGCTCGACCGTGAAGAGCAGTTTATTTACGTCGCCGATGACCAAACTATCGATGAATTGGCGCGGCGGCTGGAGGCCGGCGGAGTCGACATTCATCGTGCCCGCGCCCGCGGCGCGCTGAAGCTTTACACGCGCGCCGATTGGCGCCAGCCCGGCCGTCTCTCCCCGAATAAGAAATTGCTTCAGGTGCTGCAGTTCATCGATGAGGCCGCGAAATCCGGCTTCAAGGCAAGCCGCTTCGCCGTCGAGATGACCTGGACGCTCGGGCCAGACATCGATACGCGCCTGCTGGAGGCCTGGGAAGCGCGTCTCAACGCGATCTTCGTCCGCGGGTTCGCGGGGAAAATTGTCTGCCAGTACAACCGCAACCGCCTTCCCCCGGATGCGATCTTCGCCGCGCTGCGCACCCACCCCCTGGCGATCCTCGGCAGCGAAGTCTACTCCAACTTCTTCTACGAGGCGCCGCTCATTCTTTCCGGTAATCAGAAATCCAGTCGCGCCCGCGTCGACTGGATGATCTCTCAGCTTCAGCGCGAGCGGGCGATGGAGCAAGAGCGTGAAGAGATGATTCGCGGCCGAGCGGCGCTCACCCTAGCCGAACGCAGCCGCGCGGAGCTCGAAAAGCTCAACCAGGAACTGGAGCGGCGCGTCGACGAGCGGACCGCAGAACTGATCGCGGCGAACCAGGCGCTTCGGACCGAAATGGACGAGCGGTCGGCGCTCGAGGAGCAGCTTCGCCAAGCGCAGAAAATGGAAAGTATAGGCACGCTCGCCGGGGGCATCGCGCACGACTTCAACAATATCCTGAACATCATCCAGGGATATTCTTCTCTGATCTCGGCGCAAGCCGGTGAAAGCACCGATATCGGAGAGAGCGTCAAAGTCATCAACGAGGCGATCAAACGCGGCGCCGGCGTCGTGCAGCAGCTTCTGACGATGGCGCGCAAGACTGAGGCGAACCTCGAGCTCAGCGACCTCAACGGCGTCGTGAGGAGCCTCGTCGATTTGGTCAAAGGGACCTTCCCGAAGAATATCGCCGTCCACCTCGAACTCACAGCCGGGTTGCCGATGGTCATGGCGGACCAGAATCAGATCAACCAAGCGCTGTTGAATCTTTGCGTCAACGCGCGCGACGCGATGCCGAACGGCGGGCGTCTGACGCTCCGCACCGCCTTTGCGGACGCCGGTGTCCTCGACGACGGGAACGCTGAAGGCAAAGAGGCCGTGGCGATTGAAATAATCGACAGCGGCGCGGGTATCGATGAAAACGTGCGCGAGCGCATATTCGAACCGTTTTTCACCACCAAAAACGCCGACAAAGGCACGGGACTGGGGTTGTCGGTGGTCTATGGAATCGTGAAAAATCACCGCGGGGTCGTCGCCGTAACGAGCGCTCCCGGCGAGGGTTCCACGTTCCGTATCGTGCTGCCGGTCGGAAACGAACAGTCGGCCGAACAAACGGAGCCGCACGCGAACGGGACGGAAAAACACAACGGTCCCAGCGCGACAGCTTTGGTAGTGGAGGATGAGGAGACGATGCTGCACCTGCTCCGCAACCTGCTCGCGGAGCGCGGTTATCGGGTGCTCACGGCCGTCGACGGGGAGGAAGCAACCGCGCGCTATCGCCGAAACGGCGATGACATCGACGTGGTCCTGCTCGATTTAGATCTGCCGAAGATTTCCGGCGCCGAGGTATTGCGCAAGATTCGGGCGAAAAATCCCGCTGCGCGCGTGGTCGTGACGAGCGGGTACCTTGAGCCTGAGCTCAAGGCCGCGCTCGCCCGCGAAGGCGTAAGCCGGTTCGTTCACAAGCCCTACATGCCGCAGGAAGTCATCGCCGCCCTGGAAGACCTTCCGGAAACGGGAAACGGCGCCGACAAAGCGATCGGATAAAATTTTTAGAGGGAAGCCCGTCAGTCCTGGTGATCGCCCAGGGCCTGGCGCACGCTTTTGACGATGGTCTCGGGGACGTACGGCTTCGGGATAAAATCGCGTACGCCGCCCTTCACCATGTCCGATTTGACTTTGGGGTCGAGATAGCCGCTGGTCAGAATCATCTTGACCTGGGGATTGCGCTCTTTGAGCGCCAGATAGACCGTCCAGCCGCCGAGCTTCGGCAAAGCCATGTCGCATAGAACGAGGTCCACGTCGCTCTGGTGGCGGCTGTAAACGTCGATCGCCTCGATGCCGTCCTTGGCCATGAGAACGCGAAAACCCGCGTCTTCGAGAATTTTCTTGAGCAGGTTGAGCATCGGGAGCTCGTCTTCGACAACGAGAATCATTTGTCCGGCGTTAGCCATAGGTCAACGGAGATAGATTTCCATAGTAGCGGCGGCACGTCAAGAGGCTTCTGTAAAACGCGTTGCAAGCTAAATCAGCGAAACGCCGACCTCCCAGGGCTTGAGAAGAGCTATTTTTATAGTCGCTAGAGCCTCGTCACGCGGCCTCATCCGCACAATGCCGCGTCATTACACGTTGAAGCGGAAATGGATGATGTCCCCGTCGGCGACGAGGTAATCCTTGCCTTCGAGCCGGAGCTTCCCGGCGTCCCGGCACTTGGCCTCGGTGCCGTAGCGGATGAAGTCCTCGTACGCCACGACCTCGGCGCGGATAAAGCCGCGCTCGATGTCGCTGTGAATTTTGCCGGCGGCCTTGCGCGCCGGCGTGCCCTGCGCGATCGTCCAGGCCTTCACCTCGTCCTCTCCGGACGTAAAAAAGCTGATGAGGTCGAGTAGTTGATAGGACGCGCGGATAAAACGGTCCCGTGCCGGCTCGGCGATGCCGAGCTCGTTCAGAAAAGACTGGCGGTCCTTCTCGTCGAGCTGGGCGACTTCCATCTCAACCTTCGCCGACAATGCGAGCCCGGGAATCGCCAGCCGCTCGAGCTCCTTGCGATAATCCTCCGGCGGCTCTTTCCCCGCGCGGTCCTCGGCGACGTTGAAGAGCGCGATCACCGATTTGCGGCTCAAAAAGCCGAAGCCGGCGAGCAGCGATTCTTCATCCGGCGTGAAAGCAATGGACCGCAGGCTCTCTTCGGCCTCCAGCGTTTTCAAGCAGCGCGCCAGCACCTCGCCTTCGCGCTCCTTCCCCTTTTCCTTCTTGAGTTTCGTGAGGCGGTTCTCCACCACAACGAGATCGGCAAGCATCATCTCGGCCAAAAGGTCGCGCAGGTCTTTAATGGGATCGGAAGAGCCGTTGAAGTCGTTCAGCACGAGCGCTATCGCGTCGACGTCGCGCATCTGCGCGATGAGCGCGGCGTTCGCCTTCTCTTTGCCCTGCTGCGCGGGAAAATCGGTGAAGCGGATCTCGGCGTACGTTGTTTTTTTCGGTTTGAAAATCTCCGATAGGCGGTCGACGCGCGCGTCCGGCACCTTCGTGACCCCCAGATGACTTTCGCTTCCGCCGGTTTCGGCGCGAAGGCCGGTGAGCGCACCGAAAATCGTCGTTTTGCCCGAGCCCTGCCGCCCGATGAGTCCTACCTTCAAGATTCCTCCAACTGAAAGTGAATTAAAAGAAATAACAAACGCCGTGGGAAAAAGCGAGACAGAGATGCGAGACAGAGACGGAAAATGGTTTTGTATCCCTCCTCTGTCTCTATCTCTGTCCCTGTCTCTAAACTGCGCTTTCAAGCGCAGGCGAAAAACGATAAACTACGCCGACCGTCGAATCTTCCGGCGGCCGAGCGCTTTAAAATTCGAATGTCCACCACGCCATCTTCCGGCGCCGCATCCGCGCCGCCGCGCCCGAACGTCGCCCGCAACGCCGGAATCGTCAGCATCGCGATCATGGCGAGCCGCGTGCTCGGCCTCGTGCGCGATCAGGTCTTCGCCGCGCTCTTCGGCGCGGGGCTGCAGTACGACGCTTTTTTGACGGCCTTCCGCATTCCCAACTTGCTGCGCGATCTCTTCGCCGAAGGCGCGCTCTCGGCGGCGTTCGTCACGACCTTCTCGCAGGTGCTCGCGAAAAAGGGGGAAGCCGAAGCGTTTCGCCTGTCGAACCGCGTCGCGACGCTGCTGATGCTGCTGCTCGGCATCATCTGCATCGCCGGCTGGTTGGCCGCGCCGGACCTCGTGCACCTTCTCGCACCGGGGTTTTTCGAGGTGCCCGGCAAAGCGCCGCTCACGATCCATTTGACGCGCATCATGATCCCGTTTCTGTTTTTCATCGCCCTAGCGGCAAAGGCGATGGGGATTCTCAACGCGATGCATCGCTTCGGCGTGCCGGCGATGGCGTCGGCGTTTTTCAACATCGGCTCGATTGTCGGCGGCCTTCTTTTGGGCTTCGTGATCGGCCCGAGCCTCGGCCTCGGCGCGATCGAAGGCATGGCCTACGGCACGCTCTTCGGCGGCTTCCTGCAGTTCGCCGTCCAGTGGCCGAGCCTTCGAAAAGTCGGCTTCCGCTACCGGCCGGAGCTGAGCTTCACCGACCCCGGCGTGCGCCAGATCATGGCCTTGATGGGCCCGGCGATCATCGGCGCGGCCGCGGTCCAGATCAATATCTTCGTCAACAGCAACTTCGCGTCCTCGATCATCGACCCGACGACGGGCCGCGTCGGCAACGGACCCGTGTCGTGGCTGAATTACGCGTTTCGCTTCGTGCAGTTTCCGATCGGCGCCTTCGGCGTCGCGATCTCTACTGCGACGCTGCCGCTCATCTCCGCGGCGGCCGCGCGGAAAGAGACGGTGGAGTTCCGCCGCACGCTCGCGCATTCGCTCGGTTTGATCTTTCTCCTCTGCCTTCCGTCCGCGGCCGGGCTCATCGTCCTGCGCGAGCCGATCGTCGGACTTATTTTCGAGCACGGCCGCTTCACGTCTTTCGACACCGTGCAGACCGCGGCGGCGCTCGCCGCGTACGCCATCGGTCTCGCCGGCTACGGCGGCGTGAAGGTTCTGGCGCCGGCGTTTTACGCGCTCGACGACGCGCTCACGCCGATGCTCGTAAGCCTCGGGTCGGTCGTCGTCAATTACATTATCAATTATCTGCTCGTCGGCCCGCTCGGGCACGTCGGGCTCGCCTGCTCGACGTCGGCGGTGGCGCTCGTGAACTTCGCCCTGCTGCTCGCGCTGATGCGCAGGCGCCTCGGGCGGATCGAAGGCCGCCGGCTCGCCTCGAGCATGATCAGGATCTCGCTCGCGACGGCGGCGATGGCGGCGGCCGTCTGGCTCGTGGCCATCGCGCCGGCGGGCCAACTGCCTTTTACCGGCTTCAAACTCTATCTAGCGCAAGTCGTCCTGGGGATGGGAACCGCCGCGGCGGTTTTCTACCCCGCGTGCAGATTGTTCCGAGTCGAAGAGTTGAACGAAGCGGTGGCCGCGGTGACGAGCCGCTTCCGAAAAAAAGCCGCCGCGTCATTTAGCCCATAGGGCCTTGATGAAGCCTTCGCGCACAAGCTCGCCGACCACCGTATTGTCCATAAAGTCGGCCGCGCGCGCCTGGCGCGCTTGCGGATCGGTTTTCGCCAGCTCGCTCAACATGACCTGAATCCCGGATTCGGTGGGGCTACCCTCTTTTTCGATCGCCTGATAGGCCTCGTCGTACGTCGCCGAGAGCACCTGCGGATCGCTGATGCGGGTATACTTGCTCAAGACCCTCATCGACTCTTCCTTGCTGCGGTACGTTTCTCGCACGCCTTCGAGATAGCCTTTCATGAACGCCTTGACCGTGGGACGGTCGTTCTTGAGCGTCGACTCCATCACGTCGCCGCACTGGTGCTGGAAGGTGACGCCGAGCTTCATCACCTCGCTCGGGGGAATGAGAGTTTTCATGCCGGCGTTGCGCGCGATCACGCTCTCGGGCGCCGATAAGGTCGTTCCCTGGATCAATCCCCTCGTCAGAGCGGTCAGCCGGTTCTGCGTGCTGCCGAGCTGCATGATCGTATAGTCCTTCTCATCCAGGCCGAGCTTTTTGAGCAGCATGACCGTCGCCGTATGCGAAGACGAGCCGATGCGCGTGACGGCGACCTTCTTGCCCTTGAGGTCGGCCGGCGTCTTGATCTCGGGCGTCGAGAAAAACGGGTTGGGATAGAAGTTGACCATGCCGAGAAAAATCTTGACCGGCGCGCCGCGGAGCCGCGCGTTGATCGCCGAGCTGCCGTCGGCGACGATGATTTTCGCCTCCCCTCCGAGCAGCGACTGCATGCCCAAAGTCCCGCTCGGGATGTAGACCGTCTCGACGTCGAGACCGTATTTCGAGAAATAGCCCTTCTCTTTCGCCATCCAGAGCGGCGACGTGAGGAGATTCAGCGCGCTGTGGACGATCAGCAGCTTTTCTGCGGCGATGGCAGCGGGGGGCGGCAGCAGCGGGCCGATCAGAAATAAAATGGCCAGCAGCAACTTAACGGCTTTCGACATACGGCCTCCAGCGGTGCGGATTCGTTCTTGGATAGATACGCCGCCCGCCGGGGCCCGTCAACCGCCGCACCGG
>DATDFN010000031.1:0-5791 GCA_036522615.1 Binatia bacterium | reverse complement strand
GGGCCTCGGCCATGTACGCTGGTCGCTCGCGTACCAGAGCCGCAGCGGCGGCCCGCGCGAGCCGTGGCTCGAGCCGGATATCGGCCTGACGCTCCGCGCCGCGGCGGGCGACGGCGTGAAGGACGTGATCGTCGCGCCAATCGGATTCGTCGCCGACCACGTCGAGGTGCTTTACGATTTGGATATCGAGGCGAAAGCCATCGCGAACGAGCACGGCGTCAAGTTTTACCGCGCGGTCGCGCCCAACGATCATCCGCTGTTCATCCGCATGATCGCCGATGTGGTCGAGAAGCAATTCTTGTCGGCCGGCGATCGATCCTGCTGACCCTATGGGCGAAGCGCGCATTAAACGGATCGCCGTCATCGGCGGCGGCATCGCCGGCCTGGCCGCCGCGCATCGCCTGACGGAGATCGCGCACGAGAGAAATTCTGCGCTCGAAATTCTTCTTTTCGAAGCGCGCGAGCGCGTCGGCGGCGCCATCGCGACCGAACACGTGGACGGCTTCGTAGTCGAGGCCGGCCCGGATTCGCTCATCTCCGCGAAACCTTGGGCGCTCGCGCTGTGCGAGCGGCTCGGCCTAGAAGAGCGCCTGATTTCCACGAACCCGGCGCGGCAGAGCGTCCTCGTCGTTCGAAACGGTCGCGCCGTGCCGCTGCCGGAGGGATTCCTCCTGATGGCGCCGACCCGCTTTTTTCCATTCGCGACGACGCCGCTTTTCTCTCTCGGCGGAAAGCTGCGGATGGCGGCGGAATATTTTACGCCGCGCGGCGCCGCCAAAGAAGACGAGAGCCTCGCATCGTTCGTGACGCGCCGCTTCGGCCGCGAGGCCTTGGAGCGGGTCGTGCAGCCGCTGATCGGCGGCATTTACGCCGCCGACCCGGAAAAATTGAGCCTCGCGGCGACCATGCCGCGCTTTTTGGAAATGGAACAGGCGCGCGGCAGCGTTATCAAAGGCATGCTGCGCGAGAAACGCCAAAGTCAGGCGCAGCGCGCCGAGAGCGGCGCGCGCTGGAGTCTGTTTCTTTCGCTTGCGGGAGGCATGCAGGAGCTGGTGGACGCAATCGCGGCGCGCCTGCCCGAAGGTTGCGTGCGCACGCATACGCGAGTTACGGAAGTCTCCCGGGATGCAGCGGGTAAACCCTGGACGATCGTCGCGAACGGCGTCGCCGTCGAGGTCGACGGCCTCGTCGTGGCCGCGCCGGCCTACGCCGCCGCCGGCTTGGTCCGCCCAGTCGCGCCGGAAATCGCGCGCGAGCTCGACGCCATTCCATACACATCGACGGCGACGGTGAGCCTCGCGTATCGTCAGGCAGATATCCCGCGCGACCCCGGCGGCTTCGGCATGATCGTCCCCGCCATCGAGAAGCGGAAGATTCTCGCGTGCACGTTCAGCAGCGTGAAATACGCCGGGCGAGCGCCGGCGGGCTCGGTCCTGTTACGCTCCTTCATCGGCGGCGCGCTTCAGCCGGAGCTTTTCGATCAGGACGACGCTTCGATGGAAACCAATGCGCGCATCGAGCTGAGGGAGCTTTTAGGAATCGCCTCGGCGCCGGTTTTCACCCGCGTCCATCGCCATCCGCGCGCGATGCCGCAGTATCCCGTCGGCCATCTGGCATCGATGCGGCGGATCGAGCAGGAATTGAAAAAGCTGCCTTCGCTGCGGCTCGCGGGAAACGCCTACTACGGCGTCGGCATCGCCGATTGCGTTCACAGCGGCGAAAAGGCGGCGGAAGATGTGGGAAAGGCGCTGGCGGCTTAAGGCGCCGCTTTGACGGCGGCGGGCTCGGCTACGACTTTGCCGAGATTGTCGTAGACCTCCACCGCGCCGTACGGTTCGAGGACGGGTTTGATCTTCCGCGCGTCGCCGACGGCGACGATCTGCGCCGTCGCAGGATCCAGATATTTGCGCGCGACGCGCTCGACGTCTTCCGCGCTCACCGCCATCACTTTCGCGGGATAGGTATCCCAGTAATCGTCGGGCAGGCCGTAAATCTTGCGCGTGATCGCGAAGCCGAGCACGCGCGCCGGCTGCTCGAGCGCCAGCGCGAAGTTCGCCACGACCGAGCGCTTCGCCTCCTCCAGCTCGGTCGCGGGCGCCTGCTCGTCGCGGATGCGCCGCAGCTCGTGAAAGAATTCCTTGAACGCCCCCTCGGTCACTTCCGTGCGCATGTTGCCGCCGGCGCGCCACGCGCCGGGATATTCGCCGGCGCTAAAGCTGCTGTAGACGCCGTAGGTGTATCCCTTCTCTTCTCGCAGGTTGAGGAAGAGCCGCGCCGCCGAGCCGCCGCCGAGAATCTGATTCATCACGACCATCGGGACATAGTCTTCGCTGCGGCGGTCGATCGCGATGTTCCCCATCGCCACTGTCGTCTGCACCGAATCGGGGCGGTCGACGACGAAAATTCTGCGGCTCGCGACCGGCGTGGGATTCGCCGGCAGCGCCGTGTCGATGCTGCGGCGCGGCCACGCCGCGAGCCACTTTTCGAGCTTCGGCATCAGCTGGGCGGCACTGACATCGCCCGCGATGCCAAGAATCGCTCGCGACGGATCGAAGCGGTCGCGATGCCACGCGGCGAGCGCATCGGGCGTGAGCGCGTCGATCGATTCCGGAGTCGCCGACACGATCGCGGCCGGATGACCGCCGAAGACGGCCCGGGCGAAGCGCTCATCGGAGAGAAAGCCCGGCGACGAGCGCTGCTGCCTGAGCTGCACCTTCATGCGCTGCTTTAAGCGGTTGAGCTCGACCTCGGGAAAGCTCGGGTGGAGCAGGACGTCGACCGCAATGCCGAACCAGGCATCGAAATTGTTCCTTAGTCCCGAGGCGCCGACAGCCGTCTCGACGGAGCCGAAGCCCGAGGACGCCCACAGAGATGCGCCGAGCCGGTCCATCTGCTCGGCGATCTGCTTGCTCGTTCGCGTTTTCGTGCCTTGCCGTAACATCTCCGCCGTAACGCTGGCGAGCCCCGTCAGCTTCTCGGGCTCGAAAATCGCGCCCGCGCCGCGTAGGTGAAATTCCGTCACGACGGCCGGGAAGCGGTGGTCCTCGAGGATCAGCACCGTCATACCGTTCGAGAGCTTGCGCTCGATCGGCCGCTGGAGCTTGACGTCGAGCACTTCCTTGGAGACCGGCGCGCGGTTTTTCCGCTCGACTTTGCTGAGCGGCGTCGCAGCGGCCTCCTGGGCGAGCAGCGGCGCCGGCGCGCTCATGAGCATGAGCAGGGCGGCGCAGCCGTTCAGCCACTGTGTCATCGTGGTCATTTCGCCGTTGCTCCTGCCGCGGATTTCGGCATCGTCGTCAGCACCGTCCGATTCGTCTGCTTGAGATACGCGCGCGCGACGCGCTGGAGGTCCGCGGGGCCGATCCGTTCGATTTTCGCCTCCACCGTATTGATGAGCGACGGATCGTTGAAGTACACGGCGTAATGACCGAGCTGGTTGGCGCGCGACTGTGTGCTGTACAGACCCTGCGCACGCTGGCGCCGCGACTGCATGCGAACTTTTTCGAGCTCCCAGGCGGCGATTTTGCCGGTTTTCACGCGCTCGAGCTCGCCGTAAATGAGTTTCTCGACTTCGGCCAGGTCCTGGCCGGGCCGGACGGAGACCGTGATATAGAACAGTGCCGGACCGCGACGCTCGTCCGGTCCGGCGGAAACGCCCACCGCGACCTCTTTTTCTTTCACCAGGAGCTGGTAAAGCCGCGACGATTCGCCCGAGCTCAAGACGTCGCCGAGCACGTCGAGGGCATACCAGTCGGGCGTGTTGCCGGGAGGGATCTTGTAGACGATGTCCATGCGCGGCGTTTGGGCAAACGGATCCTCGATCGTCTTCCGCCGCTCGGCTTTTTGAGCCGGTTCCTTCGTGTCGACCGGCGGCGGCGGCGCTTGCGAGGGGATCGCCTCGAAATATTTTTTCACCAGGGCGAGCGCCTCGTCGGTCTTGAAATCGCCGACGAGCGCCAGAACCGCATTGTTCGGCGCGTAATAGGTCGTGAAGAATTTGCGCGCGTCTTCGACCGTGGCTTTGTCGAGATCCTCCATCGAGCCGATCGTCGAATGCTTGTACGGAAAGCTGTCGTAGGCCGTGTCGAGCAGAACCTCTCCCGTCTTGCCGTAGGCGCGGTTGTCGTAGCTCTGCCGGCGCTCTTCCTTCACCGTGCGCCGCTGGTTCTCGAAATTCTCCGCGGTGACATTGAGCGAGCGCATGCGGTCGGCTTCGAGGAACAATCCGAGCTCGAGTTGATTTTTCGGCAGGGTCTCGAAATAGTTCGTGCGGTCGGCGTTGGTCGTGCCGTTCATCCGCCCGCCGTTGTTGGAAATGACGATGAAGTGCTCGCCCTTGCCGACGTTCTCCGATCCCTGGAACATCATATGCTCGAACAGGTGGGCGAATCCCGTTTTCCCCGGCGGCTCGTCGCGCGAGCCGACGTTGTATGTCACGTTGAGCGAGTAAGTCGGCGCGGCGTGGTCTTCGGAAATAATGACTTTGAGGCCGTTCTTCAAAGTGAAGACGCGAAACGGCACCTCGACCGCCTGCGGAGAAGTCTGCTGCTTCTGCGCCGCCGGCTTCGGCGCGGGCTTGGCTTTCTTCGCCGGGGCGGCGGTTTCAACGGTGTTGGCGGAATAGAGAACGGCCAGGGTCGCGAGAGAGGCGAAAACGATCGAACGGCGCATGGAGAGTCGGCTACTTCGTCTCTTGCGGGCTCAGGTGCGGTTCGTAAAGCATCTGAATGATAATACCATCCGGATCGGCCAAGTAAAACGACGCGCTGCCGTCGCGGTGGACTTTGAACGGGTGAACGATCTCGACGCCGCGCGCGCGCAACTCCTCTTCCAGCTCGCGCACGCGCTCGGCGCTGCCGACGACGAAACCCAGATGATCGAGCTGCTGCCGCTCAGGCGGAGCCGCGCTCTCGTGAGTCGCGTGCAGCGCGAGGTTGTCGGTGCCCGATGAGAGATAGACGTTCTCCGAATCCGGCTCCCACACGACGTCCATGCCGAAATTTTCTCGATAGAACGCTTTGGACCGGCCGATATCGCGCACGCGCAGTGCGATGTGGCGCATGCCGCGCAGACCCGGAACCGATGCCATAGGCTGAATTTATAGCATAGAGGTTTGGCTTGCGTAAGCCGGATGGACACGCGATAATTTTTCCATGCACGAAGCGCTCTGGTGGCAGACCGAGCCGGACGGCAGGATTCTCTGCACGCTCTGTCCGCGCTACTGCCGCATCGGCGAAGACCAGGCCGGCTTCTGCTACATCCGGCGGAACGTCGGCGGCAAGCTCTACTCGCTCGGCTACGGGCAACCGACCGGCTTCGCGATCGATCCGGTCGAGAAAAAGCCGCTGAATCACTTTCTCCCCGGCACCGGCATCTTGAGCTTCGGCACGGCCGGCTGCAATCTCGGCTGCCGCTTTTGCCAGAACTGGAGCATCAGCAAGGCGAAGCTCGATGAAGCCGGGAGCGTCGCCGCGACGCCGGAGGAGATCGTCGCGCTGGCGTTCCGGCGTAAAGTCCCGAGCATCGCGTTCACCTACAATGATCCGGTCATCTGGGGCGAGTTCGCTATCGACGTCTCGCGCCTCGCGCGCGAGCGCGGGCTCAAAAGCGTCATGGTGACCGCCGGCTATATCACGCCGGAGGCCCGGCCCGAAGTCTATCGCTACATCGACGCCGCCAACGTCGATCTCAAGGCCTTTACCGAGCGCTTCTACCGAAAACTCACCTTCTCGCATCTCGAGCCGGTGCTCGATACGCTCAAATGGCTGAAGCACGAGACCGATATCTGGTT
>DATDFN010000030.1:0-45324 GCA_036522615.1 Binatia bacterium | reverse complement strand
TGTCGCCCTCAAGCGGCGCTGATAGGTTCAATCGCAGGCGCGGCTTCGAAGCGCTTCACCTCCGGCCACAGCGCCCACATCAGCAGCGTGAGCGCGATGCCGACGCCGCTGCCCGCGAGCAGCGCGCCGGGCGCGCCCATGAGCGAAGCGAGAAAACCGACGATCATCGCGCCGACGGCGTTGGCGCCCTGCGAGAACATATTGAAAACGGAAAACGCACGGCCGCGGAGATGGTCCGGCGTGAGCACGTGAAACGACGTCTGGCGCATGACGGCCTGCAAAGAATTGGTCAGGCCGAGGCAGGCAACCAACGCCACCGCGACCCAGAAGCTCGGCGTGACGGCGAACGCGCCCAGGCATAAACTGAAAATCAGAAAGGCCCAGAGGGCGAGCATGCCTTTGCGCCGCACGTCGCCCATGCACAGCACCGCGATCGTGCCGAGCGTGCCGCCGATCGCGGGGGCGGAGGCGAGCATGCCGAACGCCGCCGGCCCGACATGGAAAATGTCCTTGGCGAAGACCGGCAGCAGCGGCCGGTAGTAGCCGACGCTCATGATGATGAAGTCCATCATCACGAGCGCGAAGACGATGCGCTGGAGCCAGAGAAAACGAACGCCGTCGAGCAGGCCGCGCAGCGTCACGGCGGACTTGACGCGGTCCGACTCCGTCGAGCTCTTGATCATCAAGAAAGCGGCGGCGGCGGGAGCGTACGCGAGCGCGTTCAACAGGTACGCGTTGCCGGCGCTCGCGGCGGCGAGCGCGATGCCGGCGAACATCGGCCCGATGAAATGCGCGCCCTGCGCGACGCTGGAGTTGAGCGCCGCCGCGTTCGTGAGGTGCGAGCGCGGCACGAGGCCGGAGATCATCGCCATGCGCGCCGGATATAAGATGATATTCAGGCCGGAGGTCAGCGCGGTTGCGACGAGGATGTGCCAGACCTGGATCGCTCCGGTCAGCGTGAGCACACCGAGCGAAACGGCGACCAGAAAATTGCCCAGCATCGTCAGACAGGAGAGCGTGCGCCGATCCATCAGGTCGGCGAGCGAGCCGCCGAACAGCCCGATGGCGAACAGCGGCACCGCCTGCGCGAGGCCGGTCATTCCCAAGAGAAACGCGGAGCCCGAGAGCTCGTAGACTTGATAAAGGTTCTGCGTTTGGCGCATTTGCTGCGCGATCGTGATGAAGAACGAGCCGAAAAATAAAAGACTGAAATCGCGGTAGCGGAGCGAGGCCCAGGGAACCGAAGGCGCCGCATCGGCGGCATTTTCCACGGTATCTTTCATCGTACGCGGCGGCAAAAGTTACGGCGTGAAGTTTTTCAACGCTTCGTCGTACACGGCCTTCAGCGGGACTTTCTTGAGCGCGGCGATGCGCCTGACGTCGTCGTATTCCGGCGCGGCGCGCCGCGCGCCGTCCGGCTGCTCGACGACTTTCACTTTCACAGCGCCGTATTTGGTCTTCACGCGCACGACCTCGCGCTTGAGGACGGCGCGCGCGACCGGATAATAGCGCACGCCGATGGTCGATGTCTCGGAAAAAATGATTGCCGTCATTTTTTCGCGGAGGCTCGCCTCGCCGACGACGCTCAAGAGAACGCCGGGACGATTTTTTTTCATTTGCACCGGCGTCAGGAAAACGTCGCGCGCGCCGGCGGCGAAAAGCCGCTCGAAAACATAGTCGTAAAGCTCGGGGCTCATGTCGTCGATGTTGGTCTCGATGACGAGCATCTCGTCGCGCTGCGAAGCGGCGTCGTTCTCGCCCAAAACGAGGCGGAGCAGGTTGGGCCGGTCGGGAAACTCCCTCGCGCCCGCGCCATAGCCGACCTTCTCGACCGCCATCTCCGGCGCGGCGGCGAAGCTTTTTCCCAGGCTCGCGATGATCGCCGCGCCCGTCGGCGTGACGGTCTCTGCCGCGAGATCGATCCACTCGACCGGCAATCCTTTCAATAGTTCCAGCGTCGCGGGGCCGGGAAGCGGCAGCGCTCCGTGGCGCGAGCGGGTGACGCCGCGGCCGAGCGGGATGCGCGAGAAATAAAACGCGTCGATTTTAAGATGCTGCGATCCGGCGGCGGCGGCGACGATATCGACGATCGAATCGGTCGCGCCGACTTCGTGGAAATGGACGCGCTCCGGCGCGACGCCGTGGACCTTGCCTTCGGCGGCGGCGAGGCGCGCGAAGATGTCGAGCGCGCGCTCTTTGATCGGCTCTTCGAGCGCGCTCTGCCGCAGCATGCGCCGAATTTCCGCCCAGGAGCGCTCGGGCTCCTTCTTTCCAGTGGCGACGCGGAAGCGCGCCGCGCGGATCGCGCCGACCTTTTTGCTGCCGACTTCGAGCCGATATTGCAGCCCGGGGATTTTTTTGAGCTCGGCTTTGAGCGCGTCGAGCGGCAGACCGAGATCGAGCAGCGCCGCGGCGAACATGTCGCCGCTGGCGCCGCCGATCAGGTCGCCGTAGACGATGCGCATCGGAATATTTCTACCACGGCGTGCGAATCTCTTTGCCGCTCGTCTCGACGTAGATTTTCTCGGCCTTGAACGGCTTGCCGCGCAGCCGGTCGGTGAGCCAGTCGACGATCAGCGTGCGCGAGCGCGGGTTGCGGATCGAATGCTTCTCGCCCTCGTAGACGACCAGCACCTTCGGGCCGCGCATCTCTTCCATGAAGTCGTAGACGAACTCGATCGGGCAAAGCTCGTCGTCCTCGCCCGCGACGATGAGATACGGGCAGCTAATCTTCGACGCCACGCGCTTGAGCGTCAGCGACTTGGCGAACTCGTCGAACGCCGCCTCGTCGTCGTAGCCGGACATATACATGTAGTTCATCTTGAAGGTCGGCGAAGCGGTGTTGAAGATCGTGTACTGGCCGGGCTCGACGCAGACGCCGCTCACCGCGCAGGCTTTGAAGCGCGGCTCGGCGGCGGCGACGCGCGGCCCCCAGTACGAGCCCATGCTCGAGCCCATGATCGCGAGATGATTGGCGTCGATCTCCGGCCGCTTGGAAAGATAATCGGCCGCGAGCTTGCCCGCGTCCTCGTAGTTCGAGGCCGTGCACTTGATGCCGCGGGCACGCGTCTCGCCCTGGCCGGGGCCGTCGATCGCGAGCACCGCGATGCCGCGCTCGATGAACGGCTCGCCGTAGAGCGGGTCGTCTTCCTTCACGCCGTCCATGCCGGGAATGTAGAGCACGCACGGCACTTTCTCGCCGGCCTTCAAGCCCGGCGGCAGATGTAGCAGCGCGGCGATGTTCTTTCCTTCATACGGAAGCTCGACGCGCTCGATCGGCCGGCCGGCGAAGCGGATGAATTTGTCGTAACACTCGCGCTTTTTCTCGCCCCAGGCGATGCGCTTTGGATTATTATCTTCGTAGATAGCCCACATCGCATTCGTGTAAAAAGTCGCCGCGACGTAATAGTGCTCGCGCGCCTCGACCTCGTGGCCGGCGCTTTCGGCCTCGCGCGCCAGTTCCTCGCGGCGCGCCGCCGCGCGCGAGAACTCGCGCGGGATATCGGTGAATTTCTGCACGCGCCGGCTGATCTCGCGCAGGTCCGCTTCGACCCCGGCGCCGCAGTTGCGCAGAATCTTGCCGGTGCGCCCCTGGTCCCAATCGAGCCCGCGTGTCTGGATGATCTGGTCGAGCAGCCAGCGCTGCTCGCGCCAGCGCTTCATCTTACGTTCGGTTTCGACTCGCATGATGGCTCCTTTCTACTTCGATCTGACGAATCGGTCGTCTACGAATTTTCTCAAATCCACATTCTTCAACATCGGCGCCGTATCGACGAGGCTCTCGCGCACGGCCTCGAGACCCTTTATCGACGGATACGGCGGGCTCGTGAGCGCGGTCGCGTACTCGCGGTAGCCCGCCTCCAGAAGCGATTCGTTTTCGACGCGGACGTATTTTTTCAAGACCCTGAGCGCGGCCTTGGCGTCTTCTTTGTAAATCTTCGCGCCTTCGGTGAGCGCCGCCATGAACGCCGCCGTCGCTTGAGGGCTCGCGGCGAGGTAGTCGCGCTTCACGGCGATGCCGGAGAAAGTGAATTCCTTCCCGAGATCGGGAATAAACACGAGCCGCCGGTAGCCGGCCTCCAGCGCGGCGGTGGAGAACGGCGGCGAGAGGATGCCCGCCTGCACGGCGCCCGCGCGCAACCCGGTGAGAATCTCCGGGATGCCGCCCATGCTGATGAGCGAGACGTCTTTGGTCGTTAGTCCCAAATGCTCCAGCGCCGCGCGGGCGGCGAGGTCCGCCGCGGAGCCGAGGCGTGTGATGCCGACTTTCTTTCCCTTCAGCGCTTCGCCGCGAGCGATCGCCGGCTCGGCGACGAGCGTGAAGACCATCTTGTGTACCGTAGTTCCGATCCAGACGAAGTCTGCCCCCTGCGCCCAGGCGGTCATAACGGCCCCCGGCGCGAGGTGGCCGAACTGGATCTCGCCGGCAAGCAGCGCCTGCGTCGCCGTCGTACCGCTGCGAAAATAAATCAGAGATGAATCCAGCCCGTGCTTTTTGAAAATGCCCTGCTCATGCGTCAGCCAGAGGCCGCCGATGCCGGCGGAAATCGCGCTGTAGGCGATTTTTACCGGTCGGTTTTGCGCCGCCGCCGCCGACGCGAGCGCGAGCAAGCAGGCGAGAGCTAGTTTCGCGATTCTCATCGTGGCTCCGGAAGCGCTAAACCATAGTCAAATTCCGGCGCGATGGCAATGCCGCGGAGCCGGAATGAAGTTGACCACCGGGGCGATTTGTGCCTATAGTATTTTTAGCTGATTTGCCTCTGAAATCGCTAAGTTTCAGCCGCTAAAATTAGATGCTTTTCGACTTCGCCAATGTATTGGTTTTTACGGCGCTAGGCGCTGGTTTCGTCGGCGTCAACCTGCTGATCGGCAAGCTCCTGCGGCCGAATAATCCGCAAGAGCGGAAGCTCTCGACTTATGAATGCGGCGAGCCGGCGACGGGCAGCGCGTGGGTCAATTTCAATATTCGATTTTACGTCGTCGCCCTCATATTTATCGTGTTTGAGGTAGAGATCGCTTTCGTCTTCCCCGTCGCCACGGCGTTTCGGCGCTGGGTCGAGAGCGGCCAAGGGGGATTCGCCTTTATCGAGATACTGATCTTCGTGGGCATCCTCATG
Source organism: Binatia bacterium (assembly GCA_036522615.1). Classification (GTDB taxonomy): domain Bacteria; phylum Desulfobacterota; class Binatia; order UBA9968; family UBA9968; genus JAJPJQ01. The sequence continues at coordinate 40,207 of DATDFN010000030.1, read as the reverse complement.
CTTGGCCTGGTCTACGCCTGGGCCAAGGGCGATCTCGAGTGGGTCAAGAAAGTCGAATCATAAGGGGCACTTATGAAGCCGTTGCTGAATTCATTGCCGGAAACCGTATTCACCACCAAAATCGACGAATTGCTCAACTGGGGCAGGGCGTCGTCGCAGTGGTATATGCTTTTCGGGCTCGCCTGCTGTGCGATCGAGCTTATGCAGACGGGCGGACCGCGGGCGGATCTGGACCGCTTCGGCTGCGTGCCGCGCGCGACGCCGCGCCAGTCGGACCTGATGATCGTCGCCGGCACGCTCACCTACAAGATGGCCAAACGCACCAAGCTGCTTTACGATCAGATGCCCGATCCTAAATACGTCATCTCGATGGGAAGCTGCTCGAATTGCGGCGGCCTGTTCCAGATTGCCTACTCGGTTTGCAAAGGCGTGGACAAGATCATCCCGGTCGATGTCTATGTGCCGGGCTGCCCGCCCAGGCCGGAAGCTCTGACAGAAGGCCTGCTCAGGATTCAGGACAAGATGATGCGCGAGCGCTGGCTCGTGAAAGAGCCGGCGGCGCGCGAGGAGCGCGCGGGTACCTAGTGCAGGCTCAGGAGATTTACAACAACCTCGAAAAGCAGTTTCCCGGCAAGGTCGGACTGTTTCGCGGCGACATCTTCGATCCGTGCCTCAATGTCGACGCCGGAGCGATCGTAGAGGTCTGCCGCTATCTGCGCGACGACCCGGAAACCTCTTTCGAGGTCCTCTCCGACTTGACCGCGCTCGACTGGACGAAGAAGGACGACGAAAAAATCCAGGTCGTTTACCATCTTTTTTCGTACGCTAAGCGGCACCAGGTCGTGCTCAAGGTCGATCTGCCGCGGGAGGCCCCGCGCATCGCGACCGTCGAAGGCGTCTGGAAGGCGGCTAACTGGTTCGAGCGCGAGGTATTCGATCTCTTCGGCGTCGACTTCGTCGGCCACAGCGATCTCAGACGCATCATGCTGCCGGAAGACTGGGTCGGCCATCCGCTGAGGAAAGACTACGTCGAGCAGGAAGAATACGACGGCATCAGCACGCAGCGCGCGCCGCTTGTAGAAAAATTATTGAAATAAGATGAGCGAAGCCGTTTACCCCCAGAGCGAGGTCTTCCACACCGAGGACATGACGATCAGCGTCGGTCCGCAGCACCCGAGCACGCACGGCGTGCTGCGCTTCGTGGTGCGCACCGACGGCGAGGTCATCGGCGAGGCGATCCCCGACGTCGGCTATCTGCACCGCTCGATCGAGAAGATCGGCGAGAAATGCACCTACCACGGCTACGTGCCGTACACCGACCGCGCCGATTATCTCGCGGCGATGTTTGCCAACCAGGGCTTCTGCATGGCGGCGGAAAAGCTGGCCGCGACGGAAGTCACTCGCCGCGGGGAATTCTGCCGCGTCATCGCCTGCGAGCTCAACCGCATCGCGAGCCATTTGATCTCGGTCGGCACGTTCGGCCAGGACATCGGCGCGATCACGCCGTTTCTCCACGCGCTCCGCGAGCGCGAGACGATCAACGATTTGATGGAAGAGATCTGCGGCGCGCGCCTCACGTACAATTACATCCGCATCGGCGGCGTCGGCTATGATATCACGCAGGAGACCTGCGATAAGATTCTCATCTTCCTCGACCACTTCGATCCGATCGTCGACGAATACAACCGGCTCCTCTCCTATAACAAGATTTACATCGAGCGGCTCGCTAACGTTGCGGTCATCACGAAGGAAGAAGCGTTTCAGTACAACCTCGTCGGGCCGAACCTCCGCGCCTCCGGCGTCAAATGGGACATTCGCCGGGATATCCCGTATTCGGTCTATCCCGAGCTCGAGTTCGACGTTCCCGTCGGCCACGGCGAGAAGGGGACACTCGGCGACTGCTACGACAGATATTGGGTGCGCATGCAGGAGCTGCAGGAAAGCAGCAAGATCGTCCGCCAGTGTCTCAAGATGATGCCCAAGGGGCCGGCGATCTCCAAAGTCCCGCGCAAATTCAAGCCGCCGGCGGGCGAGGTTTACGTCCGCGTCGAGGCGCCGCGCGGCGACATGGGCTATTACGTCGTGAGCGACGGCACCGAGTATCCGTACCGCGTGCGCATCCGCACCGGCTCGTTCACCGCGATGGGAATCATCGACAAGCTTTCCCGCGGCATCATGGTCGCCGACCTGATCGCGCTCATCGCGAGCCTCGACGTCGACGCGCCGGAGATCGACCGCTAGCCATGAAGCAGTTCGTCGACAGCTTGATCCAGCAAGGCTACTTTCCGGGCATGCCGACGCAGATCGTATATGCGATCGCGATGGTTGCCGCGGCCTTCGCGGTTCTCTCTTTCTTCGTCGCGCCGCTCGCCGGCGTGACGAGCTGGCTCGAGCGCCGCGTCTGGGCGCGCATGCAGTCGCGCGTCGGCCCGAACCGCGTCGGGCCGCAGGGGATCCTCCAGTGGCTCGCCGACGGCATCAAGAATCTTTTAAAAGAAGATTTGATCCCGTCCGCGGCCGATAAGCTGCTTTTCCCGCTCGCGCCGTACGTCGTCTTCGTCGGCTTTCTCTGCACCTTCGTGGTCATCCCGTTCGGCGGCAGCCTGATCGTCGCCGATCTCAACATCGGCATTCTTTATCTTCTCGCGGTCACGTCGATCGTCGTCGTCGGCATCCTGATGGCGGGCTGGTCGTCAAACAACAAGTGGTCGCTGCTCGGCGGTATGCGCTCGGCGGCGCAGATCGTCAGCTACGAGATCCCGGCCGGGCTCGCCGTGCTGACGATCATCTTCGTCGCCGGCACGATGAGCACGCAGGGCATCATCAAGAACCAGGGCTGGGCGCCGTGGGACTGGTATCTCTTTTATAACCCGTTCACGTTCATCGCCTTCTTTCTCTATTTCACCGCTGCGCTCGCCGAGGGCAACCGCACGCCGTTCGACATCCCCGAGGCGGAATCCGAGCTCGTCGCGGGCTACGTGACCGAATACAGCGGCATGCGCTTCCTGTTTTTCTTCTTCGCCGAGTGGGGCAACTTGTACGTCATCGGCGCCGTCGCCACGATTCTGTTTCTCGGCGGCTGGCAGGTGCCGCCTGCGGGGGGTGGCATCCTCGAAGGCGTGCTCCAGTTCACCGTATTTTTCGTGAAGGCTTATCTCTGGGTTTTCGTCGCGATGTGGGTGCGCGCGACTCTGCCGCGCGTGCGCGTCGATCAGCTCATGGCGCTGTGTTGGAAGTACATGGTGCCGCTGTCGTTCCTGTGCGTCATCGGGACCGCGGCATGGATGGTCGTATTCCCGCACGGGAACCGCTGGGCGAGCTACGCCATGTTCGCTCTGGGCGTTTTCATCATGCTGCTCTTCGTCCGCCGGCTGAGATATCAGATCCGCAACGCGAAGCCGGAGCTGTATCTGAGGCCCTATATTTGATTTCACTTTGACTTTAGGCGGCGACTGAAATATCCACTAGGAAAATGAACGGATTCGGCGGCTACGTCAAAAACATCGTTGAGACCGTCAGCACGATCTTCGAAGGGCTGGCGATCACGCTGTCGCATCTCGTGCGCCGGCCGATGACGATTCAATATCCGGATCGCATTCCGAAGCCGGTCCAGGAGACGCTGCCGCTGCGCTACCGCGGCATTCTCGAAGTCGATCTCGACATCTGCACCGGCTGCCTCGCCTGCGAGCGCGTTTGCCCGATCAGCTGCATCACGATCGGCATCGACATGAACAAGGAGACGAAGCAGCGCACCTTCGGACACTTCGACATCGATATCTGCAAGTGCATGTATTGCGGGCTCTGCGCCGAAGCGTGCCCGACGGGGTCGATCCGCCACTCGCAGGAGTTCGAGGGCGCGAGCTACAGCCCGGCGGGGCTGGTGCGCCACTTCGTCACGCGGCCGGTGTCGCTTTACAAACCGAAGAAGGGCGGCGAGACCGATCCGGTGATGGCCGAGAAGGTCAAGATCGGGCTGGAATATCTCGACGAGTTCGCCACGCCGGAGGGTGGCGCCGGGGCGGGAGAAGGATAGATGGGGACGGGTCGGCGTCCCGACGGATTCTGTTTTCGATTGCGATTTATCACTGATTGACCCAAAAGGCTTCGAGCTTTTTGGGATTTTTTTTAGGACGCAGCGCGGACCATGGAAGTCGGCACAGTTGTTTTTTATCTAGTCGCGCTCCTCGTCGTCGCCTCGGCGGCGATGGTGGCGTTTTCGCACAACATCATCTACTCCGCTTTTTCGTTGCTCGGCACGTTCGCCGGGGTCGCCGGGATTTACGTCTTTTTGGGCGCGGACTTCGTCGCCGCCGTGCAGCTTTTGATCTACGTCGGCGGCATTCTCGTTTTAATTCTCTTTGCGGTCATGCTGACGCACCGCATCACCGACGTGCAGATCACGAACCGCTCGGCGGGAGTGGTCCCCGGCCTGATCATTGTCGGCCTCCTGTTTTGGCTGCTTTACGAGACGATAACCACGACGCCCTGGGCCAAGGCGAAAGAGATCGTGTACGCGCCGACGTCGGCCAAGATCGGCGATCTGTTTCTCCAGAGCTACCTCTTGCCCTTCGAGCTCGCCTCGATCGTTCTGCTCGCGGCGCTGATCGGCGCGGTCGTGCTCGCGCGGAAAGAAATAAAGGGATGAGGGGAAATTCATGCCCGTCTCGCGCCCGCACGATGGGTTTGCTGTTATTCCAAGCTGTCGGTGTCGGACGCGCGGGTTTTTCGACGGGCAATGAATTTCCCGGGCAGAAGCGGACAGGAGAGAGACCGCGAACGCATAGGTTAAAGCCGCGAGCGGCCAAAAAACGTTTAATTTAAATGGAGATCACTCTTACTCATTACTTGGTTCTCGGGGCGATCGTTTTCTGCCTCGGCATGTACACCGTGCTCACGCGGCGGAACGCGATCAGCGTGCTCATGGGCGTCGAGCTGATTTTGAACTCGGCGAACATCAACTATGTCGCCTTCGCGCATTACAGCAGCGGCGGCGTGGACGGCCAGATATACGCGATCTTCGTCATCATGCTCGCCGCCGCCGAAGCGGCGGTCGGGCTCGCGATCGTGCTGGCGATCTTCCAGCTCTTCCACACGATCGACGTCGGCGCGACGGAAACGCTTAAAGAGTGATGGAACACGCCATTCAAACCGATTATCTCCGCTGGATCGTTCTCCTGCCGCTGATCGGCGCGGCGGTGAACGGTCTTCTCGGCGCGCAGCTCCAGAAGCGCCTCGGCAAATGGTCGATCAGCGTCGTCGCGTGCATTCCGGTCGTGCTCGCGTTCTGCATTTCTGTCGCGGCGTTTTTAAAGCTCAAGGCGCTCGCGCCGGAAGAGCGCTTCCTGATCGATCACGTCTATTCCTGGCTCCATGTCGGCTCGCTCAACGTCGATGTCTCGTTCTGGGTCGATCCGCTCTCCGCGGTCATGATCCTGGTCGTCACCGGCATCGGCGGCCTCATCCATATCTATTCGACCGGCTACATGCACGACGACAAGTCGTACTGGCGCTTCTTCGCGTTCCTGAACCTCTTCACTTTCTCGATGCTGTTGCTCGTGCTCGCCGACAGCATGCTGCTCATGTTCATCGGCTGGGAAGGCGTCGGCCTGTGCTCGTACGCGCTGATCGGCTTCTGGTACCACGACCACGTGAACACGCGCGCCGGCAACAAGGCGTTTATCGTCAACCGCGTCGGCGACTTCGGCTTCATCCTCGGCATCTTCCTTATTTTCTGGACGCTCGACGCGCAGGGGCACGCGACGCTGGCGTTCCGCGAGATCACCAAGAACGCCGCGCTGCTCCAGGGCCAGATGCTCTGGGGCGTGCCGGTCGCGACGCTGGCGACGCTGTTTCTCTTTCTCGGCGCGACCGGCAAGTCGGCGCAGATCCCGCTCTACGTCTGGCTCCCCGACGCGATGCAGGGGCCGACGCCGGTCAGCGCGCTGATCCATGCGGCGACGATGGTCACCGCCGGCGTCTACATGATCGCGCGGCTGAGCGCCGTCTTCTCGCTTGCGCCCGAGACGCTCCATGTGGTTGCGTCGATCGGCGCCGCGACCGCGCTCGGCGCCGCGACGATCGCGCTAACGCAGAACGACATCAAGCGCGTGCTCGCCTATTCGACGATCAGCCAATTGGGCTACATGTTCCTCGCCGCGGGCGTCGCGGCCTATGCCGCCGGCGTCTTCCACCTGATGACGCACGCCTTCTTCAAAGCGTGCCTGTTCCTCGGCTCGGGCAGCGTGATCCACGCGATGGGCGGCGAGCAGGACATGCGGAAGATGGGCGGGCTGAAGAAATACATGCCGTGGACTTTCTGGACCTTCACGATCTCGGTATTGGCGATCGCCGGCGTGCCGGGCCTCGCCGGTTTCTTCTCGAAGGACGAGATTCTCTGGCAGGCCTTTTCCAGCGAGCATGGCTCGGCGTGGCTCTGGCTCGTCGGCGTCGTCTGCGCCGGCCTCACGGCCTTCTATATGTTCCGGCAGCTTTTCATGACCTTCTTCGGCGAGTGCCGGGCCGACCATCACACCAAAGAGCACCTGCACGAGTCGCCCAAGGTGATGACGCTGCCGCTCGCGGTCCTCGCGGTCGGCGCGGTCTTCGCCGGCTACATCGGCCTGCCGGCGGTCTTCGGCCCCAATCTCTTCGGCCACTGGCTCGAGCCGGTGCTCGGCGGCGGCCACGAGGAGCACGCTTCGGCGGCGCTGGAGCTCGGCCTCATGATGGTTTCGATCGGCGTCGCGGCGCTCGGCATCTTCCTCGCCTATCTCATGTACTATAAGAAGACGCTCTCGCCGGACATTTTCGCGTCGCTCGCGGGCGGCTTGTTCTACCGGCTTTTCGACAACAAATATTACGTCGACGAGATTTATCAAAAGGTCTTCGTCGCCGGCACGCTGAAGCTGGCGGCGGTCGGCGTCTGGATCGACCAGAACATCATCGACGGCATCGTCGACGGCAGCGCGCGGTTGACGATTTTCCTCTCGTGGCTGGACGGGCTGTTCGACACCTACGTCATCGACGGCATGGTCAACGCCGTCGCCAATATCACGTACTGGGCCGGCGGCAAATTCAGGAAGCTGCAGACCGGCAGCATCAACGGCTACCTGTACGTCATTCTCGGCGCGGTGGTGGTCGCGATCATCATCAGGATGCGGTATGCGGGCTGATTTCTTATTGGGAGAAGCGAACACATGACAGATCACGTCCTTACGTACATGACTTTTTTCCCGCTGGCCGGCATGGTCGCGGTGCTGCTGCTGCCGTCGAGCAAGTCCAACTTAATCCGCTGGACCTCGGTCGTGTTCACGATCCCGCCGCTCTTGCTCGCCGTCTGGCTCTATCGCGCGTTCGATCCGAATAACCCGGGCCTGCAGTTCACCGAGCAGGTGCCGTGGATCCCGACGTATAACATCAAATATTTCGTCGGCGTCGACGGCATCAGCATCTCGATGGTGCTTTTGACCGCGCTGCTTTCGTTCATCTGTATCTTCGCGTCGTGGGGCATCGAGAAGGGCGTGAAGGGGTACTACGCGCTCTTCCTCCTGCTCGACACCGGCATGATGGGCGTTTTCGTCGCGCTCGATTTTTTTCTGTTCTACATCTTTTGGGAAGTCATGCTGCTGCCGATGTACTTCCTCATCGGCATCTGGGGCGGACCGCGGCGCGAATACGCGGCGATCAAGTTTTTCCTCTACACGCTGTTCGGCAGCGTGCTCATGCTTCTTGCGATCCTCGCGCTTTACTTCTCCAGCGAGCCGCACACCTTCGACATGACGCAGCTGATCGCGCAGGGCGCGAATTACAGCACCAAGCCGCTCGGCATCTGGCCGTTCGACAGCCTCCACCTCCGTTGGGGCTTCCAGCACGTCGTTTGGATGGCGCTCTTTATCGGATTCGCGATCAAGATCCCGGCGTTTCCGTTCCACACGTGGCTTCCCGACGCGCACGTCGAAGCGCCGACCGCGATCTCGGTCATCCTCGCCGGCATCCTGCTCAAGATGGGCACGTACGGCATCCTGCGCATCAACTATCCGATGCTGCCGCAGGCGACGGCTGACCTCTCGTACGTCTTCTTGGCCGCGCTCGGCACCTGGAATATCATCTACGGCGCCCTCTGTGCGATGGCGCAGAAGGATTTTAAAAAGCTCGTCGCCTATTCGAGCGTGAGCCACATGGGCTACGTGATGCTCGGCATGGCGAGCTTTACCCCGCAGGGCATCAACGGCGCCGTGCTGCAGATGTTCAATCACGGCACGATCACCGGGATGCTCTTCCTCATGGTGGGCGTGATCTACGACCGCGCGCATCACCGCGACATCGAGGGCTTCGGCGGCCTCGCCGCGGTCATGCCGGTCTACACCGGAATCAGCGCGCTCGCGATCTTCGCGTCGATGGGGCTGCCCGGATTGTCGGGCTTCATCTCGGAAGTGCTGGTGTTGCTCGGTACCTGGCAGAAATACCCGGTGCTGACGGTCTTCGCCGCGACCGGCGTCATCCTGACCGCCGGTTATCTGCTCTGGACCGTGCAGCGCGTCTATCTCGGCCTGACGAACGAGAAATACAAGCTCATGCCGGAGATCAACGCGCGCGAGCTCTTCACGATGATTCCGCTCGGCATTATCGTGATCATCGTCGGCGTCTACCCGACCGTCGTGCTTGACCTGTTGCGCGCGACGCTGACGCAGCTGAATCAGGTCATCGTGCCGCACCTGAGCTAGAACGATGGATCTCGACAACTTCGCAAGCCTTGATTATTTCTATCCCGAGATCATTCTCACCGGCACGATTCTGCTGGTGATTTTTCTCGACCTCGTAATCAAAAATAAGCGCGTCGTCGGCGCGCTGTCGATCCTCGGCTGCCTCGCCTCGCTCGGCGCGACGCTCCAGCTCTACAGCGGCCCCTCCGGCTTTCTCTTCCACCGGATGATGGCGCTCGACAACTTCAGCCTGTTCTTCAAAATCGTCGCGCTCGCGGCGACGATTCTCGTTCTCTGGATGTCGTTCAGCAGCCGCGAAGTCGAGACGCTGCACCAGGGCGAGTACGCGGCGATTCTTCTGAGCTCCGCGCTCGGCATGTTTTTCATGGCCTCGGCGACGAACCTTCTGATGGCCTATCTGTCGCTCGAGATGGTGAGCATCACGTCGTATATTTTGACCGGCTTCCTGCCGCGCAACCGCCGCTCGAGCGAAGCCGCGCTGAAATATCTCATCTACGGCGGCGTCGCCTCCGGCGCGATGATCTACGGCATGAGCTGGATCTTCGGTATAACCGCCAGCCTCGACTACGGTCAGATCCACGCCGCGCTGTTTCAGAGCGGGCCGAACCGCCTGCCGATCTTCATCGCCTTGACGCTGATCCTCGCCGGCTTCGGCTATAAGATCGTCTTCGTTCCGTTCCATATGTGGTCGCCGGACGTGTATCAGGGAGCGCCGACGCCGTTCACCGCCTTTCTTTCGGTCGCCTCCAACGCCGCCGGCGTGGCGATTCTTCTGCGCTTCTTTTTCACCGTCTCCGAGCCGGCGCGCGACGGCAGCTGGCTGTATCTCCAGGGCGTCGAGTGGCCGCAGGTTCTCCTCGTCGTCAGCATGATCACGATGACGCTCGGCAACCTCTCGGCGTTGAGCCAGCAGAACTTGAAGCGCATGCTCGCCTACTCGGGGATTGCACACGCGGGCTACATTCTCATGGGCCTCGTCGCGCTCAACGTCGAGGGGCTCCAAGCAATGCTGTTTTACATCGTCGTTTATCTCATCATGAATCTCGGAGCTTTCCTCGTCGTCGTGCTGGTGGCGAACGCCACCGGCAAGGAGGAGATCGAAGGCTACCGCGGGCTGGCCTGGCGCGGCTCGGCGCTGCCGGCGGTCGCGATGGCGATCTTCATGTTCTCGCTGACCGGCCTGCCCCCGCTCGCCGGATTTGTCGGCAAATTTTTTCTTTTCGCCGCCGTCATCAAGCAGCAGCTCTATTTTCTTGCGCTAGTCGCCGTCGCAAACAGCGTCATCTCGCTTTACTACTATGCCCGCGTCGTCAAGGTCATGTTCCTCGATTTCCCCGAGCCTTCCGACGGCCGGGTCGAGCTCAACCCGGGCGCTGCGACGCTGCTCGGCCTGCTCTCCGGGATGACGCTGGTCTTCGGCGTTTACTGGGGGCCTCTGGTCGCTTTCACCAGCCAGTCGGTTAAGTTTTTTACCAAGTAATCACCTCTCGCAGTCACGTTTTTTGGTCTTTTGTCAGCCAAAACGTGACGGTTTACCCTCCGGTGCACTGCGGATCCTAAAATAATTCCGCAATTACAGGCGCTTAGCGTCCCTGCGCTGCTGGCATTGCGCTTGCTGATGCTCTCGGCAGAAATCGGATCGAAGGAGAGCTGCAATGCGGAAAAAACTCGTTTCGTTCTGTTCGACGGTGCTGATGTCGCTGTCTTTTTGCGTCATGCCGATGCGACTTTCGTCCGCCGAGCAGCCGACGGAGCAGATCAAAGGGGCGATCGAGCGGATATCCCAGGTACTCCAGGAAGTCGCCGCCGCGCGCGGCGCCAACAAGGAGGAAGCGGTCGAGAAAATTCGGGACATCCTCGTTCCGCGCTTCGATTTCAACGAGATGGCCAAGCGCTCTCTCGGCCCCCGCTGGCAGGAACTCGACGGCCGTCAGGATGAATTCGTGGCCGCCTTCGCCGCTTTTGTCGAAGGGTCTTACATGAATACCCTGGAGTCGTACCGCGGCGAGAAGATTCTCTACCTTCGCGAGTCGGTCAAGCAGAACCTGGCGCAGGTCGACACCGAGATCGTGCACGGCGCCGGCGAGACGCTTGCGGTCGATTACCGACTGCACCTCATCGAAGGCCAGTGGAAAGTCTATGACGTCGTGATCGACAATATCAGCCTCACTTCGAACTTCCGCTCGCAGTTCGGCCGCATCCTGGCCAGCGCGTCCATCGACGAGCTCTTGAACAAGCTGCGTGCGAAAGCGGCCGGCCGTCCGGTCTAGTCGATAGCGCGCGCCGCTCCCATCGGTTAAGATAGGCCGCGTGAAAGGCGCGTGGCCTATCTTTTTTGTCTTCGTCTTTTTCTTCCATTCGAATCATTCTCTAGCCGCCGCTCCTCAAGAAGTCACTTTCCCGAGCGGCCCTCTCGCGCTCAAAGCATTTCTTTACAAGCCGGAAGGCCCTGGACCTTTCCCCGCGATTCTTTATAGCCACGGCAGCGAGCGCCGCCCCGGAGCGAAGCCCGAGATCGGGAACTTCTTCGCCGCAAAAGGCTACGCCGTATTCGTGCCGCACCGCCGCGGTCACGGACGCTCGCCGGCGGACCGTCAGGTGGATGCGCTGTACGATCAGGGATTGAGGGGCGTCGTCGCGCTGCACGAGCTGCATCTCGAGGATACGCTCGCGGCGCTCGCGTATCTCCGCTCTCAGCCTTACGTCGATGCGCGTCGCGTTGCCGCTGCCGGCTGCTCGTACGGCGGTATTCAAACGATCCTCGCGGCCGAGAAAGGATCCGGCATCGGCGCCGCCATTGCTTTCGCGCCGGGGGCCCAAACCTGGGCGCGCTCGACGGCGCTTCAGGCGCGTCTGCGGCGCGCCGTCAAAGAGGCGTCCGCACCGGTCCTCTTCATTCAGGCGGAAAACGACTGGGACCTCACGCCTACGGTCGTCCTCGACCGCGATATGGAGGCCGCCGGCAAGCCGCACAGGCGAGTGATCTTTCCAGCGTACGGCCAGACGCACGAAGAAGGTCACGGCGGCTTTTGCTTCAAGGCGACCGATGTCTGGGGCGGCGAAGTGTTGGAGTTCTTGAGCGGCGCTTTCAAGCGCCGAGCTTGACAATCCCGCGCATGCGAATTTAAGTGTAGTGCAGCGAACCGCGGCGATTGACACGATGATCGATTCCACCAAGCGAAAAGCGATGCTCCGCACCATGATCATGGTGCGCGCGTTCGAAGAGAAGCTGAACGACCTCTATCAACGGAAGGTCATGTTCGGCAGCCCGCACTCCTACCGCGGGCAGGAGGCGATCGCCGCCGGCGTCTGCGCGGCGCTCGCGCCCGGCGATCTCATCGCGAGCTATCACCGCGGCACCGGACACCTCGTCGCCAAGGGCGCGGATCTCTACAAGCTGCTCTGCGAGTGCATCGGCCGGCGCGACGGCTATTCGCTCGGCCGCGGCGGCAAGATGCACATGGGCGATCTGTCCTTCGGCTTTCTCGGCAACACCGGCACCGTCGGCGCGACGGTCCCGATCGCGACTGGCGCGGCGCTCGCGGCGAAGATTCGCGGAAGCCAGGAAATCGCCGTGAGCTTCATGGGCGACGGCGCGATGAACCAGGGCGTCGTCCACGAGGCGATGAACATGGCCGGACTATGGAAGCTGCCGGTCGTCTACATCGTCGAGAACAATTTATACGCGATGACGGTGAGCCTGGAAAAAAGCGTCGCGGTCAAGCATCTGGCCGAGCGCGCCGCTGGCTATGGCTTCGAAGGCAAGGCGATCGACGGCAACGACGCGGAGCTTGTCTATGAAGAGACCGCGAAAGCCGCCGCCGAAGCGCGGAGCGGCGGCGGACCGACGCTGCTCGAATGCCTGACGTATCGCTGGGACGGCCATTTCGGCGGCGATCCGGGAACCGGATACAGGAAGCGCGAAGAGATCGAGGAGTGGAAGCGGCGCGATCCGATCCGCCGGCTCAAAGAAAAACTCGTCTCCGCGAACGAGCTGACCGAAGCGCAATTCGAGGAGATGCGCCGGGGCGTTTACGCCGAGCTCGACGAAGTGACCAAGCGCGCGGTAGCGGCGCCGCTGCCGGCGGCTGAAGTCGAGATCGAAGGCCTTTTCGCGCGCGAATGATGGTCCAGTAGTGGTCAGGTAATGGCAACAGACGGCGAAAAAACCAAGGAGATGCGCCTGCAGGAGGCGCTGCGCGAGACGCTGCGCTACGAGATGGCGCGCGACCCGCGCGTCTTCGTTATGGGCGAAGACGTGGCGCTTTTCGGCGGCGCGTACGGCGTTACGCGCGGGCTCATGCAGGAGTTCGGCGACAGCCGCGTGCGCGACACCCCGATCTCCGAAGCCGCGCTCGTCGGAGTCGCGGCGGGCGCCGCGATCAACGGCCTCCGGCCGGTCGTCGAGATCCAGTTCTGCGATCTCTTGCCGCTGTGCATGGATCAGCTCGTCACGCTCGCGGCGCGCTACCATTACATGACGGGCGGAAGAATTTCGGTGCCGATCGTCATCCGCAACAAATTCGGCACGCGGGCGGGCGGCGGCCCGAGTCATTCGAGCTGCAATCACGGCGCGTTCATCCCGTTTCCCGGATTGAAGATCATCGCGCCCACGACGCCCGCCGACGCCAAGGGGCTGTTGCTCGCCGCGATCCGCGACCCGAACCCGGTGCTCTGCTTCGAAAGCCACCATCTCTACGGCGTGACGGGTGCGGTTCCGGAAGGCGACTACACGGTGCCGATCGGCAAAGCCGTGGTCCGGCGGCCGGGGGAAGATCTCACGATCGTCACCTGCGGCGGGATGGTGCTGAAGGCCGACGAAGCCGCCGCGCGCCTCGGCCAAAAAGGGATCGATGCGGAGATTGTCGATCTGCGCTCGCTTGCGCCGCTCGATACAGAAACCATTCTCGCCTCGGTCGCGAAGACCAAGCGCGCGATGATCCTGGATGAAGGCCCCGTTCTCGGCGGACTCACCGCCGAGCTCGCCGCCATGATTCAGGAAAATCTTTTCTCCGATCTCAAGGCGCCGGTGATCCGCGTCGGTGCGGCTTCAATTCCGCCGCCGCACAGCGGCCCGCTCGTCGACGCGATGGTGCCGAGCGTCGAGCGCATCGAAGCAGAAGCGCTGCGGATCGTCGGCGCGTGACGCCGCGGCTATCCTTTCTGTGCCAGCGCTAATCACGTCATCGGGATCATGATGTGCTTCTGATACGCGGGGCGCTTCTGTAACGCACCATACCAGCGACTGAAATTATCGAGCTTCGGCCGCTCGATCGGCAGGTTGAACCAGCGGTAGGCCCACACGCCCAGCGGAATGTCGCCGATCGTGAAATCCTTTCCAGCCAAGTAAGTATTCTGCGCGAGCCTATCATCGACGATCTTCCACGCCGCGGCGGTTTTCTCCAGCGCTGTTTTCAGTGCCGCCGCGTCGCGCTTTTCGGGCGGCGTGCGCACGTAGCCCCAAAAGAGCGGCACGATCGCCGGGCCGAGCGTCGTCAGCTGCCAGTCCATCCAGCGGCTCGCCTGCGCGCGTCCCTCCGGAGTCGCTTCGATGATTTTACCGCCGCCGTATTTTTCCGTGAGGTATCGGACGATCGTATTCGATTCCCACAGGATCAAACCCGCGTCGTCGATCGTCGGCACGAGTCCGTTTGGATTTAAATGCAGGTAAGGCTGCTCTTTGTTGCCGCCGAATCTGCCGCCGAGATCGACCCGGTCGAAATCGATGCCGAGCTCGCCGCAGCACCACAGGACTTTCTGCACGTTGGAAGAATCGTTTCTCCCCCAAATCTTGATCTTCGCTGCCATACTCACCTCCGCTCGGTTCCATAGCACCGTTTCGGGTCAAAGTGTACCGGGTGAAGCGGCTCAGAATTCAATTCGTCGCCTCTATGACTTTTGATTTCGATCTGATAAGACTACAGTTTTTATAGGCAGGCGTTGGGGGAGGGTATGGCGCGAAGGATAGCAGCGTTGATGGCTTTGGCGGTTTTGTCCGCGAGCGCGGCATCGGCTCAAGATAAAGAGGAAGGGAAGAAGCTATACGTCACCTATTGCTCGAGCTGTCATGGCGACAGCGGCAAAGGCGACGGTCCGGCCGCTGCATCTCTGCCGGTGAAGCCGGCGAATCATACGGACGGCAATGTGATGAACAAAATGTCGGACAAGACGCTGGTGGACATCATATCCAAGGGCGGGCAGGCGGCCGGTAAGTCGGCCTTTATGCCCGCGTGGGGGGCATCGTTGCGGGAGAAGCAGATAGCCGATATCCTCGCCTACCTCAGGAGCATCGCTAACCCACCGTATAAAGCCGGCGGGAAGTAAAAAAATATTTTAGCCCACCCCTTGACGTTGGGGTAAGCGCGATTATATTTGCACCATCGGCGGTTCCGCCGACGTGTAAATCTACGATTTTTAAGGAGGTTTTGCTATGGCGCTCAAGGTTCGCCCACTGCATGACAGGGTAATTGTGCAAAGAATCGCCGAGGAGGAGAAGACCAAAGGCGGTATCATCATCCCCGATTCGGCGAAGGAGAAGCCCCAGGAAGGCCGCGTCATCGCGGTCGGCCCGGGCAAGCATGAAGACGGAAAAGTCGTTCCGCTGGATGTCAAAGCCGGAGACAAAATTCTGTTCGGCAAATATTCCGGCGCTGAGATCAAGCTCAACGGCGAGGAGCACCTGATCCTCAGGGAAGAAGATATTTTGGGTATCGTCGAATAAGGAGGAGAGAAATGGCAGCGAAAGAAGTCAAGTTCAGCGAAGAGGCCAGGTCGAAGGTCCTTCGCGGCGTCAATATCTTAGCCGACACGGTCACGGTAACCCTGGGACCGAAGGGCCGCAACGTCGTGCTCGAGAAGTCATGGGGATCGCCGACGGTTACGAAAGACGGCGTGACGGTCGCAAAAGAGATTCAGCTTGAAGACAAATTCGAAAACATGGGCGCGCAGATGGTGAAAGAGGTCGCGAGCAAAACCTCCGATCTCGCCGGCGACGGCACCACTACTGCGACGGTGCTCTCGCGCGCAATATACAGCGAGGGTCTCAAAATGGTCGCCGCCGGCCACGACCCGATGGCGCTCAAGCGCGGTATCGACAAGGCGGTCGCGAAAGTCATCGAAGAGCTCAAGTCGCTATCCAAGCCCACGCGCGACCGCGACGAGATCGCACAGGTCGGCACGATTTCCGCGAACAACGACCGCACGATCGGCGATATCCTCGCCGAGGCGATGGACAAGGTCGGCAAGGAAGGCGTGATCACCGTCGAGGAGGCGAAGGGCCTCGAGACGACGCTCGACCTCGTCGAAGGCATGCGCTTCGACCGCGGCTACCTCTCGCCGTATTTCGTCACCGATCCCGAGCGCATGGAAGCGATTTACGAGGACGCGCTCATTCTCATCCACGAGAAGAAAATCTCCAGCATGAAAGATCTGCTGCCGGTGCTTGAGAACGTCGCCAAGACCGGCAAGCCGCTGCTCATCATCGCCGAGGAAGTCGAGGGCGAAGCGCTCGCCACGCTCGTCGTCAACAAGATCCGCGGGACGCTCAAGACCGTCGCGGTCAAGGCGCCCGGGTTCGGCGATCGCCGAAAAGCGATGCTCGAAGACATCGCGATTCTCACCGACGGCCGCATGATCGCCGAAGAGCTCGGCATCAAGCTCGAAAACGTCACGCTGAAGGATCTCGGCCGCGCGAAGCGCATTATCGTCGACAAGGACAACACGACGGTCGTCGAGGGCGCGGGGAAGAAGTCGGCTATCGAAGGGCGCATCAACCAGCTGCGCGCGCAGATCGAGGAGACGACGTCCGATTATGACCGCGAAAAGCTCCAGGAGCGGCTGGCGAAGCTGGCCGGTGGAGTCGCGGTCGTGAAAGTCGGCGCCGCAACCGAAGTCGAGATGAAAGAGAAAAAGGCCCGCGTCGAAGACGCGCTTCATGCGACCCGCGCGGCGGTGGAAGAGGGCATCGTGCCGGGCGGCGGCGTCGCGCTCGTGCGCGCCTCGGCCGGCCTCGGCAATCTCCGCGTGAGCGAAGACGAGCGGGTCGGCGTGCGCATCATCCAAAAGGCGCTCGAAGAGCCGATGCGCTGGATCGCCCACAACGCGGGCGCGGACGGCGCCGTCGTGTTGGACAAGGTGAAGAACGGCAAAGGCTCGTTCGGTTTCAACGCGGCGAAAGAGGAGTTCGAGGATCTCGTGAAAGCGGGAATCGTCGATCCGACGAAGGTGGTGCGCACGGCGCTCCAGAACGCCGCGTCCGTCGCCGGCCTGCTGATCACGACCGAGGCGATGATCGCCGAGAAGCCGGAGAAAAAGAAGGACGCTCCGGCGATGCCGCACGGCCACGACGATTACTAAACGCGCAGAAAGCGAAGACAAAAAAAGGGGAGCCGTCAGGCTCCCCTTTTTTATTGGCGTTACTATTTGGCCGCGTGATTAATTGGTGCAAAAAAAGGGGAGGATTTCTCCTCCCCTTTTTCCGATATGCGGAACCGAATTAGTTCACGTTGACGGTGATCTTTTTCGGCTTCAGCTCCTCCGCCTTCGGTACGTGGACTTCCAGAATGCCGTCGCGGTAGGTGGCTTTGATGCCGTCCTGCGCCACGGTCTGCGGCAGATGGAACGAGCGGGTGAATTTCCCCGCGAGGCGCTCCGAGCGATGGTACGCGACGCCTTCCGCAGGCTCTTCGGCCTTGCGCTCGCCGCTCAACGTCAGCGTGCCCTCGTCGAGCTCGAGGTTGAAATCTTCCTTCTTCATGCCGGGCAACTCGGCGCGGATAAGATACGAATCCTTGCTCTCGAGAATGTCCACCGGCGGATACCATACGGCGACAGCGGACTGCGGGGGCCGGCGCCAGGTATCTTCGAAGAAGTTGTTGATCAGGCCGTCGAACGGCTCCCAACGGGCTAAATCGAACATATTTTTCCTCCTTTTTAGTTTGTCGAGATTTATTGCTTCGCTGAGAAGGTAATCACGATCATAGGATTGTCAAGGGGGCCGGCGCGAGAGAACGGAAACGGTCCAAGGCGCTGTTCCAGGCGTCGGTAACCTTTTCTTAATTAGAAATTAAAGAGGAGGGGCTACTTCGCCGGCGCGATCTTGGGCTTCCCTTTGTCGTTGACGGCGAAGACGATCGCCTTGACCGGCTCGGTCCGGCTCGGATTCGTGACGTTGTGCACTTCGTTCGGCCTCAGATACGACACGCTGCCGCGCCGCTGCGTGATCGGGAAGTTGTTGCCGTCGGCTTCCACGCCGGCGGTGCCCTCGAGAATATAAGCGATCTCGCTGCCCGGGTGCGAGTGTCTCCCGGTCGAGGCTCCCGGTGCGATCTCGACGATGAACACATCGACTTCTTTGTCGGGGACGCCTTCGAGCTCGGTCTGTAAAAGCGACGTCCGCTTGATCGGCTCGTTTTGCGCGTGCAGCAGGCGTTCGGCCATAATACCGGCCGTACCTCCAACGCAAAAAACAAGAAGACCAATCCAAAGTCGATGTTTCATCCTGCCCTCCGTTTTCCAATCCTGGTTTTTGTCACTCTATATAGGCGCCGCCGGGTGGGTTGCAACCGCCGGGCGGGCGTCCATTTCCTTGACTTGGGCCCGGTTTTCCCTTAAAAAATGAGTGTTCACGGGGCTGGCCGCGTAAGCTTCTAAACCACCCGGATTCCATCCGGTGTGAGGGTCTTTTTTTACACGGAATTTGATGTCCGATCCTTTCTTTCCTGTACTTGTGCTTTTCGCTTTTGCGGCTTGCGTGGTGCTGGCTCTGCTGTTTATCGCACAGACGGTGGGCCCGAAACGAATGACCGCCGTCAAAGCGCAGCCGTTCGAGTCCGGAAATCCCCCCAAGGGCGACGCGCGCATTCGCTTTCCGGTGAAATTCTACCTCGTGGCGATGCTGTTTCTCATCTTCGACTTGGAGGTGGTCTTTCTATATCCCTGGGCCGTTTCGTTTCGCCAGCTCGGCGTTTTCGGTCTGGTCGAGATGGGCATTTTTATGCTGATCGTCGTGGTCGGCTTTGTTTACGCGTGGAAGAAGGGCGCGCTCGATCTTTACTGACGCCGCCATGGTAGAAGAGACTTCTCAGCTCGACGAGATCCGCCGAAAACTCGGCGCCGCGGTGCTCGACGCGCAGACGGTGCGCGGCGAAGACGCCATCGTCATACGGCCGGACGGTCTTGTCGAGTCCTTCCGGCGCTTGAGGGAAGATCCGGCTCTCGCGTTCGATTTTCTATCGGACATTACCGCGGTCGATTACCTGGGCAAGAAGGAGCCGCGCTTCGAAGTCGTCTACCATTTGCTGTCGCTCGGAAGAGGCCGCCGCGTGAGGGTCAAAGTGCCTGTAGCCGAAAGCGCGCCGGAAGTCGATTCGCTCGTATCGCTCTGGCGCGCGGCCGACTGGCTCGAGCGCGAAGTGTGGGACATGTTCGGCATTCGCTTTCGCGGCCATCCCGATTTGCGGCGCATCCTCCTATACGAAGAGTTCCGCGGCTACCCGCTGCGGAAGGATTATCCGGTCAATCAGCGCCAGCCGCTCGTGCCCGAGCGGCCGCTTGCCGGAACGTTCGTCGACACACGCTCGGACAACAAGCTCATCCAATTGAAGCAGCAGCTTGAGCAGCAAAAGCTCGCCGGCGCGGATTCGAAAAGAGGATGAAAGCCGAAGTCAAAGAGCTGCCGCAGGACATCATGGAGTTGCAGATGGGTCCGTCCCATCCGGCGACCCACGGAACGATCAAGTTCAATCTCAAGCTCGACGGCGAGAAGGTCGTCGACTGCGACACCGAGGTCGGTTATCTCCATCGCGGCTTCGACAAGAGCTCGGAGCAGGGGACCTGGACGCAGGTGATACCCTATACCGACCGCCTCAACTACGTCTCGCCGCTGATCAACAACGTCGGTTATGCATTGGCGGTCGAAAGACTCCTCGGCGTCGAGACGACGCCCCGCTGTCAGTTCATCCGCGTCGTCGCGAGCGAGATTTCGCGCATCACCGATCATCTTACATGCTGCGGCATGGCGGCGTCGGAGCTCGGCGCGGTCACCGCCGGCTTTTACATGATCGAGGCGCGCGAGATGCTCACGCACATCGTCGAGGCC
This sequence comes from Binatia bacterium, assembly GCA_036522615.1. Classification (GTDB taxonomy): domain Bacteria; phylum Desulfobacterota; class Binatia; order UBA9968; family UBA9968; genus JAJPJQ01. The sequence goes on along the minus strand of DATDFN010000030.1, from coordinate 20,386 downwards.
CTGACCGGCGCGCGCCTCACGGTTACGTATGTGCGCATCGGCGGACTCAAGCACGATCTTACCGAGGGCTTCGCCGCGCAGGTGAAAGACGCCTTCGCGAAGACGCGCCGGCTGCTCACGGACTGCGAGAAGCTGCTTTCGCGCAACCGCATCTTTATCGACCGCATGTCGAACGTCGGCGTGATCTCGAAGGAGACCGCGCTGAGCTACGGCCTGACGGGTCCGATCCTCCGCTCGACCGGCGTCAACTACGACGTGCGCAAGTCGCAGCCTTATCTGGTCTACGACCAGATGGACTTCACCGTGCCGCTCGGTAGCCACGGCGACAATTACGACCGCTTCATCGTGCGCATCGAAGAGATCGAGCAGAGCATGCGCATCGTCGAGCAGGCGCTGGAGCAAATGCCGACCGGACCGATTTCGATCGAAGATCCGCGCATCGTGCTGCCGGACAAAGAAAAGGTCTACAACAGCATCGAAGGGCTGATGCACCACTTCAAGATTATCATGGAAGGCGTGCAGGTGCCGCCCGGCGAAGTCTATCAGGCGGTCGAGGGAGGCAACGGCGAGCTCGGCTTCTATCTCGTGAGCGACGGCGGCGGCAAGCCGTATCGCGTGCGCGTGCGCCCGCCCTGCTTCATCGCGATGGGCGCTTTCCGCGAGATGATCAAAGGCTACACCGTCGCCGACATCGTGCCGACGTTCGGCATGATCAATATGATCGGCGGGGAGTGCGACCGGTAAAACGGCCGCTGTAAAGTTGACATGGCCGCTGTAAAGTTTTCGGAGGAATCGCTGAAGAAGTTCGACGAAATCGTCGCCCGCTATCCGCAGAAGAACGCGGCGATGCTGCCGGTGCTCTATCTCGCGCAGAAAGAGTTCGGCTATATCAGCTCGGAAGTGATGGAATACGTCGGGCACATCATGGATGTGCCGGTGGCGCGCGTCCTGGGCGTCGTGACTTTTTACACGATGTTCAACATGAAGCCGATCGGGCGGCATCACATCCAGGTCTGCCGCACGCTCCCGTGCGCGCTCGCCGGCTCCGAGCGCATCACCGCGGCGATCAAGGAGAAACTCAAGGTCGGCGTCGGCGAGACGACGCCGGACGGACGCTTCACGCTCTCGGAGGTCGAGTGCCTCGCCTCGTGCGGCACCGCGCCGATGATGCAGGTGAACGACGATTATTACGAAAACCTGACGGAGAAGAACGTCGGCGAGATTCTCGACCGGCTGAAGTAATGGAAAAGATCCTGCTCCGCAATATCGATGCCCCCGATTCGCACACGCTCGCGAGTTATCGCGAGCGCGGCGGTTATACTGCGCTGGAAAAAGTCCTGCGCGAGATGACGCCCGAGAAGCTCATCGACGAAATCAAGGCGTCGGGGCTGCGCGGGCGCGGCGGCGCGGGCTTTCCGACCGGCATGAAGTGGGGCTTCGTCCCGAAAGACAACCCGAAGCCCAAGTACGTCGTCTGCAACGCCGACGAGAGCGAGCCCGGCACGTTCAAGGACCGCCTGCTGATCGAGAAAGACCCGCACGCGATCGTAGAGGGAACCATCATCGCGGCGTACGCGATCCGCTCGCACACGTCGTTCATCTACATTCGCGGCGAGATGTTCTACGGCGCGCAGGTGCTTGAGCGCGCGATCGACGAAGCCGCCGCGGCGGGGTATCTCGGCAAAAATGTTCTCGGCTCGGGCTACGACATCGATCTGATCCTGCACCGCGGCGCGGGCGCTTACATCTGCGGCGAAGAGACGGGACTTTTATCGTCGCTCGAAGGCGGCAAAGGCTGGCCCAAGCTGAAGCCGCCTTTCCCGGCGACGCACGGGCTGTTCGGCTGCCCGACGGTCGTCAACAACGTCGAGACGCTCGCGGCGCTCCCGTGGATCATCGAGCAGGGCGCCGCGCGCTACGCCGCGATCGGCACTGAGAAAAGCAAGGGCACCAAGCTCTTCTCGATCAGCGGGCATATCAAAAAGCCCGGCGTCTACGAAGTCGACATGGGCTATCCGTTCAAGAAGTTTCTCGAAGAAGACTGCGGCGGCATGGCGAACGGCAGGAAGCTCAAGGGCGTGATTCCCGGCGGCGCGTCGATGCCGGTGCTCCGCGCCGACGAGCTCGATGGCATCACGATGGACTACGAATCGTTCCAGGCCGCCGGTACCCTGCTCGGCTCGGGCGGCGTGATCGTCATGGACGAGTCGACCTGCATGGTGCGCGCGGCGTGGAACCTCGCGCGCTTCTTCGCCCACGAGTCGTGCGGCCAATGCAGCCCGTGCCGCGAAGGCTGTCACTGGATAGAGAAGATTCTCAACCGCATCGAGCACGGCGCCGGAAAGTCCGGCGATGTCGAGAAGATCTTGAGCGTCAGCGGCAACATCGGCGGCAACACGATCTGCCCGTTCGGCGACGCCGCGTCGTGGCCGCCCGCCGCATTCATCAAGAAATTCCGCGGCGAGTTCGACGAGCACATCGCGGCGGGCAAGTGCACGATACATTGAGTCAGAAAGCTGATCGCTTAGAAATGGATCCGGTAAAAATCGCCATCGATGGGCGCGAGATCGTCACGGAAAAAGGCAAGACGGTCATCCAGGCGGCCGAAGAGGCGGGCATCGACATTCCGCATTACTGCTATCACCCGAAGCTCACGATCGCCGGCAACTGCCGCATGTGCCTGGTCGAGATCGAGAAGATGCCGAAGCTCCAGATCGCCTGCAACACGCTCGCGACCGAAGGCATGGCGGTGAAGACGCAGAGCCCGAAAGTGCTGGAGGCGCGGCGCGCGGTGCTGGAGTTTCTGCTTATCAATCATCCGGTCGACTGCCCGATCTGCGACCAGGCCGGCGAGTGCTTTCTCCAAGACTACTACATGGAGCACGACCTCGCGGCGAGCCGGTTCGAGGAGCGCAAAGAGCATGACCGCAAGCGCGACATCTTCGGGCCCTACGTCGTCTTCGATGGCGAGCGCTGCATCAAGTGCACGCGCTGCGTGCGCTTCCTCCAGGAGGTCACGCACACCGACGAGCTCACGGTCGTGAACCGCGGCGACCATGCGACGATCGCGCTGTTTCCGGGAGAAACGCTCGACAACCCGCTCTCGGTCAACGTCGTCGACATTTGCCCCGTCGGCGCGCTCACCGACCGTGATTTTCGCTTCAAGGTCCGCGTCTGGTATCTGAAGAAAACCCCCTCGATCTGCCCCGGGTGCAGCACCGGCTGCAACATCTCGGTCGAGACGTATCAGAACCGCATCGCGCGCTTTAAGCCGCGCGTGAACGAGGCGGTCAACAGCCACTGGCTGTGCGACGAAGGGCGCTACTCGTTTCATGCGCTGACCGAGGGCGAGCGGCTCACATCGCCGATGATCCGCCAAGAAGGCGGGCTCGTCGCCGTCGACTGGGACACCGCGCTCCGCGCCGTCGCCGCCGGCATCGCCGCGAGCGCGCCGTCGGCCGCGATTCTGTCGGGACGAAACACCAACGAAGAAGCTTTTCTCTTCGGCCGCCTGATGAAGAAATTTTCGTCGGATAGCTCTACGCAGGTTTTCTACCGCGAGCGCGAGCTGACAGAGGTCGAAAAAATCCTGATGAGCCCGGACCGCTCGCCGAATTTCCGTGGCGCGCGCCACATGGGCGTGGGCTCCGAGGCCGGAGTCGAGCCGCTGCTGAAGAATATTGTCGGCGGAAAATTCCGCTCGGCTTACATTGTGGGTGAAGATCTCGCGTCGCTGCCCGATGTCGGCCGCGATCTCGAAGCGGCTCTCGGCAAGCTTTCTTTTCTCGTCGTGCAGGACACGCGCATGACGCCGACCGCGGCGCTGGCGCACGTGGTGCTCCCGGCGACGCATTTCGGCGAGAAGGAAGGCACGTATACGAACCGCCGCGGCCGGGTTCAGAAGCTGAACGCGGCGCTCGTTCCGCCCGCCGGCGCGCTGCAGGATTGGCAAATCTTCGCGCGGCTGCTTGACGAGGGCTACGCCGGGCCGGACGAGATCTTCGCGGCGCTCGCGCGAGAAATCCCGGGGTACAGCGGCCTCGACTACGAAAAGATCGGCGCTCTCGGCGCCGACCCCGAAGCGCAACGGCAATGATGCTCGATCTCGCCATCGTCGCGGCCAAGGCATTTCTCGTCCTTTTCATGGTGCTGAACCTCGCCGGAGTTCTCGGCTGGGTCGAGCGCAAGGGCAGCGCGCTGATCCAGGACCGCATCGGCGCCAACCGCGCCTCGGTTTTCGGCTTCGCCGGTATGGGGCTCGTCAACACGCTGATCGCCGATCCCATCAAGATGCTTACCAAGGAAGATTTTATTCCAGCCCACGGCGATCGGCTGCTGCACACGCTGGCGCCGTGTCTCGCGCTTTTCCCCGCGCTCGTCACCTTCGCGGTCATTCCCTTCGGCGACGTCCTCGTGGTCGGCGGCCGCGAGATCAATCTCCAGGTCGCCAATCTCAATATCGGCATTCTCTACATTTTCGCGATGGCGTCCCTCAGCGTCTACGGCATCGTCATCGGCGCGTGGGCGTCGAACAATAAGTTCTCGCTCCTGGGCGGCGTGCGCGGGGCGGCGCAGATGGTCTCGTACGAGATCGCCATGGGCCTCTCGGTCATCGGCATCATCATGGTCTACGGCACGCTCGAGCCGCAGGCGATGGTGCGCGCGCAGGGAGAGCTGCTGTGGGGATGGCTGCCGGCCTGGGGAGTCGTCCGCCAGCCGCTCGCGTTCCTGCTTTTCTTCACGGCTGCCGTCGCGGAGACCAAGCGGCTGCCGTTCGACGCGCCGGAAGGCGAGTCGGAGATCGTCGCGGGCTATCACGTCGAATATTCCGGCGGCAAGTTTCTGATGTTCTTCGCCGGCGAATTCGCCGAAGTCGTCACCGCCGCGGGGCTGATCACGACGCTTTTCTTCGGCGGCTGGCAGGCGCCGTATCTTCTGCGCGACGGCTTTCATTTTCCCTGGGGCGGCGCGCTCCCGCTCGCGCCGCTCACCGTAACGATCCTTCAGGTGGCGGCATTCACGATCAAAGTGCTCTTTTTCTGCTGGCTGCAGATCATTCTTCGCTGGACGCTGCCGCGCTTCCGCTACGATCAGATCATGCGGCTCGGCTGGAAGATGCTGCTGCCCGCCGCGCTCGTCAACCTATTTCTCACGGCGGTGTGGATCGTCGTGCGCCGGCCGGCTTGAATCGACATGATTCTTTTTCTCATCCTGGCGTTTCTGTCGGTGGTCTTCTCGCTGCTCGTGGTCACGCAGCGGAACGTCGTTCACAGTGCGATGGCGCTCGCCGCGACGCTTTTCATCATTGCGGTTCTGTTCCTTACGCTCGACGCGCCGATGCTGGGCGTCCTCCAGATCCTCATCTACGCCGGCGCCATCATGATTCTGATTCTCTTCGTCATTATGCTGCTGAATCCGATGTCGGTCGAGGCGCGCCCGGCGGCGTGGTGGACGCTCGGCTCGCTCGGCGCGGCCGCTCTCTTTCTCCAACTCGCCGCGCTTCTTCACCGGCCTGCGGTTTCCGCCGAAGCGGCGGTGCCCGCCTCGTTCGGCGGCCCCGAGAGCATCGCACAGAGCCTGTTCACGGATTTCGCGCTGCCGTTCGAGGTCGCCTCGGTGCTGCTGCTGGTGGCGATCATCGGCGCGGTCGTGCTGGCGCAGAGGCAGCGATGACGCAGGCGCCGCTGGAATATTATCTGGTACTCAGCGCCGTTATCTTCACTATCGGCGTCGCCGGTGTCGTCATCCGGCGCGACGTCATCGTGATCTTGATGTCGATCGAGCTCATGCTCAACGCGGTCAATCTCACCTTCATCGCCTTCTCGCGGTTCTTCGGTTCCGTCGAAGGGCAGGTGATCGTGTTTTTCGTCATGACCGTGGCGGCCGCGGAGGCGGTCGTCGGGCTCGCGATCATGATCTCGGTCTTTCGCTTCCGCCAGACCCTCGATCCCAGGGACATGCAGCTCCTGAAGTGGTAGCTCGTTCGACGGCCGACTCATGACGACCAATCTGCTGCGCTGGATCCCGCTGCTGCCGCTCATCGGAGCGGTGCTGAACATCTTCTTCGGCGGCCGGTGGGGCAAGAAATTCGCAGGCATCTTGGCCTCGGCCGCGGTGCTCGGATCGTTCCTCATCTCGCTGCGGGTCTTTGCGCTGCTTTCGCCGACCGGCGTATTGCGCGACACGCTTTATACCTGGATCGAATCGGAGCCGTTCAAGGCGCAGGTCTCGTTCCAGGCCGATGCGCTCACGGCGGTCATGCTGCTCGTTATCACCGGCATCGGCTTTTTGATCCACCTCTATTCGACCGGGTACATGGCGCACGACGAGGGCGAGGCGCGCTATTTCGCCTATCTCAATCTGTTCGTCTTCTTCATGTCGGTGCTGGTGCTCGCCGACAACCTGCTGCTGCTCTTCGTCGGCTGGGAAGGGGTCGGCCTCTGCTCGTTCCTTCTGATCGGTTTTTGGTACGAAGATCACGTCAACACGAGCGCCGGCAACAAGGCATTCATCGTGAACCGCATCGGCGACTTCGGCTTCTTGCTGGGAATGCTGCTGCTTTTCTGGGAGATGAACCGTCTGGGCGTCCCGTCGCTCGACGTCGCCGCGCTGAAAGACGCCGCGGCGCGCATCCCGCCGGACAGCGTCGTGCTGATCACGCTGCTTTTCTTCATCGGCGCGACCGGCAAATCGGCGCAGATCCCGCTTTACGTTTGGCTCCCCGACGCGATGCAGGGCCCCACGCCGGTGAGCGCGCTGATCCACGCCGCGACGATGGTGACCGCGGGGGTCTATCTGACCGCGCGTCTGAATTTTCTCTTCGCGCTCGCGCCGTGGACCCTTTCGCTGATCGCCATCGTGGGCGCCGCCACCGCGCTCCTCGCCGGCACGATCGCCGTCGCGCAGACCGACATCAAACGCGTGCTCGCCTATTCGACCGTCAGCCAGCTGGGCTACATGTTCCTCGCGGCCGGCGTCGGCGCCTTCGGCGCCGCGGTCTTTCATCTGTTCACGCACGCTTTTTTCAAGGCATGCCTCTTTCTCGGCGCCGGCAGCGTTATGCACGCGATGAGCGGCGAGCAGGACATGCGCAAGATGGGCGGCCTGCGCCGCAGGCTGCCCGTCACCTATTGGACGTATCTGATCGCGGCCCTCGCCCTCGCGGGCATTCCGCCCACCGCCGGTTTTTTCTCGAAGGATAGAATCCTGCTCGAAGCCTATTCGAGCCCGCGCGGCTCGGTCGTTCTCTGGTTTGTCGGCTGGATCACCGCCGGGCTTACCGCGTTTTATATGTTCCGCCAGCTTTTCATGGTCTTTCACGGCACGAGCCGCGCCGAGGAATCGGTGCAGTCGCACATCCACGAATCGCCGCCGGCGATGACGGTGACGCTGATCGTGCTCGCGCTCGGATCGATCACCGCCGGATGGGTCGCGCTGCCGTCGCGCGATGTCTGGGACCCGTGGCTACAAGCCGTCCTGGGCGCGGGTAATCCGGCGGAGCATGGCGAGGCAGTGAATGAGGCGCTGCTCGTCGGTCTAACCGTCGGGATCGCGGTGATAGGCATCGCGCTCGCCTATTTTATCTACGGCCGCGAGCGCCGCCTCGCCGAAGGCGGACCGGTCTGGCGCGTCCTCGCGCACAAGTATTACATCGACGAGCTGTACGATTTTCTCTTTGTGCGGCCGTTCACGGCGGCGGCCAACTGGCTCGCCCGCGCATTCGACCCCCGTTTCGTCGACGGCGCCGTCAACGGCGTCGCCGGCCTGGTGCGCGGGATCAGCGCTTCCGGCCGCCGGCTCCAGAGCGGCAACGTGCAGCATTATCTCTTCGCGTTTTTGCTCGGCACGATTTTGATTTTCGTATTTTGGCTGAGGCGGTGAGGACGTGACGGGTTTGAGCTTGCTGGTTTTTCTGCCTGCTGTCGGAGCAGCGGCGCTGCTGCTGGTTCCGCGCGGCGCGGTCCGCGTTTTATTCTCCGTCGCTTTCGGCGTCAGCCTCATCGCGTTCTTGTTATCGCTGGGTGTTTTCTCGCGCTTCGATCCAAATACGGCCGGCATGCAGGCGGTCGAGCGCGCAGCGTGGATCCCCGCTTACGGCATCGAATACATCGTGGGCGTTGACGGCCTGAGTCTGTTTCTCGTCCTGCTCACCGCGCTGATCATGCCGATCGCGATCCTCGCCTCCTGGACGATTCACGACAAGGTGAAGGAATATCTCTTCTTCATGCTTGTGCTCGAGACCGGCATGCTCGGCACGCTCGTCGCGCTCGATCTGTTCCTGTTCTACGTTTTTTGGGAAGTGATGCTCGTGCCGATGTATTTCCTGATCGGCGTCTGGGGCGGCCAGCGGCGGCTATACGCCGCGGTGAAGTTCGTGATCTACACGATGACGGGAAGCCTGCTCATGCTCGTCGCGATTATTTTTCTCGCGACGCGCAATTCTCAGGTGACGCAAACCCTGACGTTCAATTTCCAGCAGCTCGCGAATCTGCGGCTCCCGTTCCATGAGCAGATGTGGCTGTTTCTCGCGTTCGCGCTTTCCTTCGCGATCAAGGTGCCGCTCTTTCCGCTGCACACCTGGCTGCCGGACGCGCACGTCGAGGCGCCGACCGCCGGCTCCGTGATCCTGGCCGCGATTCTTCTCAAGATGGGCACCTACGGTTTCATCCGATTCGCTATTCCGCTCTTTCCCGAGGCGGCTCTCGCCGCGGCGCCCTATATCATGGCGCTCGCCGTCATCGGCATCGTCTACGGCGCGATGGTGGCGATGATGCAGGACGATATCAAGAAGCTTGTCGCCTATTCTTCCGTGAGCCATCTGGGCTTCGTCATGCTCGGGCTTTTCGCCTTCAATCTCCAGGGCACGCAAGGCGCGGTCTATCAGATGCTGAATCACGGCCTCTCCACCGGCGCGCTCTTCCTGATCGTCGGCATGATCTACGATCGGCGGCATACGCGTATGATCGCCGACTTCGGCGGCCTGTGGAAGCAGATGCCGCTCTTGTCGGCAGTGTTTCTCCTCGTGACGTTTTCCTCCATCGGCTTACCCGGCCTGAACGGGTTTGTCGGAGAGTTCTTGATTCTTCTCGGCGCGTTCCAGGAGCATCCCGGCTGGGCGTCGCTCGCGGCGACCGGGGTCGTGCTCGGCGCCATGTACATGCTGTGGATGTTCCGCCGCGTTGTCTTCGGACCGCTCGCGCGTCCGGAAAACCGGCTGATGCCGGACATGAGCCTGCGCGAGATCGCAATGCTTGCCCCGCTGGTCGCGCTGATCGTTTTCATGGGGGTTTATCCGCAGCCTTTTCTGTCGCGGATCAAGGGCTCGGCCCGTCTCGTGCTGGAGCGTGTCGAGGCGCAGGCGATGGCGACGCCGGTGGTCCGCATCGAGAGCGCCGTGGAAGGAAGCAATCGTGGCCGGTGACTATGTCGCGCTGCTTCCCGCCGCCGAGGTGCTGGTGACGGCGATCCTCGTGCTGCTGCTCGATCTCTTCACGCAGGCGGACGAAAAGGAGCCGCTTATATGGACAAGCATCGCCGGTCTCGCGCTCGCCGGGTGGCTCGCGTTTCATTTCCGCGGCGCGGAAGGGGCTTTCGCGAACACTCTCTTGCTCGACCGCTTCGCGGTTTTCTTTATCCTGGTCTTCGTCGCCGTCGCCGCGCTCACGATCCTGGCATCGGTCGATTACGTGCGCGCGTCGGCTATCCGCGAGGGCGAATTTTACGTGCTGATTCTCTTGAGCGCCGCTGGTATGATCGTCATGGCGGCGGCGAACGACCTGATCCTTTTCTTCCTCGGCCTGGAAACGATGTCGATCGCGGTCTACGTGCTCGCCGGCATGTGGCGCTCGCGTGCGGAGTCGGCCGAGGCGGCGATGAAGTACTTTCTCATCGGCGCGTTCGCCACCGGATTTTTTCTCTACGGCATCGCGCTCATCTACGGCGCGACGGGAACGACCCATCTCGCCCGCATCGCCGACGCGCTCCGCGCATCGCAAGTTCCGCTCCTGTTCGCCGCCGGCGTCTTTCTCCTGCTCGTGGGACTTGCATTCAAGGTCGCCGCGGCGCCGTTCCATTTCTGGGTGCCGGACGTTTATGACGGCGCGCCGACGCCGGCGGCGGCGTTCATGGCCGTCGCGGTGAAAGCCGCCGCGTTCGCGGGCTGGGCGCGGATCTTTCTCAACGAATGGTCGCCGCTGCGCGACGAGTGGGGTCCGGCGGTGAAAGCGCTCGCGATTCTGACGATGACACTCGGCAACGTGCTTGCCGTCACCCAATCGAGCGTCAAGCGCATGCTCGCCTATTCGAGCATCGCGCACGCGGGTTATCTCATGATCGCGCTCGTCGCCGGCGGCGAAATGGGCGGGCAGGCGCTGTTGTTTTACGTCGCGAGCTACGCCGCGATGACGCTCGGCGCCTTCGGCGTGCTCGCGGCGCTCAAAGCGGACAATCGCGAAGCGGACGCGTACGCGGATTTTGCCGGCCTCGGCTACCGGCGTCCGTTTTTGGCGATGGCGATGTCGCTTTTCATGCTTTCGCTCGCCGGCTTTCCTCCGCTCGCGGGCTTCACGGGGAAATTTTATCTCTTCCGCTCCGCCGTCGCCGCCGGACACACCGATCTCGCGGTGATCGGCGCGCTCAACAGCCTGGTATCGGTGTTTTACTACCTTCGCGTCATTCTGATGATGTACATGGAAGAGGGCGGCGTGGACGCCGATCCATTCCGGCGCGCGCCTTACCTTTACGCCGCCGTCGGCTTCGCCGCGGCGGCGACCGTCTATCTCGGTGTTCTGCCGACCGGCGCGCTCGAGGCAAGCCTCGGCGCGATCGCTTCCCTGCGCTGAATCCGGGGGATCCGCTCAGGCGGGTTCCTTGTTGTCCTGCAAAAAGTCCTTGAAGGCTTTCACCAGCGGGGAAGCCTGGCGGGTTTTGTGCGTCACGATATAGATGATGCGCTTCAAGTTGAGCTCGGGTACGTTCAAAATCTTGACGCGACCTGTCTCGACGTCGGAGGCGACATGGCAATGCGCAATGAAGCCGATGCCGAGGCCGCTCGCGACGGCGTTGCGGATCGCGTCGCGCGCGCCGATCGCGGCGCTGACCTGGATTGCGGGCACGAACGGGACGCCTTTTTGCGCGAAGCGCTGCTCGACCATGTCGCGCGTTTGAATTCCCGAATCCGAAGCGATCAACGGCTCCTTCGCCAGCATGCGCAAATTGACGGCGCGTTTTCTCGCCAGTGGATGGGTGGGCGGAGCGATCGCCACGATTTGCTCTTCGATATAGAGCTCCGAGCGGAGCACCGGCGAGTGCGGCGGCAGGCTCACGAGGGCGAGATCGAGCTCGCGGTCGAGCAGCTCTCTTTCGAGGCTGCTGTTGCTCTGAATCTTGAGCACGACCTGGACGCCGGGATGGCTCTTCTTAAATTCTTGGACCGCCAGAGGAAGGAACGAAGCGGCGGGAATCGGCGAGCCGCCGACGGCGAGCCGGCCCTTTCTGAGCCCGTGGATTTCGTCGATTTCGTCGGATGCTCCGTCGATGATCGCGAGAGCGTCGCGAGCGCGGCGGACGAAAACGGCGCCTTCGGATGTCAGCGAGATTTTTATGCCGTGCCGCTCGAAAAGCTCGTATTTAAGCTCGTCGACGAGCCCTTGTATGAGCGAAGAGACCGAGGGTTGCGTCAGGCCGAGCGCCTTCGCCGCTTCGGTAAAGCTTTGCACCTCCGCAACTTTTACGAGAACCCGAAGCTGATGAAGCGTCATAGAGAAAAGGCAAGCCGATACACGACCGACCTCTTATAGCCCCGGCGTTTCAAGACTGCAAGTGACGCCGGTGCGGATTTCGGCCGGCACAAGGCCCGCGTTAATGGCTTTTGGGGAAGAAGCCGATCGCGACCGGAACCTCCGCGGTCCCGGGAACGTACTCCTCGAAGCTCGCGGTTTTGACTTGCAGCTGGGTCGAGCCGCCGCCGTCGAGGTTCATCAGATCCGGCGTTTCGATGCGCCATTCGGGCGCGCCGAAAAGCTCCTGCAGCTCGGTCCACGTGAGGCCGCCGAATAGGTTGTCGGTGACGGCGATGACGAGTCGTCGCGCCGCATCGATGCCGATCACCGAGCGCCGGAACTGCTTGTCCGCGCCGCGCGTAACCGTAAGCGGAGAGCCCTTGGCCAGGAGCAGCGGCCCGGCTTGGAGCGCCTGGTCGGCCTGCTCGGGATCGAATTGATCGCGGTGCATGATGAATGGGATGCGGTCTTTGATCGCGAAGATGCCCGTGAAAAGCGGACTTTTCGAAATCGTCGCGTTCTTTTCGCTGCCGGTCTTGAAAAATCCCAGAGCCATGTGGCGCTCGTCGAAGTAGTTGGCGTTGATGATGGCCAGCGCGCCGCTCTTTTCCGCGAGCGTCTTAACACTTGCGCTCGTGAGGCGGTATTCAGCGCTGTGCACCACCCGGGGCTCGATCCAGCGGCTGTCGAAGCGCACGATTTTCAGTTGCATAGCCTGGTAGGGGTCGTTTCGCTCGAGGCTTATCCGGCGAAATTCGGCGCCTTGGAAGAAGACTTTCCATGTTCCCGACTCGGTGACGGCGAGGCCGGGGCTCGATTTCAGCTTGAGCGGCCGCTGTGCCGCCTGCGGCCACACGCGGCAGGTGAGAGCGAGCAGCAAAAGCAGAGCGATAGGGGCGACTTTTCTTCTTCTCATGGCGACAAAAGCGGTTTAATGATAACAAAACCGTTAAAGGAAAAAAACCGCATCGAACGACATTGCAAATCCGCCGACTCTCGTATACGCCTATGTTTTAACTACTCATAAGGAGGGGAATAAAAATGCGACACCTGACCATTGGCTTGGCGATAGTCGCCGTGATTTCGGCGGTCGGCTGCGGCAAAGATGACAAAAGCTCTGCCGACCGCGAGGCTGAGATGAAAAAGGTGCTTCAACAGGGCGCCGACGCGGAAAAAAAGATGTATGAAGGGATGCAGAAGGGAGTGGAGAATATCGAGAAAAAAGTCCAGGATCAAAAATCGAAATAATCGGTGGTTCTTCGCCGCGCGACTCGCCGTCCGCGTAAATTTATTTCCTTACGGCTTTCTCCCGCATTGCAAAAATCTTCGAGCATGCCAAGATTTGTGTAGGCTCGGTTTCTTGGCCTGTGCAGGCAATCCTGCCGCTTTCGTAATTTCATTAACATGCTCAAGCGTTTCGCAATCGAGGTTGTCCGTGAAAATCGCGCAAGTCGCTCCGCTGTACGAACGTGTGCCGCCGAAATTTTATGGAGGAACCGAACGGATCGTTTCCTATTTAACCGAGGAGCTTGTCCGCCAAGGCCATGAGGTGACCTTGTTTGCGAGCGGCGACTCCCTGACCTCCGCCCGCCTTGCTTCAGTTTGCGACGAGGCGCTTCGTTTGGACCAAGAAAACAAAGACGACATCCTCTACCACGTCCTGTTGATCGAAGAGGTCGCGCGGCGCGCCGCCGAGTTCGACTTCATACACTTCCACCTGACGTACCTGCATTATTCCATCGCGCGGCGGCTCCCGACGCCGCATGTCACAACGCTTCACAGCCGCCTGGACCTTCCGGAGTATGTGCCGCTCTATCGCGAATTTCCCGATGCTCCCGTCGTGTCGATCTCCAACAGTCAGCGCGATCCGCTGCCGTGGCTGAATTGGCAGGGCACGGTCTACCACGGGCTCCCCGAAGATCTCTTCCCGTGCCGCACGGAGTCCGGCAAATATCTCGCGTTCATCGGCAGATTTTCTCCCGAGAAGCGGGTCGACCGCGCCATCGAGATCGCCAAGCGCAGCGGCATACCGTTGAAGATCGCCGCGAAGATCGAGAACCCGGAATTGGACTACTACAAAAGCGCGGTCGAGCCGTTGCTGGGCGATCCGCTGATCGAATACGTCGGCGAGATCGGTGAAGAGCAAAAGCCGGACTTCCTTTGCAACGCGTACGCGCAAATCTTTCCGATCGACTGGCCCGAGCCTTTCGGTCTGGTCATGATCGAAGCGATGGCCTGCGGCACGCCGACGGTCGCGTTCCGCTGCGGTTCTGTGCCGGAGATCATCGACGACGGAGTGACCGGGTTCATCGTCGACAGCGTCGAAGATGCCGTGGAAAGTCTCAAGCGCGTCGGCGCCATCGATCGGGAAAACTGCCGGCGCACTTTTCAGAAGCGCTTCAGCGCTTCGCGGATGGTGAAAGACTATTTGAATATTTATGCCCGGATCCAGTCCAAAAGCCCTGCCGTCGCGGCCTAGCTCCCGCCTCGACGACATCATCAAGGTCGAGGACCAGTACTATATCCTGGCGACCGGCGCCGTCGCCGACGAGCGCGTACGCGTCCTCAAGCACGGCGAGACGTTCGCCGTTTTCGACCGCTATGGCGACAGCCGGCCCGTCGGCCTCGGCGAAGAGGGTATCTATCACGAGGGAACCAGGTTTTTATCGCGTGTCGAGTTGCGCCTCGGTAACACGCGGCCGCTGCTCCTGAGCTCCACGGTGCGTGACGACAACACGCTGCTGGCCGTCGACCTCACGAACCCGGACATCAGAGTCGGCGATCAGGTGACGGTGCCGCGCGGCACGCTCCATCTCTTCCGCTCGAAATTTCTCTGGCAAGCGGTGTGCTACGAGCGTCTCATCATCATGAACCATGGACTCACCCCGGTGAAAGTCACGCTGTCGCTCAGCTTCGCCGCGGACTTCGACGATATCTTCGAGGTGCGCGGTATCAAGCGCGCGAAAAAGGGGCGCTACCTGCCCGAGCACGTGCGCAAGGACGCCGTCATGCTGGCGTACGAAGGGCTCGACGGCGTTATTCGCCGGACGACGCTGGAATGCTCGCCGGCGCCGCAGGAGATCTCGCGCTCCTACATCAGCTACGATCTTTCGATCGAACCCAAAAAAGAGACGAGACTCTTCTTCGCTGTATCGTGTCAGTCGGGGAATGAACGCCCCGAAGTTTGCGCTTACGATGCCGCGCTTCAGCAGGCGGAGGCGTCCTTCCATCTGCGCGCGAATCTCGACGCGTGCTCGATCGCCACCTCCAACGATCAGTTCAACGACTGGATCAACCGATCTGTCGCCGATCTGCGGATGATGGTGAGCGAGACTCCGAAAGGGCCTTATCCCTACGCCGGTGTTCCCTGGTTCAGCACGGTCTTCGGCCGCGACGGCATCGTTACGGCGATGGAGTTTCTCTGGATCGACCCCGCGATCGCGAAGGGCGTCCTCGGCTATCTCGCGTCTCGGCAAGCGACCGAGCTCGTCCCCGAGCGCGACGCCGAGCCCGGGAAAATACTTCACGAGACGCGGCGCGGCGAGATGGCGGCGTTGAACGAAGTGCCGTTCGGCCTATATTACGGCAGCGTGGACTCGACGCCGCTTTTTATCATGCTCGCCGGCGCTTATTACGAGCGCACGGGAGACCGCGCTTTCATCGAGTCGATCTGGCCCAATATCGAGCGGGCCCTTCGCTGGATCGACGAATACGGCGATATAGACCGCGACGGCTTCGTCGAATACCTGATGCATTCGAGCAACGGCCTCATACACCAAGGGTGGAAGGACTCGAAGGATTCGATTTTTCACGAGGACGGCACGCTCGTCGAGGGGCCGCTGGCGCTCTGCGAAGTCCAGGGCTACGTGTACGCTGCGAAGCTTTGCGCCGCGCATCTCGCCGACCTTATGGAGAAGACCAAGCTCGCCGCCGAGCTGTGGCGTGAAGCGGATACGCTCCAGGAGCGCTTCGAAGAGGCTTTCTGGTCGCCGATACTCTCCACGTACGCGCTTGCGCTCGACGGCGCGAAGCGGCCCTGCCGCGTGCGCTCCTCGAACGCGGGCCATTGCTTGTTTACCGGCATCGCGACGCCCAGCCATGCGCAGCTCGTCGCGCGGACGCTGCTCGCGGAAGACTCGTTTTCAGGATGGGGCGTTAGGACGCTTTCGTCTGTGGAGGCCCGCTACAATCCGATGTCGTACCACAACGGCTCGGTATGGCCGCACGACAACGCGATCGTCGCCCATGGTCTGGCGCAATACGGTTATAAAGACGCCGCGATGAAAATCTTGTCCGGGCTGTTCGACGCGAGCTTATTTCTAGAGCTTCGGCGCATGCCGGAGCTTTTCTGCGGCTTCACGCGACGTCCCGGCGAAGGGCCGACGCTCTATCCGGTCGCCTGCGCGCCGCAATCCTGGGCTGCGGCTTCGGTGTTTATGCTGCTGCAAGCGTGTCTCGGTCTTTCGATCAAAGCGCCCGTTAAACAGCTACACGTCTCGCATCCGGTGCTGCCCGATTTCCTCGATAAAGTCGAAGTCAAAAACCTGAAAGTCGGAGACAGCACGGTCGACCTCGTCTTCCAGCGGCGCGAGGGCGATGTCGGCATCAATATTCTGAGAAAAGTGGGCGACGTGAAGATCGTTCTGGTCAAATAGCCCGCGTCCCGCTAGCGAATTATTCTTATACCGGCGTGAGTTCGAAAACCGCGCGCTCGAGCAGCGGCGGCGAATCGCGGAGCGAGAGCACGCGGCGCCGGAGATCCTCGTCGTCCAACTGCCGCGCGCGGCAGGAGAAAAGCGTACCCGCCGCTCTTACTTTCACTCCCGCGTTCTGCAGCATGTTGCGACACCAGTGCTTGCCCGCGACGGTGCTCGACGAGACGTAAAATTTTCCGTCCAGCCGCACCATCCGCAGCTCGACCGTGCGCGGCAGTCCC
The DNA here is from genome assembly GCA_036522615.1 of Binatia bacterium. Classification (GTDB taxonomy): domain Bacteria; phylum Desulfobacterota; class Binatia; order UBA9968; family UBA9968; genus JAJPJQ01. Next base: position 3,670 of record DATDFN010000030.1, on the reverse strand, counting down.
GTGCGCCGGCCCACGGTCGTCAACTCCCCCACGAACATGCGCGCGTCCTCGATTGCCATAGTGGAAATATAAAAAACGCTTGGCCGTATCGCAAGCTTGACTCTCTCAGGTTCGCAAGATAATTCTGAGCGCATTCGCGAGGAAGAACGATGCAGCCCAAACTGGCGGTGAAGATGACCTCGTCGGAGGCCAAGGAGTATCTCGACGGGGTGAACGCGAAGGTTATTCGGCGCTGGAACGAGAAGGTGACGCAGGGCGCCTTCATGAAGGATTTGACGGCGGGTAAGCTGCCCTTATCCGTCATCCGTCTTTTCTTCCAAAATTGGGGTGCGTTTACGATCGAGATCAATACGCTGATCGCCGCCTCCTATCACAAGCACCTAGGCTTTTTTAAACGGCACACCGATCTGCTCGCCCCCTTCGGCGCCAAGGTCGCCGACGAATTCATGCACCCGAAGCCGCCGGGCCACGTGCTGGTGATGCTGCACACCGCGAAAGCGCTCGGCCTTTCGGAAGACGAGGTGCTGCGCCGGCCGATGCTCCCCGAGGCGCGGACGATTCTCGATTTCAAGCGCGGGCTCCTATGGGAGGGCACGGTCGCCGAGTGGTGGTTCTCGATGCTTACCGAGGAGCCGATCGGCCACTGGGCCGCGGCATGGTATCGGGCGCTCACCGCGCAGTACGGCTTCAGCCGCGAGCAGGCGGTCTACTTTTCCACGCACGAAGAGGCCGATCTCAAGGAGCACGACGACGGCGTTATGGGCCATGGGAGCTTCAATCGCGCCGTGCTGCAGCGGATCCTCGAGGACGGCTACGCCGACGTGCGCGAAGGCTATACGCTCGAGTACTGCGCGCTCACCGCCGTCGACCTTTACGGCGTCATGCATCGGGGAGTTTACGAGCAAGGAATGGCGGAGGAGAAAAAGAAATGAAGCAACGGCCCGTCAAAAAACAAAAAGCGCCGAAGTCTAGTGTCGCCTCGTCGACCGTCCGGCTGCCGAGCGGCATGTCCGCTTTCCGCGCGCTGCCGAAAGCGAAAGGAAACCGCCCGGCGATGATCCTGCTGCACGAGCGCTACGGCGTGGTGCAGCATACGAAAGACCTCATCGTCAAGTTCGCCAAAGCGGGCTACGTCGCGCTCGCCCCCGATCTTTTCTGGCGCTTTAGCGGCGACCGCAAGGCGCTGGAGCGCGGCGAGGCGCGCGCGGATATCCGTGACGGCGAGGCGCTGGACGATATCGGCGAGTCGATCGCGTATTTAAAAAAGCTTGGCCTTGTCGATCCCGGCCGGATCGCCGTCATGGGCGTCTGCCAGACCGGCCGCCAGGCGGTGCTCCCCGCGACGAATGGCGCCGACGTCGCAGCTTGTGTCGTGTTTTACGGCGCCGCCGGCGGCAAGGAGTGGACGACGGACGAGTTTCGGCCGGTGTTGATCGAGACGCTTTTGGAAAAGCTTTCTTGCCCGCTGCTCGGCGTCTTCGGCGAGGCGGACCACATCATTTCCGTTGACGACGTGCTCCGCTTCCGCGCCGCGCTCGAACGCAATAAAAAAACCTACCACATCCGCATCTATCCCGACGCGCCGCACGGCTGGCTCAACGACACGATGCCGGGGCGCTACCGCAAAGAGGCGGCCGTCGATGCGTGGAACCTGCTGATCGCTTTCCTTAAAAAAACAATGAACGGCCGGCGAACGGACAGAATCTCGTGGGTTTTTGAGAACGACTTCTCTCCCAATTACGATTTCAAGAAAAACGTTCGAATGGAATGATGTTGTCGGGCGGTCGAGCTCACTCTTCGAGTTCGGGCAATGGGTTTAGGATTAATCCGGCCGTCTGTTATCGGATGCCCGAACTCTTCGAGCAAGCCCGGCCGCCGGCTATCCCTAGAGCCATGAAGGCCGCTCCTGTTCGGAGCGGCCCGCGCATCCGATTGCCGGCCTTTGGAAATAGCGCTGCCCCATTGCGCGGGCGCGGAGAGCAGGGGCGGCTTCATGGCGATTAACGACAAGTAGAATAAACTATGCGCGGACCGAGGGGCCGTATCGGCGTCGTGACGCCGACGTATCTGGACAGCGCCGAGGACTGGTTTCAGATCGTCCCCGACGGCGTCAACGTCGTCTTTGCGACGCTCGGCGTCGAAGAGCACACGCCGAATGAGTTCGACAAAGCGCGCGCGGCGGTCGAGCGCGCGGCGCGCGGCTTGATCAAGATGGGCGTCGGCGCGGTGCTTCTCGGCGGCTCGCCGCTCGTCACGTTGCAAGACGACAAAGGCGCCGCCGATCTCGCGCCCGAGCTGGAGAAGGCCACCGGTGTGCCTGTGACGACAGGTCAGGACGCCGCGGAAACGGCGCTCAATGCGCTCGGGGTTAAAAAGCTGCTGCTGGTCACGCCGTACAAAGAGACTTTGAACGCGGGCATGCAGCGCCGCCTCGCCGCGCGCGGATTCGAAGTCCTGGCTCTGAAAACAGCGCTCTGCCCCGGGCCGGACGAAATGGCGCGGCTCTCTGCCGAAGTGCCGCTCGGCCTCGCGCGCGAAGCTTACCGCGAAGCGCCCAAGGCGGACGGCTTCTACATCCCAAATCCTAAGTGGCAGACGCTCGATATTATCGAGCCGCTGGAGAAGGAATTTAGCATTCCGGTCGTAACGACAACGCAGTCTTCCGCATGGTGGTGTCTGAAAGCCATCAAGAGAAAAGCGCGTCCGGGATACGGTAGACTCATGGAGCTTCTATGACGTTGCGAGCTTCTACGATCGTCGCCATTTTAATCGCGCTCGCCGCAGGCCTCGCGTTTCATTCGCAGGATGGTTTCTCGGCCGAGCGCACGATGATCGGCACGCCGAGCCACGGGCTTTTCGAATTCCCCGTCGTGGTCGCGCTCAAGAAAGGTTTTTTTCGCGACGAGGGGTTGAGTGCGGAAAAAATTCAGATGCAGCCCGCGATCGGCGTCAAGGCGCTCGTCTCCGGCGACATCGATTATCTTCTCGCCTGGGGCTCGACGCTCCGCGCGGCCGTCACCGGCGTGCCGCTCAAAGTCGTGGCCGGCATGGCATCGAAGCCGCTCCACGTCTTCATCGTGCGCGGCGACATCAAAAGCGGCAAAGATCTCAAGGGCAAAACCATCGGCGTCGATTCGTTCGCCGGCACCGTGGACTATCTCGCACGGGCGACGGTGCGGCACTTCGGTCTCGACCCGGACAAGGACGTGAAGATCATCGTGAGCGGCGAGAGCCCGCTTCGTCTCGCGGCCGTTCGCGCCGGCTCGGTCGACGCGACGGCGATCGACGTCGCCTTCGCCGTCAAGGCGGAGGAGGAAGGTATGCGCCGGCTGCTGAATCTCTCGGACATCACCGATCTCCCGCTCTCCGGCATCGGACTCACGGATAAAAAACTCCAGACCGACCGCGAGCAGGTGAAAAAAGTCGTGCGCGCGACGCTCCGCGGGACCCGGTTCATGAAAGAGCATCGCGGCGAGACGATCGCGATGATGGTCGATTATCTCCACATCACGCCGTCGCAGGCCGGCAAGGCGTACGACGCGGCGATCGCCTCGTTCACGGACGACGGCTACATCGCCGACAAAGGCGTTCTGCTCGATATGCAGCTCACCAAAGAACGCCTCAAGATAACGAAGGACATTCCGCTGTCGCAGGTCGTGGACTGGAGTCT